>JBBSPY010000209.1:0-6061 GCA_038258415.1 Burkholderiales bacterium
GCGGTCCGCAGCTTCAACCGCTTCTGGACGCGCCGCATCGGCGTCCTCGACGAGCGCCACGCGAAGACGCGCTTCAACCTCGCCGAGTCGAGACTGCTCTGGGAGCTCGCGCATCGCGACCACACGACCGCCGCCGAGCTGGCGCGCGACCTCGACCTCGACGCCGGCTACGTCAGCCGGCTGCTGCGCGGCTTCAAGGAGCGCAAGCTCGTTCGCAGCGAACGCCCGGCCGACGACGCCAGGCAGTTGCGCCTGTCGATCACCGCCGCCGGCCGCAAGGCCTTTGCGCAACTCGACCGCCACGCCGAGACCGCCACCGCCGCCTTGCTCTCCACGCTCGACAGCGGCGGACAGCGCAACCTCGCCGCGGCGATGACGACGATCGAGCGGCTGCTCGGCGAGCCGACCGCGCGCCGCGACCCCGCGCCCTGGTTGCTGCGCGCGCCGACCAGCGGCGACATCGGCTGGCTGGTCTCTCGGCACGGCGCGCTCTACGCCGCCGAATACGGCTGGGACTGGCGCTTCGAGTCGCTCGTCGCCCGCATTGCCGCCGACTTCGTCGACCGGTTCGACCCGGCGCGCGAAGGCTGCTGGATCGCCGAGCGCGACGGCGTCAACGTCGGCTGCGTCGTCCTCGTCCAGGCGCGCGACGACGCGACCGGCGAGGTGCTGCCCGGCGTCGCCCAGCTGCGACTGCTGCTCGTCGAGCCCGCCGCGCGAGGGCTCGGCATCGGCGCCCGACTGGTCGAGGCCTGCCATCGCAAGGCGCGCGACGCCGGCTATCGGCGCGTCGTGCTGTGGACCAACAGCGTCCTCATCGCCGCGCGGGCGATCTACGCCAGGGCCGGCTATGCGCTGGTCAGGCGCGAACCGCACGAGAGCTTCGGGCAACGGCTCGTCGGCGAGACCTGGCAGCTCGAACTCGGCCCGGAGGCCGGCCCGCCCCACGGGATGCCATGATCGCCGGCTGGCGCGCCGTCGCGCCAGCTCTGCTTCACCGGGAATTCACATGTCGCTACACCGCTCGATGCAGGCAGCATCGGCCGCCATGGTCGCCTGCGCCCTCGCCCTGTTTGCCGTCGCCGCCGTCGCGCAGACGGCGCCACCGATCAAGCCGGGCCTGTGGGCCTACGAGATCGGCGGCGACAGCCCCGCCGACGACGCCAGGCGCGCCAAGGCGATGCAGAAGATGGCCAGCCTGCCGCCCGAGGCGCGGGCCAAGATCGAGGCCATGATGAAGCAGCGCGGCGTGTCGATGAACGGCGGAGGCCTTCGCATCTGCCAGACGAAGCAGTCGCTCGAGTCGGGCAAGTGGGCCGCCGACAAGCGCCAGGACTGCAAGATCGACTTCAGCCAGCGCAATGCCTCGGCCTGGAAATGGCGCACGACCTGCCCCGACGCGCAGAGCGACGGCGTGGCGACCTTCACCAGCGGCAATGCCTACAGCGTCGACATGACGACCACGGTCACGAAAGCCGGTGCCCCCACGCGAACGATGACGACGCACGTCAAGGCGAACTGGATCAGCGCCGACTGCGGCGACCTGAAGCCGATCCAGCACTAGCGGCGTGCCCCCGCGCGAAGACAAGCACAACCAGAACCCGAACGGAGACCCGGAATGAACGGCCTCATGATGCAGCAGCCGCTGCTGATTTCCTCCCTCATCGTGCACGCCGAGCGCCACCACGGCGAACGCGAGGTGGTGTCGCGCCGCGTCGAAGGCGACATCCACCGAACGACCTATCGCGAACTGGCTTCGCGCGCCCGCCGAATGGCGAACGCACTGGTAAAGCTCGGCGTCAAGCGCAGCGACCGCTGTGCCACGCTCGCCTGGAACGGCTACCGCCACCTCGAGCTCTACTACGCCGTCTCGGGTTCCGGCGCGGTGCTGCACACGCTCAACCCGCGCCTGCACCCCGACCAGCTCACCTACATCGCCGGCCACGCCGAAGACCAGGTGCTGTTCTTCGACCTCACCTTCCTGCCGCTGGTCGAGGCGGTCGCGTCGCGCCTGAAGACCGTCAGGCACTTCGTCGCGATGACCGACCGCGCGCACATGCCGCAGGCGTCGAAGATCGACAAGCTCCTCTGCTACGAGGAGCTGATGGAGGCCGAAGCCGACGACTACGTCTGGCCCGAGTTCGACGAGGGCCTCGCGTCGTCGCTGTGCTACACGTCGGGCACGACCGGCAATCCCAAGGGCGTGCTCTACAGCCACCGCTCGACCATCCTGCACACGTTCGCGATCGCCCTGCCCGACTCGCTCAACTGCCGCGCAGCCGACGCGATCCTGCCGGTCGTGCCCATGTTCCACGTCAACGCCTGGGGCCTGCCGTATGCGGCGTGCATGACGGGCTGCAAGCTCGTCTTCCCAGGGCCCGGCCTCGACGGCAAGTCACTGCACGAGCTGTTCGAGACCGAGGGCGTGACGCTCTCGGCCGGCGTGCCGACCGTGTGGCAAGGGCTGCTCGCCTACGTCGACACCCACAAGCTCTCGTTCTCGACCATGAATCGCACCGTCATCGGCGGCTCGGCCTGCCCGCCGGCGATGATGAAGGCGTTCCAGGAGAAGCACGGCGTGCAGGTGCTGCATGCCTGGGGCATGACCGAGATGAGCCCGGTCGGAACGGTCGCCGCGCTCAAGGGCTCGCAGATCGGTCTCGACGCGCCGACCCGGTTCGCGATCCAGGCCAAGCAGGGCCGCGCCGTCTACGGCGTCGACCTCAAGATCACCGGCACCGACGGCGAGGAACTGCCCTGGGACGGTGAGCAATCCGGCGAGCTGCTGGTGCGCGGGCCTTGGGTGGTGAGCGAGTACTTCAGGGGCGAAGGCGGAGATCCACTCGTCGCCGACGAGGCCGGGCATGGCTGGTTTCCGACCGGCGACGTCGCCAACATCGACGCCGACGGGTTCGTCCAGATCACCGACCGCTCGAAGGACGTGATCAAGTCGGGTGGCGAGTGGATCGGCTCGATCGATCTCGAGAACATCGCCATGGCGCACCCCGGCGTGACAATGGCGGCGTGCATCGCCGCCAGGCACGCGAAATGGGACGAGCGGCCGCTGCTCATCGTCGTCAGGAAGCCGGGCGACGAAGTCACGCGCGACGAACTGGTGGCCTTCTTCGACGGCAAGATCGCCAAATGGTGGACGCCCGACGACGTCGTCTTCGTTGACGCGATCCCCCTCGGCGCCACCGGCAAGATGCTGAAGAACCGGCTGCGCGAGCAGTACGGCGAGCACCTGCTCCGCGCCGACAAGCCGGCTTGAACCGCGGCGTCGCCGCCGCCGCGCTGGCGTTCGCGTGGTGGGGCTTCTTTCCGCTGTACTTCCGGCTGTTGCCGGGGGTGCACCCCGTCGAGGTGCTGGCGAACCGGATCGTCTGGTCGCTGCTGCTCGTCGGCATCGTGCTGGCGTGGCAGCGCCGCTGGCGCTGGCTGGGGCCGGCGATGGCCACGCCGCGCACCCTGGCCGCCTTTGTCGCCAGCGCCATGCTCCTGTCGGCCAACTGGATCACCTACATCTGGGCGGTGTCGAACGGCCGGGTGGTCGACGCCAGCCTCGGCTACTTCATCACCCCGCTCGTCAACGTCGCCCTCGGCTACGCGCTGCTGCACGAGCGGCCGCGCCGCGCGCAATGGCTCGCGCTCGGCCTCGCGGCCGCTGGCGTGCTGTGGCTGACGATCGTCGCCGGGCGGCTGCCATGGATCGGCCTGGTCCTCGGCCTCACCTTCGGTGCGTATGGTCTGATGCGCAAGGTCGCCGTGCTCGGCGCAGTCGAGGGACTGGCACTCGAGACGATCCTGCTCGCGCCGTTCGCGATCGTGGCAATGGCGTTCTGGTGGGGCGGCAGCGCGACCAGCTTCCCGGCCTCCGACTTCGGCACGAACCTCTGGCTCGTCGGCCTCGGACCCATGACGACGATCCCCCTGCTGCTCTTCGCGGCAGGCGCGCGCAGCTTGCCGCTCACCACGCTGGGCCTGCTGCAGTACCTCGGCCCGTCGATCCAGTTCGTGCTCGGCGTGTGGCTGTTCGGCGAACGCTTCGGCGTCGGGCGCCTCGTCGGCTTCGGTCTGATATGGGTCGCGCTCGTGCTCTACACGATCGACGGCCTGCGCAGCGTGCGGCGCGCGTCGGCGACGGCCGCGACCGAGGCGCTGGCTGCGGGGCCCGGCTAACGCAGGTCGCCTGCCAGGCTCGCCAGCGTCTCCGGCGCGATCGCCGTGTGCGCCGGGTAGTTCGTGTGATCGCAGCCGACGCGCGCGCTGGCGCCGGCGCGCAGCGCCTCGCGCGCGACGGTGTTGAGCTCGAAGCGCAGGAAGTGCACCGCCGAGGTCTTCTCCTCGTTCTCTCGCTCGAGATCCTCGTCGGCGATGGCGTAGACGCGGGGGCCGCCCTCGAGCTCGACGAACACGCGATCCTCGACACCGATCAGCCGCGCCAGCTCGCGCTTGCGCTCGTTCGGGTCGGGATACTCGATCAGCATCGTCGCCTTCCAGTTCGTGCCGTCGGGCACCAGCGGAAGGTAGGTCTCGAGCTCGCCTGCGATTCCCGCCTCGTCGAAGATCTTCTCGATGTGCAGCATCTCCTGGATCTGCCGGCGGATCGTCTTCTCGTCCTCGAATTGCAGCGTGAGGTGATCGCCGAGACGCACGCTGCGGAGCCTGCGATGGGCGATGAAGTCGGCGCGGCTCGACGCCCGGATCTTCGCGTAGGCCTCCAGGCTCAGCAGGTTGTGGCTTGCGATGGTCATGCGGCCTTGTCCTTGAGTCCGTACGCGCGCGCGACGAGGCTGAGCGGATGCGCGAGCTCGGCCCGGGGCAGTCCGTTGACCTCGATCTCCTGCGCGATGTGGTGCCCGGCGAGCGCGCAGTCAGACGAGATCCACCGCGTGCCCTCCTTGGCCATCGCCTTGGCGACGGGCTTGCCGATCTTCATCGCCGTCTCGTGCGTCGCCGTCTTCACGCCGTAGGTGCCGGCGTGACCCGAGCAGCGCTCGACCGTCGTCAGTTCCACCTCGACCGTCTTGCCGACGAGCTTGAACATCTCCTCGGCCTTGCGGCCGATCTTCTGCACCCGCGCATGGCACGGCACGTGGTAGCTCACCTTGCCGAGCGGCTCGCTGAAGTCGGTCTTCAGCAACCCGTCGCGATGCCGCGCGATCAGGTACTCGAACGGATCGAACATCGCCTTCTGCACGGCGATCACCTCGGCGTCGTCAGGGAACATGAGCGGCAGCTCCTGCTTGTATATCAGCACGCAGGACGGCACCGCGGCGACGATCGCCCAGCCTTCCCTCGCGTAGCGCGCGAGCACCGGGATGTTGGCCTCCTTGAGCTTCTCGACGCCTTCCAGGTCGCCGAGCTCGAGCTTGGGCATGCCGCAGCACGACTCCTTCTCGACGATCTCGTACGGCACGCCGTTGTGCGCGAGCACCTTCAGCAGGTCGTGGCCGATGTCCGGCTCGTTGTAGTTGACGTAACAGGTCGCGAAGATCGCGACCTTGCCGGGGCTGCGCTCGCCATCCCGCACGTCGCCGTCGTTTCCACGGGTCGCGCTCGAGCGGAACTTCGTGGTCGCCAGCGGCGGCAACCAGGCGTCGGGGTGGACGCCGAGCGTCTTGTCGAGGATCGCGCGCACCGGCTTCGTCTTGTTGAGCGCATTGATCGCCTGCACGACGACCGGGATGCCGGCGAAGCTGCCGTGCGTGTCGGTCGAGGCCAGCAGCTTCTCGCCGGCGTGGACCCCGCCCTTCTTGTACTTGATCGCCTTGGCCCGCAGCATGAGGTGCGGGAAGTCGACGTTCCAGGGATGCGGCGGAACGTAGGGACACTTCGTCATGTAGCAGAGGTCGCACAGGTAGCACTGGTCGACGACGCTCCAGTAGTCTTCCTTCTTCACACCGTGCACCTCGCCGTCGTCGGTCGCGTCGACGAGGTCGAACAGGTTCGGGAACGACTGGCACAGGCTCACGCAGCGTCGGCAGCCGTGGCAGATGTCGAACACGCGCTCCATCTCGGCGAAGGTCTTGCCCTCGTCGTGGTAGTCGGCGCCCTTCCA
>JBBSPY010000210.1:0-6060 GCA_038258415.1 Burkholderiales bacterium
AGATGATCGACGTGCTGGTGCCGCTGGAAACCGGCGGCAAGGCCGGCCTGTTCGGTGGGGCGGGCGTCGGCAAGACGGTGCTGCTGACCGAGATGATCCACAACATGGTCGGCAAGCACCAGGGCGCGAACGAGGGTGTCAGCATCTTCTGCGGCATCGGCGAACGCTGCCGCGAAGGTCAGGATCTCTATGCCGAGATGAAGAAGGCCGACGTGCTGAAGAACATGGTGATGGTCTTCGGCCAGATGAACGAGCCGCCGGGGGCGCGCTTCCGCGTCGGCCAGGTCGCCCTGACGATGGCCGAGTACTTCCGTGACGACGAGCAGCGCGTCGTGCTGCTGCTGATCGACAACATCTTCCGCTTCATCCAGGCGGGTTCCGAGGTCTCGGGCCTGATGGGACAGATGCCATCGCGCCTCGGCTATCAGCCCACGATGGGCACCGAGCTGTCGGCGCTGGAGGAGCGGATCGCCAACACCGACAGCGGCGCGATCACGTCGATCCAGGCCGTCTACGTGCCCGCCGACGACTTCACCGATCCCGCCGCGGTGCACACTTTCTCGCACCTGTCGGCTTCGATCGTGCTGTCGAGGAAGCGCGCCGGCGAAGGCCTGTTCCCGGCCATCGACCCGCTGCAGTCGAACTCGAAGATGGCCACGCCGGGCATCGTCGGCGAGCGGCACTACGCACTGGCGCAGGAAGTCCGCCGCACGCTCGCGCAGTACGCCGAACTGAAGGACATCATCGCGATGCTCGGCCTGGAGCAGCTGTCGCCGGCCGACCGCGCGGTGGTGGCGCGCGCGCGCCGGCTCGAACGCTTCCTGACGCAACCCTTCTTCACCACCGAGCAGTTCACCGGGCTGCCGGGCAAGCTGGTCAGCCTCGCCGACGCGCTCGACGGCTGCGAGCGCATCCTGCGCGATGAGTTCAAGGACCGCCCCGAAAGCGCGCTCTACATGATCGGCGCGATCTCGGAAGCCAAGGCCGAGGCGCCCACCGGCGCAAAAGGCGATGACGGATCCGCAGTCGGCAAGCCGGCCGCGACAGCGCAACCGGAGGTGGCCCATGCACCTTGAAGTGCTGCTGCCGTCCCGGGTCTTCGTCGATGTCCGCGACGTGTCGCGCATCGTCGCCGAGACCCACGAAGGCTCGTTCGGCCTCCTGCCGCACCGGCTCGACTGCGTCGCCGCCCTGGTGCCCGGCATCCTGACCTACGAAAGCGAGGCGGAGGGCGAGGTCTTCATCGCGGTCGACCAGGGCGTGCTGACGAAGATCGGCGGCGAGGTTCGGGTGGCCGTGCGCCGTGCCTCGCGCGGGACCGACCTGGCGCAGCTGCGCGACGCGGTGCAGCGCGACTATCTGACGCTGGATTCGCTGGAACAGGGTGCACTTGCTGCCACGCGCAAGCTCGAGAGCGGCTTCGTCGGCCGCTTCGCGAGGTTCCACGGTGAATGAGCGGACACCGGACAGGAAGCTCGCCGATCAGGTCGGCGCCAAGGCCGCGCGCAAGCTGCGCGCGCGCCGCGACAGCGCGCCAGGGGTCTGGTCGGGCCTCGGCATGATGGGGCTGATCGGCTGGTCGGTGGTGGTGCCGACGTTGGCGGGCGCGGCGCTGGGCCTCTGGCTCGACGCGAAACACCCCGGCACCCATCCGTGGTCGCTGGCGCTCCTGATGGCCGGTCTGGTGCTGGGATGCCTGAACGCCTGGCGCTGGGTGGCGCAACAGGACCGCGCGATGCATGCGGCAGGCAGCGGTGATGACGACCTTGCCGACGCCGGGTCGAAGAAAGAGCGGCCATGACCGACCCGCTCGCGTTGCCGCTCGCCGCCCTCGCGGGTGTCGTGCTGGGCGTGCTCTTTTTCGGCGGCCTGTGGTGGACGGTGCGCCAGGCGTTCGATTCGGCCCGACCGGCACTCTGGGTCGGCGGCAGCCTGCTGTTGCGAGTGACGTGCGTCGCTGCCGGATTCGTTGCTGTTTCCGCAGGCGACTGGCGCAGGTCGTTGTCGTGCCTGCTCGGATTCTGGGCTGGCCGCTGGCTGGTGCTTCGCCTGACCGCCCGCCTGGTGGCGGATCGGGGACCGCCGTGAAGTACGACGCTGGCCACGCCCTATGAGTCGACATTCGAACAAGCCCAGGGACCCGACATGCAGATCCAGATCCACACCGACAACCACATCGACGGCGACGAGCTCTTGTTCGCGCACATCGAAGCCGTGGTCGAGAACGCCGTGCGCCATGTCAAGGAGCACCTCACGCGGGTGGAGGTGCATCTCGACGACGAGAATGGCGGCAAGGCGGGTGGCCGCGACAAGCGCTGCCTGATGGAAGCTCGGCTGCGGAACCATCAGCCGGTGGCTGTCAGTCACCATGCCGGCAGCGTCCACCAGGCCGTGGACGGCGCGGCTCGAAAGCTGACGGCGGCGCTCGAATCGCTGCTCGGGCGTCTCGATGATCACCGTCACCATCCGGCCGACGGCGAGCCGGGCCCCACCTGATCCGCCATGCGCCTCGGTCCGGATCAACTGGTCTTCTGGCAGCACGGGCTGTTCACGCTCAACGGCACCATCGTGTTCACGTGGGCCCTGATGGCCGTGCTGGTGCTCGGCTCGATGCTGATCACGCGCAAGCTCTCCACCGACCACCAGCGCTCGCGTTGGCAGAACCTGCTGGAGATCGTCGTCACCGGCATCACGGAGCAGATCCGCGAGGTGGGTCTCGAGCGACCCGAGCGTTACCTCGCCTTCCTGGGCACGCTGTTCCTGTTCGTTGCCACCGCGGCGCTGGCGACCGTCGTCCCCGGCTACGAGCCGCCGACCGGGTCGCTCTCGACCACCGTCGCACTGGCGCTGTGCGTCTTCGTCGCAGTGCCGCTGTTCGGCATCCGCGAGCAGGGCCTGGGTCGCTACCTGAAGTCCTACCTCGAACCGACGTGGATCATGCTGCCCTTCAACCTCATCAGCGAACTCTCGCGCACCCTGGCGCTGGCGGTGCGCCTGTTCGGCAACATGATGAGCGGCGCCATGATCGTCGGCATCCTGCTGACGATCACGCCGTTCCTGTTCCCGGTGGTGATGACGCTGCTCGGCCTGCTGACGGGGATGGTGCAGGCCTACATCTTCAGCATCCTGGCCGCGGTCTACCTCGCCGCCGCCACGCGCCCCGCGCCCCAGCCTGATCCACCTGCCGCCGCCACGGCCTGAATCGACAAGGAGAACTTCATGGACAGCCTGACCTTCATCGCGGTGACCTCGATCATCATCGCCGGCATCACCACCGGCTTCGGCACCATGGGGCCGGCGCTGGCCGAGGGCCGCGCGGTGGCGACCGCGCTCACGGCGCTCGCGCAGCAGCCTGACGCGTCGGCGACGATCACGCGCACGCTTTTCGTCGGCCTGGCGATGATCGAATCGACGGCGATCTACTGCTTCGTGGTGTCGATGATCCTGATCTTCGCCAACCCGTTCTGGAACGCGGCGGTCGCCCACACGGCAGGCAAGTGAGCCATGTTGATCGACTGGTTCACCGTCGGCGCGCAGGCGCTCAACTTCGTCCTCCTGGTCTGGCTGATGAAGCGCTTTCTCTACCAGCCGGTGCTCGATGCGATCGCCGCCCGCGAAAAGCGCATCGCCGACCAGATTGCCGCCGCCGCCGCGAAGGAGGCGCAGGCGGCGGCCGATCGCAAGACCTTCGAGGACAAGAACACCGCCTTCGACCAGCAGCGCGCCGACCTGATGGACACGGCCACGGCGGACGCCAAGGCCGAAGGCCTGCGCCTCGCCGACGAGGCCGGCAAGGCAGCCGATGCGCTGGCGGCGAAGCGCCTGCAGGCGCTTGCCACGCAGGCCGCGCATCTGCAGCAATCGATCGCCGGCCGTGCAGCGCACGAGGTATTTGCCGTCGCCCGCAAGACCCTGTCCGATCTGGCGAACGTGAGCCTGGAGTCGCGCATGGTCGAGGTCCTCACGCGGCGCATGGGTGAGCTGCCCGCCCCTGCCAGGAACCAGTTGGCGGCAGCGTTGAAGCAAAGCGCTGAATCCGCCCTGGTGCGCAGCCATTTCGAGCTGCCCGCCGATCAGCGGGCCGCGATCCAGAGCGCGGTCAACACGAGCCTTTCCTTCGACGTGCCGCTGCGCTTCGAGGACGGGGGCGATACCGTGTGCGGCATCGAGCTGAGCGCGGGCGGCCAGAAGGTGGCCTGGACCATCGACGAATACCTGCGCGATCTCGAACGCGACGTCGCCGCGCTGCTGGCCCCTGCCGTGAAGTCGGCTGCCAGTCCCGCGACGCCGGAAGTGGTGAAGCCCGACGCCGCGCCCGCGCCTCTCGCCGACCCGGTCGCCGCATGAATACGGCATGCGCCGGCACGCCGTCCTCGGGCGACGGCGGCATCACCGCGCGGGCGCTCGATCGCGGCTTCGCCGCGGTGGCGCAGGCGCGCGCTGCGTTCGCTCCGGACCTCGCTCCGCGCGAGGTCGGCACCGTCACGCAGGTGACCACGGGCATCGCCCACGTCAGCGGCCTGCCCGGCGCCGGCTTCGACGAGCTGCTGATGTTCCCCGGCGGCCTGGCCGGCATCGCGTTCAACGTCGACGAGCACGAGCTCGGCGTCGTGCTGCTCGGCGAGTACTGGCACCTGCAGGCCGGCGACGAGGTGCGCCGCACCGGGCGCGTGATGGACGTGGCCGTCGGCCCGGCCCTGTTGGGGCGTGTCATCGACCCGCTCGGCCAGCCGCTCGACGGTCTCGGCCCCGTCGATGCGACGGCCCGGCTGCCGATCGAGCGGCCTGCCGCTGCCATCATGGACCGCGCCCCGGTCGACGTGCCGCTGCAGACCGGGCTGAAGGTCATCGACGCGCTGATCCCGATCGGCCGCGGCCAGCGCGAGCTGATCCTCGGCGACCGCCAGACCGGCAAGACCGCGATCGCGCTCGACACGATCCTGAACCAGCGCGGGCAGGACATGGTCTGCGTCTACTGCGCCATCGGGCAGCGCGCTTCGGCAGTGGCCAAGGTGGTGGCGACGCTGCGCGAGAAGGGCGCGATGGACTACACCGTGGTCGTCGTCACCGAGGGGAACCAGCCACCGGGGCTCGCTTTTGTCACGCCCTACGCGGCGACCAGCATCGCCGAACACTTCATGGAAGCCGGCCGCGACGTGCTGATCGTCTACGACGACCTGACACAGCACGCGCGCGCCTACCGGGAGCTGTCGCTGCTGCTGCGCCGGCCGCCGGGACGCGAGGCATTCCCGGGCGACATCTTCTACCTCCATTCGCGGCTGCTCGAACGGTCGACCCATCTCTGCCCCGAACGCGGCGGCGGTTCGCTCACCGCGCTGCCGATCATCGAGACCGAGGCCGAGGACATCTCGGCCTACATCCCGACCAACCTGATCTCGATCACCGACGGCCAGATCTATCTGTCGCCCTCGCTGTTCGAACTGGGCGTGTTGCCGGCGGTGGACGTGGGCAAGTCGGTGTCGCGGGTCGGTGGCAAGGCGCAGCGTGGCCCCTTCCGCGCCGTGGCCGGCGACCTGAAGCTCGCCTACGCGCAATTCGAGGAACTCGAATCGTTCTCGCGCTTCGGCGCGCGGCTCGACGACGCGACGCGCAAAACCCTTGCGCACGGCCAGCGCATCCGCGCCTGCCTGAAGCAACCGCAGTTCGAGCCGGTGGCCGTGCCGGCTCAGATCGCCGTGCTGCTGGCGCTGACGGCCGGCCTGTTCGATGCCGTGCCGCTGCCGCGCATGGCTGAGGCGCAACGCGCCGTCCAGGATGCCATGGCCCGACTCGACCCACCGCTTCGCGACCGCCTGCTCGGCGCGAAGAAGCTGAGCGACGAGGATCGCAAAGCCGTTGCCGACAGCGCGGATGCGGTGCTGAAGGCCTTCTTGCCGAAGCCCGACGCCGAGCCCGCGGCGAAGGCGGCCACGTGAGCGACGGCCTCGCGTCGCTGCAACCCAAGATCACGGGTGCACGCGATCTGCACGCCGTGGTGCGCACGATGAAGGCGCTGGCGGCGTCGAGCATCGGCGACTACGAACGCTCGGCACGTGCGCT
>JBBSPY010000211.1:0-5991 GCA_038258415.1 Burkholderiales bacterium
TCCTCGACGCGAAAGCTGCCGCTCGACCAGCTCGTCTGTCGGCTCTGGTCGTCGCCCTGCTCTCCGGCCGCCGGCGTGTCGCGTTCGAGCGCAACGGCATAGACGCCGAGCTTGGCCGCAGGCGGGATCGGCCACGTCGTCGTCGCGCTTCGACCGTTGCCGCGCCAGACGAGCGGGATCTTGATCTCCTCGCCGCTGCCTTCGTGCACGAGCTTCACGCGCGTCGGCAGCTGGTCGCGTCTCGCAGCGGCCAGGCCCTGCATCGTCTCGACGCGGACGAAGTGCTTCATCGACACCGTCTCGCCGGCCCGGAACAGCGTGCGGTCGAACACCGTCGCGGCGCGCAGGCCCGGATGCGCGCTGCGACCCGTCGGCACGCTGAATCGCCACGGCTCGATGCCCTTCTGCCAGCTCGAGAAGACGAACGCGACGTCGGCCTTGTCTCCTTCGGACCTGCCCGCGGCCTTCCGCACGGTGACGAAATAGCCGCTGTCGGCGACGCAGTCGTCGCCCGGCTCGGCGAGCGCGCGCGGCACGACGGCGAGACCGCGCGCGTCGCTGCGGCCGCTCCAGAGTGGCTTGCCGTTGCAGTCGTGCACCGCGACGTCGGCACCTTCGACCGGCTTGCCGCGATCGAGCGACGTCACCCAGACGACGCTGTTCTCGCCGCCGAGCTTGAAGTGCACGCCCAGGTTGGTGACGAGCACGCCGGTGCGCACGTACATCGGCGCACGCTTGTCGAGCAGCGACTGGCCGAGCCGCGGCGACTCGATCTCGACGACGTGATAGCCGGGCTCGGGCAGTGGGATGCCGACGACCTCGAACGGCCGCGGGTCGCCGCCCTCGAGTTGCGGCAGGGCGAGCGTCTTCGCGCCGGCGTCCTTGGCGAGCAGCGAGACCTCGCGGCTGCCGACGTAGCGCTCGACGCGGCGGCGGATCGGCCGACCCTTCGAGTCCGTGTCGTTCTCGAACGTGTACCACTCGCGCTCGGGGTAGCCGAGCTGCCGGGCGCTGATCTGCGTCTCGTGGAACTTCTGCAGCCGCGCGTACCAGGCGAGGATGTCGGCATCGGTCGTAGGCCGCACGGTGCGAACCTTGCCCGCGCCCGCCGGGCGCAACTCGCCCTGCACGTGGCGCAGCGTCACCGGCAGCGCGCTTTCGGCGTCGCGCTCGACGATGCCGAACGGCGCCGCGGCGAACTTGGCGATCGGCGGCGCCGCCCCGGTCTGCACGCGCAGCGGAAAGCTCGACGCGTTCGACAGCTTGCGGCCGGCGTTGTCGACCACGCCCGCGGGCAGCACGATGTCGAACGCGGCGCTCTCGGCGAGCGGCGTCGGAAAGGCGACCTCGCTCACCTCGGGCGACTTGTCGTCCTTGTCGAACTTCGGGGCGATGGCCGCAGCGACATCGGCGCCCTGCACGGGCTTCAACCGCACCTGCGTGGCGATCGAGCGCACGATCGGCGCCGAGAAGCGCAGCGTCATCGGGCGGATCGGCAGGCACGGCGCTTCGGCGCGCTCGCGTTCGCAGCTGAACTCGGCGGTGAACGCGGGCCGCACTTCGTAGCGCCAACGCTGCTCGATCGTCGTCACGACCTGCGCGTTGCGCTCGGCGGCGATGCCCTTGCCCCACACCAGGCGCACCTGCGCGCCGTTGGCGAGCGGCCGGGCGCAGCGAACGAGCAGCGCGTTGGCGGCCTGCGCCGCCACGATGCGGCGGGCCTTCAGCACCGCGGCGCGTGCGTCGCCGCTCACCACCTGCAGCGCGATCTTCTCGCCGAGGCCTTCGACCTCGCACCAGGCGTTGGCGGTGACCGTCGACTCGACCGCGGCGCCTGACAGGCGCAGCAGGAAGTGCTGGTCTTCCTCGATGTCGCCGCCCGAAGGCTGGATCGACACGACGGCCGGGCCACCGGTCGAGAAGTCGAAGGTGCGGAGGCCGGTGACGGGCGCAGTCGGCTTCCAGTCGGGCCGCAGCGTCGCCGTGCAGCGCGTGCCGGGCGGCAGCGCCTCCTTGAAGTCGTACAGCCACACCCGCTCGCTCGCCCAGCGGCCGGCACCGGCCGGCGTCGAGCCTCGGCAGGCGATCGAGAACGGGTCGGCGAGCCGCAGGTCACCGAACGGCACGACCGCCTCGGAAAACTTGACCGTGACCTGACGGATCCGGGCGACTTCGCCCTGCGGCGTGACGGCGACGACGGCCGCCGCCAGCGCTGCGGACGGCACGACCGCCAGCGAGCCGAACACGACGGCCGACGCAGCTGCTGCCGCAACGATGTGCTTCATGGATACCACCACTCCCTGGGACCGAGCGATTCTCGGTGCAGCGCAGAGCCTCGTCGCGGCGCGTGATGGCGGCATGAAGCCGACGCGAACCGAGTGTGCGGTGTTCAGCGCCCGGCGCGGCGATCGATCTCGAGTTGCTGGCGCTCGCCCGCGATCACGCGCAGACGCGAATCGACGACCGAGGCGTCGATGAAATCGGCCGGCGCGTTGCGCACGGCGCGCTGCGCGGCTCGCAGTCGGTCGATGGCCCCGACGAGATCGCCCAGCGCATAGCGCGACTCGGCCTCGGCGCGCAGCGACCGCAAGGGCACACCGAGCTTGCCCCAGGCCTGGCCGAGCGCGCTCCAGGCGAGCGCATCGTTCGGGTGCAGCGCGACCCAGGTCTGCAGGTCGGAGGCCTCGGCCTTGAGCGCCGGGTTGTCGGGGTCGACCTCACGGGCACCGACGATCGCGGCCCGCGCTTCGAGCAGCAGCACCGGGCGCGATCCGTCCTGCGCCCACGGCCTGGCCGCCGCGAGCGCCGGTTGCACGGCGCCGCGGTCGAGATAGGACTGCGCCTGCATCAGCGCCACGGCACGCAGCGCCCGGTCGCTGCTCGCCGGGCTGCCACGGGCGATGCCCATCGCCTTGGCGAACGCCGCATCGGCGCGCGCCCAGTTGCGCAACTGGCTCGCGGCCAGCGCCCCTTCGAGCGCGGCGCGGAAACGATCGGCCGGGGCGCCCTCGTTGTCGGCGTCGCGACCTTCCCATCGATGCAGGGCATCGGAGCGGGAATCCATCAGGACGCGGGCGCGCGCCTGCGCCGCGGTGTGCTCGAGCACGCTCACGCGCGGCGCCGTCGTGGCGATGCCGGCGCGCGCCTGCGCCTCGCCGATGCGCTCCGCCGTCAGCGGGTGCGAGCGCAGGTAGGGGAAGCCGCCGTAGTCGTTGAGGCGCTGCGAGAGGTCCATCTTCTCGAACATCGACGCCATGCCGCCCGGCGCGAAGCCGGCCGCCGTCATGACCTGGAAGCCGATCCGGTCGGCCTCGCGCTCGACGTCGCGGGAGAAGTTGAGCTGCCCCTGGATCGCCGCCGCCTGCGAGCCGGTCACCACCGCGTTGATCGCATCGGGGTTGGAGCTGCGCGACGCCGCGATCAGGCCGACGATCAGCGCCGCCAGGCTCACCAGCGAGCGCCGCGAGTTGGCCGTGATCGAGCGGGCGATGTGCCGCTGCGTCACGTGCGACATCTCGTGGCCGATGACGGACGCGAGCTCGTCGCGGCTGGTCGTCAGCGCGATGAGCCCGAGGTGCACGCCGACGTAACCGCCCGGCAGCGCGAAGGCGTTGACGCTCGGGTCGCGAACCAGAAAGGGCTCCCAGGCGAAGCGGGCGTCGATGTCGGGCGTGATGTTGCCGAGCTGCCGGGCCTTGAGCAGCAGCGGCTGCCAGATCGACTCGAGGTACTCGAGGAGGAGCGGGTCGTCGAGGTAGTCGGGATCGACGCGGATCTCGCGCATGATCTCGTCGCCGAGCCTGCGTTCGGCGTTGATCGGGAAGCCCGCGGAGTCGGAGTCGCCGAGTGCCGGGAGCGACGGCTGGGCAGGCGGCGGCGAAAGCGGCGAGAACGAACCCGGCGATGGCGATGGTGATTGCGCCCTCGCCGGCGCCACCGCCCCGCCCGGCACGGCGAGCGCGCACGCGAGCAGCGTGGCGAGCAGCCGCCTCGGACGCGGCGCGGCGCGTGCGGCGATGGGGGCGGTCATGGGGTCTGGAGCGGTGTGGCGCCGGTGTGGCGCCAGGGGTGCGTCGCTATGATGCCTGCGAACCTGTTTCCCTTCGATCGGCTTTGCCTGATTCGTTCCGTGCCGGCGCCTTCGTCACCCCTCACCCACTTCGACGCCGCCGGCGCCGCGCACATGGTCGACGTCTCGGCCAAGGCCCAAACCACCCGCGTGGCGCGGGCCACCGGCGTCATCCGCATGAAGGCCGAGACGCTGGCACTCATCGCCGCCGGAACGGCGAAGAAGGGCGACGTGATCGGCATCGCCCGCGTCGCTGCGATCCAAGGTGCCAAGCGCACCGCCGACCTGGTGCCGCTGTGCCACCCGATCGCGATCACGCGGGTGTCGGTGGCGTTCGACGTCGACGCGGCAACGAGCGAGGTTCGCTGCACGGCCGAGGTGGAAACCGTCGGCCGGACGGGAGTTGAGATGGAAGCGCTCACCGCCGTGCAGGTCGGCCTGCTGACGGTCTACGACATGTGCAAGGCCGCCGATCGCGGCATGGTCATCGGCGGCGTGCGGGTGCTGGAGAAGCGGGGCGGGAAGTCGGGGGAGTGGAAGGCGGCGTGAGCGTCGAGGAATGCCCAACCAAGCGGCAGGCTCAGTGGTAGTCGTCTTCGCGCTGATGCCGTATGGCCAGCACGTTGACGACGCTCTCGACCGCGATCTCGTAGAGCGCAACGTAGCCGGCCGATCGGAACGGGATGACGAGCTCGCGAAGAAACGGGCTTTCGCCGGCCTTGCGGTAGATGAAGGGTGCATCGCCCATGCGCCCCAGTGCTAACTCGATGGCGTTGACGGCGGCATGGGCGTCATCAAGGTCTACAGCCGAGCGCGCGCGATCAAGCAGGAATTCGAACAGTCGCGCCAGGTCTTCGCGCGCGGCGGCGGTGTATCGGACCTCGAAGGCTCGGCTCACCCGGCTTTCGCGCGGGCAAGAACCTGCTTGCGTCTGTCATCGATGCGGGCTCGCATCTCCATGTGGACTTCAGCAGCCGGGAAGTAGACCCCGGTCCGCTCCGCCTCCTTGCTCGAGCGCAGGCCGCGGGCGATGAACTCGGCCTGGACGCGCCGACGGTGGATCGTCTCGCGCATCGCCGTCTCGATGAGCGCGGTCAGGGTCTCGCCATCGCGAAGAACGCTTTCGGCTGCCTCGCGGAGTTCGGGCTCGACGCGCAGCGATGGGAGGGTGGCGGTTTTCATATGGAGTCTGCGTTGCGCTTGCGACGCATTATGACTGCGCGCGGCTCCATCGGCGCCGAGCATACGGTGAATGCCTCACCGAAAGTCCTCGAACCCATACCCGCGCTTCGGCGCCAGGCACTGATACGGCGTCGCCGCCGGAGCCGGCGCGGGCTTGCCCGCTGCCGCCGCGCTCGCCGCCGCATTCGCAGCCGCCAGCCGCACGTTCGCCGGGTCGCACAGCGCGAAATACGCTTCCGACGCCGGGTTGTGGAACTCCTTCAGCCGCGCCGCGAGGTAGCGCGCCTTGTCGTCTTCGCCGCGCTCCTCGAGCGCGTTGGCCCAGGCCATCATGATCCGCGTGTCGAGCAGGTAGTGGGTCGCACGATCGAAGGCGCCGATCACCTTGCCCGGGTGGTCGGCGACGGTGCCGGCGGCGTAGTCGGCGTGGTGCGCGAAGAGAACGCTCCTGCGGCCCTCGGCGATGCGCTTCTCGAGCGGGCCGGCATTCGCGGGCGGCTCGAAGATGACAACGACCTGCAGGTAGTCGAGCAGCGCCAGCGACCCGCCGAGCACGAGCAGCATCGAGGCGAGCACCAGCGGCCGCGTCGCGCCTCCCACCGAGGGTGACGGCGCCGTGGCCGCCGCCGCGACCGCGCCCCGCTCGGGCCGCTCCAGGCACAGCCCGAACGCGAACGCCGCCGGCAGCAGGAAATAGCTGTACCAGAGCGGGTACTCGAGCATGCTGTGCACGGCGACCA
>JBBSPY010000212.1:0-5955 GCA_038258415.1 Burkholderiales bacterium
CAGCGATGCCTGGCACCCGCAAGTCAACGGCGTCGTCACGACGCTCGCCGACCTGCTCGACACGCTGCGCGGGCGCGGTCACCGGGTCGAGTTGATCGAGCCGTCGCAGTTTCGGCGCGTTCCGTTGCCCGGCTACCGGGATATCGGACTGTCGGTGTTGCCGCGCCGGCGGATCGCGCGGCTGCTCGACGGCTTCGATCCAGACGCGCTGCACATCGCCACCGAAGGACCGCTGGGCCACGCCGCCCGGGCCCACGCGATCGAGCGTGGCTGGGCGTTCACCACGGCCTTCCACACGCGCTTTCCAGAGTTCGTGCAGGCCGCGACAGGATGTCCGGCGGCGATCGGCTACGCGTGGCTGCGGCGCTTCCACGCCGCGGCGAGTGGAACGCTGGTGCCGTCGGACGGCATGCTGTCGATCCTTCAACGACGTGGCTACACCAACCTTCGCGCGTGGTCGCACGGCATCGACACGACCCGCTTCTCGCCGCGGCCGCCGAGTCCGCATGGTTGGAAGCGTCCGGTGTTTCTCTCCGTCGGCAGGATCTCGGCGGAAAAGAACCTGGAGGCGTTCCTGGAGCTGGAATTGCCGGGATCCAAGGTGGTCGCCGGCGGCGGGCCGAAGCTGCGGCAGCTCAAGCAGCAACACCCGGACGTTCACTGGCTCGGCCCGATGGCGCGCGAAGCGCTTCCCGCACTTTATTCCGCGGCCGACGTCTTCGTCCATCCGTCGCGCACCGACACCTTCGGCCTGGTGATGCTGGAGGCGATGGCATGCGGCACGCCCGTCGCGGCATATCCGGTGGCAGGGCCGCTCGACGTCGTCGGCGACGGTCGTGACGGCACCAGCGCCGGCGGCGTCCTTCATGCCGACCTCTGGATCGCGGCGGTCCGCGCGGTTACCGTCCCCCGGGCGACGGCACGTGCCCGGGCCTGCGCCTTCAGCTGCGACGACGCCGGGCGTGTCTTCCTGTCGCACCTGGTTCCCATCGAGCGCCGGACCGCCGGAGCACGCACCGTGCGCGAGGTCCACACGGCCTGAGGATGCTGGCGGCCTCTCGCCTCAGTCTTCAGAGGGCAGATCGACGACCAAGGCACCCGCGACGGCGCCGGCGGTCGGTCGAACCCGGGCCGCCGGCAGACGAATGCCGAACCGCGAACCTTTCCCGACCTCGCTCTCGACCACGAGCTCACCGCCGTGCCGCTCGACAACGTGCTTGACGATCGCCAGCCCGAGGCCGGTTCCGCCAGTGTCGCGCGAGCGGCTCGCATCGATGCGGTAGAAGCGTTCGGTGAGCCTCGGCAAGTGCTCCCGGGCGACCCCGCGACCGTTGTCGGACACTGAAAACTCGGCGCGTCCGTCGGCGAGGATCTGCCACCCGAGCTCGATGTGTCCGCCCTGTGGCGTGTAGCGAACGGCGTTGTTGAGCACGTTGGAGAGTGCGCTGCGCAGCTCCGTCTCCGAACCGGCGATCTGCGCGCCGCCGACGTCTTGGGCCGTGATCGTGTGACGGCCGGCCGACAGGCCGCGCGCCTCGCCCTCGGCCGCGCGCACGAGCGCCGTCACGGCCAGCCACTGGTCGGCAGCGGGGCGCGGGCTTCCTTCGAGCTGAGCCAGCGTCAGCAGGTCCGCGACCAGCGCCGACATGCGATCGGCCTGTTCGCTCATCAGCGAGACGACGCGCTTGCGCTCGGCCGCGTCGAGGTCGAGGCTGCGCAGCGTCTCGAGGAAGCCCGAGAGCACGGTCAGCGGCGTGCGGATCTCGTGCGAGACATTGGCCACGAAGTCGCGCCGCATCGCCTCGGAGCGCTCCCGCTCGGTCAGGTCCTGCGACAGCACGAGCCTGGCGTTGCCGGCGTAGCGGCGCACGAGGACCGAGAGCGTGCCCTTGCCGTGTTGCGGCTGCAGCATCACGGGCCGCTCGAAGTCGCCCCCCTGCAGGTAGGCGACGAACTCCGGTGCGCGGATCAGGTTGGTGACGCGCTGCTGCTGGTCGCGCTGCGGGTCGAGGCCGAAGTGGTCGGCGGCGCGCGCGTTGCACCACTCGATGTGATCGGCCGCGTCGAGCAGCAGCACGCCGTTGGGCGAGGCCTCCATCGCCGAGAGGAACTGCGCCAGCCGCTCGCGCTCCGCTGCGGCCGCTCTCGCCTGGCCACGCAGGGCGCGCTCGCCCAGATAGGCCATCTCACCCCAGCGGCCTGCGTTGCGGGGCGCGGTGCCGATCGGGTCTCGCCACCAGTCGAGCAATCGCTCGGCCCGAACCGCGTCGCGGGCGACGATGGAGGCGAACGCGACGAAGCCGGCGCCCAGGCCCGACAGCCATGCGGCGACCGGACCGCCGACCTGGTATCCGACGAAGGCACCGGCCAGCAGAGCGCCGATGCCGATGCCGAACCGGGCCGCGAACCAGCTCAAGGCGATTCAGTGATCGGCGGTGGCGCGAGCCGCCCGGGCGAGTCGGTAGCCGGCTCCGCGCACGGTCTCGATCAGGTGCTGGCAGTCGACGCGGGCCAGCGCCTCGCGCAGGCGCTTGATGTGCACGTCGACCGTGCGCTCCTCGATGAAGACGTGATCGCCCCACACCCGGTCGAGCAACTGGGCGCGGCTGTGGACGCGCTCGGGATGCGTGACGAGAAAATGCAGCAGCCTGAACTCCGTGGCGCCGAGCTTGGCTTCGCGACCGTTGCCGGTCACCCGCCGCGTCGCAGGATCGACGATGAGCGGGCCGACCTCGACCTGGCTGTCGAGCGCCTCGGGAAGCTTGCGACGCAGCACGGCGCGGATGCGGGCTAGCAGTTCGTTGGTGGAGAAAGGCTTGCTCAGGTAGTCGTCGGCACCGGCGTCGAGACCGACGACGGTGTCGTGCTCCTGGCTGCGCGCCGTGAGCATGATGATCGGCAGCGCACGGGTGCGCTCGCGCGCGCGCCAGCGCCTCGCCAGCGACACGCCGCTTTCGCCCGGCAGCATCCAGTCGAGGATCACGAGGTCGGGAAGGCGCGCATCGACCTGGGCCTCGGCCGATTCGGCGTCGCTGGCGATTCCGGCCTCGAAGCCGGCGTGCTTCAGGTTGATCGCGATCAGCTCGGCGATCGCCGGCTCGTCCTCGACGATGAGGACGCGGCTCATCTGACCAGGGACTCGACCGCGTCGATCGAGTTGTGTCGCACGTCGGTACCCTTGACGATGTAGATGATCTGCTCGGCGATGTTCTTGGCGTGATCGCCGACACGCTCGATCGCCTTGGCGACGAACACGAGGTCGATCGACGACGAGATCGTCCGCGGATCCTCCATCATGAAGGTGATGAGCTTGCGCATCAGGCCCTCGAACTCCTGGTCGATCAGGTCGTCGGCCTTGAGCACCTCGATCGCCCGATCGACGTCGAGTCGGGCGAAGGCGTCGAGTGCGGTGCGCAGCTGGCCGACTGCGAGCTCGCATTCGTAGGCGAGGTCGGACACCGGCAGCCGCAACCTCGACGAAACGCCGGAGTTCACGAGCCGCTGCACGGTGCGGGCGATCCGCGCCGCCTCGTCGCCCACGCGCTCGAGGTTGGCGATCGTCTTCGAGATGGCGATCAGCAGGCGCAGGTCGCGTGCCGTCGGTTGGCGGCGGGCGATGATGGTGGAGAGGTCTCGATCGATCTCGACCTCGGTGCTGTTCACGCGTTCCTCGATCGCGAGCACGGCCGATGCGAGCTCGGGGCTGAAGTCGGTCAGCGCGCGGACGGCGCGCGCCACTTGCGACTCGACCATCCCGCCCATCTCGAGCACCCGCGTGGAGATGCCCGACAGCTCGGCGTCGAACTGGGTCGACAGGTGGCGGTCGTTCATCCGAATCTCCCGGTGATGTAGTCCTCGGTCTCGCGGCGTTTCGGCCGCATGAAGACGTCATTGGTCGGCCCGAACTCGATCAGGTCGCCGAGGTACATGTAGGCCGTGTAGTCCGACGCGCGCGCCGCCTGCTGCATGTTGTGGGTGACGATGACGACCGTGTACTCGGTCTTCAGCTCGTGGATCAGCTCTTCGATCTTGCCGGTGGAGATCGGGTCGAGTGCCGAGCAGGGCTCGTCCAGGAGCAGCACTTCCGGCTTGATCGCGATGCCGCGGGCGATGCAGAGGCGCTGCTGCTGACCGCCGGAGAGACCGGCGCCGCTCTGCCCCAGCTTGTCCTTCACCTCGGTCCACAGGGCGGCCTTGCGCAGCGCCCATTCGACGCGCTCGTCCATTTCGATCCGCGGCAGTGTCTCGAACAGGCGAACGCCGAAGGCGATGTTGTCGTAGATCGACATCGGGAACGGGGTCGGCTTCTGGAACACCATGCCGATCTTCGCGCGTATCAGGGCGACGTCGTCCTTCGAGGCGAGGATGTCCTCTCCGTCGAGCAGGATCTGCCCCTCGGCGCGCTGTTCGGGGTAGAGCTCGAACATGCGGTTGAAGGTGCGCAGCAACGTCGATTTGCCGCAACCCGACGGGCCGATGAAGGCGGTGACGCGGCGCTCCGGGATGTCGAGCGTGATGCTCTTGAGCGCATGGAAGCTGCCGTAGTAGAAATTCAGGTCGCGCACCGAGAGCTTCGATGCCTCGGACGCGGTGGCGATGGGTTTCTCGGTGGGCCTGATCTCGACTCGGGTGTCCACGTGATCGGTTCTTTCGTCGTCGCTCAGCGCGAGGGTCGCGACAGCAACCGGGCGATGATGTTGAGGGCGAGCACCCCGAGGGTGATCAGGAAGACGCCGGCCCATGCCAGCCGCTGCCAGTTCTCGTAGGGACTCAGGGCGAACTTGAAGATCGTCACCGGCAGGCTCGCCATCGGCCGAGACAGGTCGCTGCTCCAGAACTGGTTCGAAAGCGCGGTGAAGAGCAGCGGCGCCGTCTCGCCGGCGATCCGCGCCACTGCGAGCAGCACGCCCGTGAGCACGCCGGCTTGGGCCGACTTCAGCGTGATCGACAGGATCACCTTGCGCTTGGGCGTTCCGAGCGCGTAGGCGGCCTCGCGCAGCGAGTTGGGGATCAGCATCAGCATGTTCTCGGTCGTGCGGACGACGACCGGGATGACGATGAGCGCCAGGGCGAGCACGCCGGCCCAGCCCGAGAAGCTGTTGAGCCGCGCGACGACGACGGCGTAGATGAACAGGCCGATGACGATCGAGGGTGCCGCCAGCAACACGTCGTTGATGAAGCGGACGACGTGGCCAAGCGATCCCTTGCGACCGTACTCGGCCAGGTAGATGCCGGCCATGACGCCGATGGGCGTACCGATCAGCGTCGCCAGGCCGACCATCGTCAGCGAGCCGAAGATCGCGTTGGCGAGGCCGCCGATCTCCTCGTTTGGCGGCGGTGTCATCTCGGTGAAGAGCGCGAGCGACAGGCCGCTGGCGCCGAGCCGCACCGTCTCGACGAGGATCCAGATCAGCCAGAAGACGCCGAACGCCATGGCCGCGAGCGACAGCGCGAGTGCGACGACGTTCATGCGACGGCGCTTGGCCGCCTTGGCGAGACGCCCCTGCTCGATGGCCGAGCGCTGCCGCCCCGGCGGCGCGACAACGGCGCTCATGCCGTCGTTCCCTCGCTGCGGCGAAGCCGCATCAGCAACAGTTTCGACAGCGCGAGGACGACGAAGGTGATGACGAACAACACGAGCCCCAGGTACATGAGCGAGGCCTGGTGCAGCCCGGCGCCGGCCTCGGCGAACTCGTTGGCGAGCGCCGAGGTGATGCTGTTCGCCGCCTCGAACAACGAAGGCGAGTTGAGCTGGTTCTGGTTGCCGATCACGAACGTGACCGCCATCGTCTCGCCGAGCGCACGGCCGAGGCCGAGCATGATGGCGCCCACGACGCCCGTCTTGGTGTACGGCAGCACGACCCGCGACACGACCTCCCAGGTCGTCGAGCCCAGGCCGTAGGCCGATTCCTTGAGCAGCGGCGGCGTCACCTCGAAGACGTCGCGCATCACCGC
>JBBSPY010000213.1:0-5953 GCA_038258415.1 Burkholderiales bacterium
GCGCGGCGGCCGACGCGCCTGCCCGAGCGCGACGACGCACCTCCGGCCGGCGGCGCCATCCGCGGTCGCGGCCTCTTCATCGCGGTCGAGCTCGTCGCCGACCGGGCGACGAAGGCGCCCTTCGATCCGGCGCTCTCGCTGCACACCCGCGTCAAGGCGGCGGCGATGGCGCGCGGCTTGATGGTCTACCCGAGCGGCGGCACCGTCGACGGCCATCGCGGCGACCACATCCTGATGGCCCCGCCCTTCGTCAGCACGCCGGCGGAAATCGACGAGATCGTGCGCCGCCTGGGCGAGGCGATCGACGCGGCGCTCGCCGAGCGGCCGGCGCAGGTGTTGCGGGCGGCATGAGCAGACCGGTCGCGGTCGCCGTCGCACCGAACGGCGCTAGGCGCCATCGCGCCGATCACGCCCGGCTGCCGATCACGCCCTCGGAACTCGCCGGATGCGCGGCCGACTGCCTGGCCGCCGGCGCCTCGATGCTGCACCTGCACGTGCGCGACGACGACGGGCGGCACAGCCTCGACGCCGACCACTACCGCGCCGCGACCGATGCGATCCGCGACCGTGTCGGCGACCGTCTGCTCCTGCAGGTGACGACCGAGGCCGGCGGCCGCTACGGTCCTGCCGAGCAGATCGCCCATGCTCGGGCGCTGTCGCCGGACGCACTGTCGATCGCCGTGCGCGAGTTGTTCGGTGACGCGGCGTCGGCCGAAGAGGCCGCCGTCTTCCTCGCCGAACTGCACGAGCGCGGCGCGCTCGTCCAGTACATCGTCTACGACGCCGCCGACCTCGCCCGCTTCATCTCGCTGCACGGGCGCGGCGTCGTGCCGCAGCACACGCCGCACGTGCTGTTCGTGCTCGGCGCCTACGTGGGACAGCGGGCCGGCCGGCCCGCCGAGTTGCCGCCACTGGCGGCCGCGCTTCCCCCGGACTGGCCGTGGTCGGTCTGCGCCTTCGGCGGCGACGAATTGCACTGCGTCGTCAGCGGCGCGCTGCTCGGCGGCCACGTGCGGGTCGGCTTCGAGAACAACCTGCGCCGCGCAGACGGCGCGCCCGCCGTCGACAACGCCGGCCTCGTCGTCGCCTGCCGGGTCGCGCTCGAGGCGCTCGGCATGGGCCTTGCGTCGCGAGACGAGACGCGTGAACTCTTTTCCGATGCCCGCCGTCCGGCGGCCCTTTCCATCCCCTCCTGAGGAGTACCTTCATGCAACGTCAAACCCACTGGACGCGCCGACGGCTCGCCGCCGCCCTTCCCGGCGTCGTGCTCGCCGCCGCCGTCGCGTCGATCGCCCTGCCCCTGCCGGCCGCGGCTCAGCAGAAATTCGTCACCATCGGCACCGGCGGCGTCACCGGCGTGTACTACGCCGTCGGCGGTGCGATCTGCCGCCTCGTCAACAAGGATCGCGCCAAGACCGGCATCCGCTGCTCGGTCGAATCGACCGGCGGCTCGGTCTACAACGTCAACGCCATCAAGGCCGGCGAGCTCGATTTCGGCATGGCCCAGTCCGACGTCCAGTTCCAGGACTACAACGGCGCCGGCTCGTTCAAGGAAGCCGACAAGGACCTTCGCGCCGTCTTTTCCGTGCACCCGGAGCCGTTCACCCTGGTGGCACGCAAGGAAGCGGGCATCACCAAGTTCGCCGATCTCAAGGGCAAGCGCCTCAACGTCGGCAACCCCGGCTCCGGCACCCGCTCGGCGATGGACGAGCTGATGGCCGCCGAAGGCATGAAGACGTCCGACCTCGCGCTCGCCTCGGAGCTCAAGGCCGACGAACACGGCCCGGCCCTGTGCGACAACAAGATCGACGCCTTCTTCTACGGCGTCGGCCACCCGTCGGCGAACATCCAGGATCCGACGACGACCTGCGGCGCCAAGCTGGTGCCCCTGGTCGACGCCGCGATCGACGGTCTCGTCGCCAAGCACCCCTACCTCGCGAAGGTCTCGATCCCCGGCGGCATCTACGCCGGCAACCCGCAGCCGACGCCGACCTACGGCGTGCTGGCGACGATGGTCACCTCGGCCAAGGTCCCGGCCGATACGGTCTACACGATCACCAAGGCGGTGTTCGAGAACCTCGACGAGTTCAAGAAGCTGCATCCGGCGTTCGCGCACCTCGACGCGAAGAACATGATCAAGGACGGCCTCTCGGCGCCCATCCATGAAGGCGCGATGCGCTACTACAAGGAGAAGGGCTGGATGAAGTAAGGCGCAGGACCCGCGAACGTGGCACGCGACGCCGCCAGCTCCGAAGCCGACGCACGCGCGGCCGCTCTTGTCCAGGAAGCCGACCTCGGAGGGCGCTCGCCCTCCGGGTGGCCGGCGCGCGTGGTCGCGTGGACCTGCCTGGCGTGGTCGCTGCTGCAGCTCTGGTACGCGTCGCCCCTGCCCTTCACCTTCGCCGTCTTCGTCCTGAATTCGACCGAGATGCGCTCGCTGCATCTCGGCTTCGGCCTCTTCCTCGCCTATCTCGCGTTCCCGTTCGCCAAGCGATCGCCGCGCGACCGCATTCCGCTGCAGGACTGGGTGCTGGCCGCCGTCGCCGCGTTGTGCGGCGCGTACCTGTTCCTGTTCTACCGCGAGGTCTCGACCCGCCCCGGCCTGCCGACGACGATGGACATCGTCGCCGCGGTGGCCGGCATGATCCTGCTGCTCGAAGCGACGCGACGCGTCGTCGGCCCGCCACTGGCGATCATCGCCATCCTGATGCTCGTCTATGCGTTCGCCGGACCGCACATGCCCGACGTGATCGCGCACAAGGGCGTGTCACTCAACAAGGCGGTGTCGCACTTCTGGCTCACCACCGAAGGCGTGTTCGGCGTCGCCCTCGGCGTCTCGGCCAGCTACATCTTCCTGTTCGTGCTGTTCGGCTCGCTGCTCGAGAAGGCCGGTGCCGGCAACTACTTCATCAAGGTCGCGTTCGCGCTGCTCGGCCACATGCGCGGCGGACCGGCGAAGGCGGCGGTCGTGTCGTCGGGCCTGATGGGGATGATCTCGGGGTCATCGGTCGCCAACGTCGTCACCTGTGGCACCTTCACCATTCCGCTGATGAAGCGCGTTGGCTACTCGGCCGAGAAGGCGGGTGCGATCGAGGTCGCGGCCGGCGTCGACGGCCAGATCATGCCGCCGGTGATGGGCGCAGCGGCATTCCTGATGGCCGAGTACGTCGGCGTGCCGTATTCGGAGATCGTCAAGAACGCGTTCCTGCCGGCCATCATCTCGTACATCGCGCTCTTCTACATCGTGCACCTCGAAGCCTGCAAGGCCGGCATCGAGGGCATCTCTGCGGCGCGAGGCGTCTCCGGGTGGCGGCGCCTCGCCGGCGTGGTGATGACGATCGCCGGCATCGTCATCATCGGCAACGTCGTCTACTACGCGCTCGGCTGGCTGAAGCCCCTGCTCGGCGACGGCGCGTCGTGGCTGATCCTGGGGTTGATCGTCGTCGCCTATGTCCTCGCCGTCCGGCAGGTGGCAAAGGAACCCGACCTGACCATCGACGACCCCGATGCGCCGGTGCTCACGCTGCCACCATTGAAGGAAACGCTGCTCGCCGGCCTGCACTACCTGCTGCCGATCGTGGTCCTGGTGTGGGCCCTGCTGGTCGAGGAGCTTTCACCGGGGCTCTCGGCCTTCTACGCGACCGTGCTGCTGGTCGCGATCCTGCTGACGCAGCGGCCGCTGCTCGCCTTCTTCCGCGGTGAGGCGGCGTCGCTCGCGCGGATTCGCGCCGGCTTCGACGACCTGATCGACGGCCTCGAGAAGGGCGCGCGCAACATGATCGGCATCGCCCTGGCGACGGCGGCCGCCGGCATCATCGTCGGCACCGTATCGGTGACCGGCCTCGGCCTCGTGATGACCGAGTTCGTCGAGGTCGTCTCGGCCGGCAACATCATCGCCATGCTGCTGCTGGTCGCCTTCATCTGCCTCGTGCTCGGCATGGGCATGCCGACGACGGCGAGCTACATCGTCGTCTCGACGCTGATGGCGCCTGTCGTCGTCGAGCTCGGCGCGCAGTCGGGCCTCGTGGTGCCCCTCGTCGCGGTGCACATGTTCGTCTTCTACTTCGGCCTCATGGCCGACGTGACGCCGCCGGTGGGTCTGGCGTCGTTCGCGGCGGCGGCGATCTCGCGGGCCGATCCGATCCGGACCGGGGTGACGGCGTTCTGGTACTCGAGCCGCACCGCCATCCTGCCGTTCATGTTCATCTTCAACCCGCAGCTGCTGATGATCGGCATCGATTCCTGGTGGCAGTTCGTGCTCGTCGTCGCTGCCGCCGTGACCGCCATGCTGGCCTTCGCGGCAGGGTCCCAGGGTTGGTTCTTCACGCGCAACCGCTGGTGGGAATCGGCGCTGCTGCTGCTGATCACCTTCACGCTCCTGCGGCCCGGGTTCTGGCTCGATCTCGCAAGCGAACGCTACGAGGTCGTTCCCGCGACGTCGATGGTCGAGCGAGCGGCGACGGCGCCGGCGGGCGCCCGGATGCGCGTGCGCATCGAAGGGACGACGCTCGAGGGCAAGGACGTGAAGAAAACGGTGCTGCTGCCGCTCGGCGACGGCAGCACCGGCGCGCAGCGGATGTCGGGCGGCGGGCTGCGCGTGATGGCGCTGCCGACCGGCACGCGGGTGATGTCGGTCGGGCTGAACAGCGCAGCCGACAAGGCCGGATTCCAGCAGGGCTTCATGATCACCGGCATCGAGGTCGAGCGCGAGCGCTACGCCAAGGAGTGGCTGTTCATCCCGGCCTTGCTGTTGCTGGCGCTCGTGGCGTGGCAGCAGCGCCGCCGTGGCGAAGCGCCACCGTCGCCTCGGCCAGCATCAGCGTCGCCTCCAGAGTGAAGTCGCCACGGGCGAGCCGCTCGTCGAGTGCGGCCGCGTCGAGGCATTCGAAGCGTTCGACCTCGCCGTCGCGGTTGACGGGCTCCGCGCCCTGCGGGAGACGGGCCGAGAAGACGTCGAGGTGCTCGACCAGGTAGCCCTCGGTCACCGGGCGTCGCACGGTGATCCGCCCTTCGCTGCGCAGGTCGAGGAGCGAGGCGACGTCGAGCCCCGCTTCTTCCCAGGTCTCGCGCGCCAGCGCGCTGGCCAACGTCTCGCCCGCGGTGATCTGGCCGCCCATCAGCGTGTCCCATCGGCCGGGGTCGGTGGCCTTGTCGAACGCGCGCTGCTGGACCCACACGCGCTGTCCGTCGAACCCATAGCCGACGAGGTGCACCGCGAACGTCGTGAGCCCGAGCACGCGAACGACGCAGCGCTCGACCTCGGCGACGACGCGCTCCTGACCGTCGACCACCGCGAGCGACTCGCCGCGCCACGGTCCGGCGAAGCCGGCCCCGTGCAGCCACGCGGCGATCGCGGCGAGCGATTCCGCGGCCGGCGCGTCGACGTGCCAGGCGAGTCGCCTGCATCGCAGTGGCAAACCGGCCGCCGCCATGCGCTCGGCCGTCCCGGCCTCGACCGAGCCGACGAGCACCGGACGGCCGTCGACCTCAAGATGCAGGGGATCGCGTTGGCGCAACGGCGGTCGATCCGCTGCGGCGCGTGCGGCCACGAGCCAGCCGGCGTTGCCGTCGCTGCGCTGGCTCGCGCTCACCCGCCCTGCCCGTCGAGCAGCGCGAGCAGGCCGGCTTCGTCGAGCACGGCAACGCCGAGCGACTCGGCCTTCGCGAGTTTCGACCCTGCTTCTGCACCAGCCACCACCCAGTCGGTTCTCTTCGACACCGAGCCCGCGACCTTGCCGCCGAGCGATTCGATCATCTCCTTCGCGTCGTCGCGCGACAGCGTCGGCAGCGTTCCGGTGAGGACGAAGGTCTTGCCGGCGAACGGCCTCGGCGCCGCGGGTTCGGTGCCGGCGTGCTCGTCCCAGACGATCCCCGCAGCGACGAGGCGGCCGATGGCGGCGCCGTTGTGCGCCTCCGTCAGGAATCGGTGCACGCTCTCGGCCACCACCTGACC
>JBBSPY010000214.1:0-5939 GCA_038258415.1 Burkholderiales bacterium
CGCTTTCGACACCGCGGCGCCGATCACGAGATCGCCTGCGACTTCGTCGCCGGCTGCGACGGCTACCACGGCGCGAGCCGGCAGACCGTTCCCGACGCGGCGATCCGCACCTTCGAACGCGTCTACCCGTTCGGCTGGCTCGGCGTGCTGTCGGACACGCCGCCGGTCTCGCCCGAGCTCATCTACTGCAACCACGAGCGCGGCTTCGCGCTCTGCAGCATGCGCTCGCAGACGCGCAGCCGCTACTACGTGCAGTGTTCGCTCGACGACAAGGTCGACAACTGGAGCGACGACGCGTTCTGGGCCGAGCTCCGGTCGCGCCTCGACGCCGAGGCCGCCGATTCGCTCGTCACCGGACCGTCGATCGAGAAGAGCATCGCGCCGCTGCGCAGCTTCGTCGCCGAGCCGATGCGCTTCGGGCGCCTCTTCCTCGCCGGCGACGCCGCGCACATCGTGCCGCCGACCGGCGCCAAGGGGCTCAACCTCGCCGCCGCCGACGTCGGCTTCCTCGCTCGCGCGTTCGCGGAGCACTACGTCGAGAACAGCGATGCCGGCCTCGACGGCTATTCCGACACGTGCCTTCGCCGCGTCTGGCGCGCGGAACGCTTCTCGTGGTGGTTCACCTCGCTCATGCATCGCTTCCCCGACACCGGCGACTTCGGCCGCAAGATGCAGACCGCGGAGCTCGACTACCTCATCAACTCCGCCGCCGCGTCGACGGCGCTCGCCGAGAACTACGTCGGCCTGCCGCTCTAGCCGTCGGAGCCGCGTGCGCCCTACCTCGCGAACAGCATGCCGATGTCGGCGAAGGCCTTGACCTCGATCGCGTTGCCAGAGGGGTCGAGGAAGAACATCGTCGCCTGCTCACCGGGCTCGCCCTTGAACCGGATGTAGGGCTCGATGACGAAGGCGGTGCCGCCGGCGGTCAACCGCTCGGACAACGCCCGCCACTCCGCCATCGGCAGGACGATGCCGAAATGCCGGACGGGCACGCCGTGCCCGTCGACCGCGTTGCGCTGCGCAGGGCCCGCCTCCGCCGGCGCGAGATGCGCCACGATCTGGTGGCCGTAGAAGTTGAAGTCGATCCAGTCCGGCGCGCTTCGCCCTTCCGGGCATCCGAGCAGGTCGCCGTAGAACGCCCTGGCCTGCGCCAGGTCGTGGACGGGAAACGCGAGATGGAACGGAGACAGCGGGGCGGGATTGGTGCGGGGGGCGAGCATGGCGGGGTTTCGTTGGTGGAGGAATCGATGCCGGGATCGTAGGCCGACCCGCGGGCCGACGCAGCGGCGCCGTCGCAGTCGTCGCCTCTTCACGGCGCCGCGCGGCAGTTGCCGAACTCGCAGCGGATCGAGAGCACCGTGCCGTCGGCGCAGACGAGCCCGTAGGTCTCGTAGCCCGGGCCCTTGTCGGTCAGCGCCGGGTCGGGCTCCGGGTGGCACGCGCGGCCGCGGGCGAGCCGCCCTGCAGCGAACGCGTCCTGACCGCCCGCCAGCCGGGGAAGCGGCGACCGGGGCCCGCGCGGTTTCGCCGACAACGGCACAGGCGCGGCGAGCGGCGCGGCCGCCTCCGGCATCGCCGACCAGTCGCCGGGCGCGGTGCGAAGGAACTCGAAGGCGTGCGCGCGACCATCGACGTCGACATCGAATCGCACGACGTCGCCTTCGCGAAGGGCGCGCTCGCAGCATCCTTTCAGCATCAGCTGGCCGGTCGCGAGCTGCTGCGGCGACACCAGCCGGCGAATCAGGATCGCCGCGGCCGCGGCGGCCCGCGTCTGCGCCGTGTCGTCGAGCTGCTGCAGGCCCGCGTCGGCGAGGCTGCCGGCGACGACGGCGGTGACGAAGCCGTCGTCGACGCCGACCACGCGCACGCGGCCGACGCCGGTGTCTTGCAGCGCCACCACGGGCTGCGACAGGCCGTACAGCGCCGCGACGACCGCGACCGCGCCGAGTAACACGACCGCGACCTCACCGGCGACGTCGCCGACGCTGCGCTGCGCTGCCTTCTCCTCACGCGTGACGAGCGCAACAGGCGCGCCGCGAAACGACGCGCGCACCTGCGCCGGCCCGAAGGCGACCGCGTGGTCCGAGGTGTTCGCGTAGGCGATGGTGAACACGGGCTCGGTGCTCGTCTGTCGGCGAAACGTCGGCGCGAGGTGGAGCGCCCCGTTCGCGTCGCGCTCGGAGAGCGTGCCGACGCCCCGCTCGGCCGAAACCGTCTGCGCCGGATGCGTCGGGCGGGGTGCGTACGACACGTGCGTCGCGCAGCCGGCGAGCGCGAGCGCCGCGGAGACGACCGCTGCGACGGTCCTGTACGAGCCCGACCCCATGGCCGGGATTGTCGTCACCCGCGCGGTGGTCTGGCCGTGCTGCCGCGCTGCACGACCTCGAACGCCAGCGACTGGAAGGCCTCCCACGCGCGCCCTTCGAGCCTGGCGACGACCTGCTCAGCCGCGGCGCGGCCGATCTCGACGATGGGGGTGCGGATGCTTGTGAGCGGCGGCGTCTGCGTGGCGCCGAGGTCGGTGGAATCGCAGCCTGTGACCGACATCCCGCCAGGCACCGACACGCCGGCGGCACGGCACGCGAGCATGGCGCCGACGGCGAAGACGTCGTTGGTGCCGATCACCGCCGTCGGCCGCTCGCGCGCAGGCAGCGCCAGAAGCTCGACCATCGCCGCCTCGGCCGCGTACAGGTCGATCGGCGCGTGCCGCACGCAGCGCGCATCGAGTTCGAGCCCCGCTTCGGCGAGCGCGTCGCGAACGCCGGCGCCGCGCTCGGTGGCGCGGTCGTTGCCCGCCAGTGGCGCCGAGAGCAGGCCGAAGCGGCGGTGGCCGAGGCCGAGCAGATGGCGCGTCATCTCCGCCGTCGCAGCGCGGTTGTCGAAGCCGATGCTCGGGTGTCGCCGCATCGGGTCGACACCCCAGGTCAACACGAACGGCCGGCCGTAGCTTTCGAGGAGCGAGAACAGCGCCGGGTCGTGGTCGACGCCGACGAAGACGAACGCATCGACACCGCGGCGCACCAGTTGCTCGGTCGTTCGCAGCTCGGCCGCGAGGTCGTAGTGATGCTCGGCGAGCACGAGCGAGTAGCCGGCCGCGTCGAGCACGGCCTGCATGGCGCTCGTGGTGCGCGCGTAGAGCGCGTAGTCGAACGACGGCACCACCGCGCCGACCATCCGGCTCTTCGCCGAGCGCAGCGCACTGGCGGCGCCGTGGGGCACGTAGCGGAGCTGGCGCACGGCGTTGCGCACGAGGTCCAGGGTGCGCGCGTCGACGCGATCGGGCGTGTTGACCGCGCGCGAGACGGTCGCCGTCGAGACGCCGGCGAGGCGCGCGACGTCGCTGGCACGGGAGCGGGTGTGCGCGATGCGGGTCATCGGTGGATTCGATTACATGTGCGCCGCTCCGCGACCCCGGGGAAACGCCGACGTACGCTTGAATCGTGCCTGCTACCGTCATCATGCAATCGAATACATCTGGAGACGACCATGACCTCTTCCATCGACCGTCGCCGCGTCCTGCAGCGCGGCGCCGCGCTCGGCGCGGCCGCCGCGATCGGGCCGTCCCTGCTGGCCCCCGCGCCCGCCTTCGCGCAGGCCGCCGATCTCGCGCCCTACACAGCGGCGAAGATCAACTGGAAGCAGGCCGAGGGCGAGACGATCACCGTCGCCGTCATCCCGGCGAGCTACTTCGAGAACCTCATCTCGCTGCAACCGCAGTTCGAGGCGCTGACCGGCATCAAGTTGCGGTTCGAGAAAGTGCCGCCGGGGCAGATCCGGCAGAAGGCGCTGCTCGACCTGTCGTCGAAGACCGGCACCTACGCGACGCACGCGGCCGACCCGATGTACTACCCGCTCTACGTGGCCAACAAGTGGGTCGAGCCGCTCGACAAATACCTGGGCGACGCGAGCCTGACCGACAAGTCGTGGTTCAACTACGACGACATCATCAAAGCCTGGCGCGACGCCGACTCCGTCGACGGCAAGCCCTACGGCATCCCGTACGACGGCGAGGTCACGGTGCAGGTCTACCGCAAGGACCTCTACGCCGCCAAGGGCCTCAAGCCCGCCGAGACCTACGACCAGCTGCTCGCCAACGCCAAGGCACTCACCGACCCGGCCGAGCGCACCTACGGCCTGGCGATCCGCGGCTTCGCCGGCGCCGGGCAGAACATGTACGTCTACCCGTCGATCTTCCGCGGCTTCGGCGGCACCTGGATGCACGACGGCAAGGTCGTCGTCAACTCGCCCGAGGCCGTCAAGGCGCTCGAGTGGTACGTCGATGCGCTCACGAAATACGCGCCGCCCGCCGTGCGCAACTGGAACTGGCCCGACATCGCCGACGCGTTCTCGCAGGGCACGGTCGCCACCTACCTCGACGCGCACTCGTCGGCCGCGGTGATCAACAACCCACAGAAGTCGAAGGTCGTCGGCAAGATCGCCTATGCGCGTTGGCCGAAGGGCCCGAGCGGCAAACGCGTCACGTCGATCTGGAACTGGGGCTTCCCGATCAACGCCGCGCTCTCGGAGAAGCAGAAGAAGGCGACGTGGCTGTTCATCGAGTGGGCAACCTCGTTCGAGACGCAGGCCCGCACATCATGGAAGTTTGCGGGCCCGGCCAAGCGCTCGGGGCTCAACCGCGTCTCGGCCTGGAAATCGCCCGAGTTCGCGGCGGCGATGGCCAACGCCGGCGACAACTTCATCCCCGCCGCGCTCGAGTCGCTCGAGCAGGACACCGACGTCGACTGGCGCCCGCGCGTGCCGCAGTGGCCCGCCATCGGCGACACGATGGCCACCGCGATCCAGAGCGCGCTCGTCGGCCAGAAGAAACCGAAAGAGGCGCTCGACGAAGCGCAGACGCGGATCAACCAGATCCTGAAGGGCTGAGCGATTCGGAACCGGCGTGACGCGCTCGCTCGAATCGCGGGAACGCCGCTTCGCGCTTGCGCTGCTCGCGCCGGCGCTCGTCGTCCTCGTCGTCACGACGACGGCGCCGCTCGTCTACCTCGCGTGGACGAGCCTGCAGCGCATCGACCTCGGCATGCCCTGGCTCGCGGGCTTCGCGGGCCTCGGCAACTTCGAGAAGATGGGCGCCGACCCGCGATTCTGGAATTCGCTCTGGCTGACCGCCGTCTACACCGCGTCGACGGTCGTCCTGCAGGTGCTGGTCGGCCTTTCGCTGGCCATCCTCGTGCTGCAGATCCCGAAGGGCCAGGGCATGCTGCGCGTCGCGGCGATCCTGCCGATCGTGCTCGCGCCGGTGGTGGTCGGCCTCTTCTGGCGCACGCTGGTGCTGGCGCCCGACGTCGGCATCGTCGACATGGTGTCGCGCTCGCTCGGCCTGCCCAGCCACAACTGGCTCGGCGACCCGCAGCTCGCGCTGATCTCCGTCATTGCCATCCACACCTGGCAGTGGACGCCGTTCGCCTTCCTCGTCATCCTCGCCACGCTCTCGACCCTGCCGCCCGACATCTACGAAGCCGCACGGCTCGACCGTGCCGGCGCCTGGCAGCGCTTCGTCCACATCACGCTGCCCCTCATCCGGCCGGCGGTGGTGATGGTCGTGATCCTGCGGACGATGACGGCGCTCTCGGCGTTTGCCGCCCTCTTCGCGGCCACCGGCGGCGGGCCGGGTTCGTCGACCGAGATCCTCAACCTGTACGCGTACCGAACGTCGTTCTCCGAGCTCAACCTCGGCTACGGAGCGGCGCTCGCCATGGTGTTGCTCACCATCACGATGGCGATTTCGTACGGCATGTTCAGGTTGCGGCGTAGGCGCGGATGAACCGCTGTCGAGCGAGCACCGAGCGTGGCGGGCGGCCCGGGTATGCGGGCTCCGGCCCACGCTCGCGGGCGGCCACCGAGGGGCGCGCAAGCCTGCCGCGTCAACACCGGCACGACGCCTCGACAACGAGACGACCGCGAATGGGTCCTGCGCCCAC
>JBBSPY010000215.1:0-5918 GCA_038258415.1 Burkholderiales bacterium
GCCGCCTACGTGAGGCGCGTCAACACGCTGCTGGCGTCCTAGCGCGGTTCAGGCCGGGCTACCCAGCGGCGGCTCGGCCATCGCCTCGATCTGCTCGCGCAGGCGCGTGCACTCCTGCGCCCAATAGGAGGGGCTCGCGAACCACGGGAAGGCGATCGGAAACGCCGGGTCGTTCCAGCGCCGCGCGAGCCAGGCGCTGTGGTGGATCATGCGCAGGGTGCGCAGCGGCTCCACGAGGCGAAGCTCGCGCCAGTCGAACTCCGCGAACTGCTCGTAGCCGTCGAGCACGTCGAGCAACTGCCGGCTCATCGCCGAACGGTCGCCCGACAGCAGCATCCACAGGTCCTGAACAGCGGGCCCGTTGACGGCATCGTCGAGGTCGACGAAGTGCGGTCCGGCGTCGGTCCAGAGCACGTTGCCCCAGTGGCAGTCACCGTGCAGCCGGAGGGTCTTCGCCCCGGTCGAGGCGAAGGCCTCGCCGCACATCGCGAGCGCCTGGTCGGCGATGCCGAGCCAGGTCGATGCCGCATCGGGCGCGATCACGTCCTGGGCCAGCAGCCAGTCGCGATTGGCCGTTCCGTAGGTCGCGACGTCGAGCGTCAGGCGCTCGTCGAATCGGCCGCGGGCGCCGACGACGTGCATGCGCCCGAGATAGCGGCCGAGCCAACGCAGCACCTCGGGGTCGCCGAGCTCGGGCGCTCTGCCGGCGAACCGCGCGCACACGCCGAACCGGAACGCGGCGTCGCCGACGCGGGAGAGCGCGAGAGTGGTGTACGGCACGTCGACCCGGTCGGCATGCGTCGACGTCGGGTCGTGCGCCAGCGTCCACTGTGCCGCGACCGGGATCTCGACCTCGGCGAGTTCGGCGGCGAAGGCGTGCTCCTCGAGGATCTGCGCGTCGCTCCAGCGGCCGGGCCGGTAGAACTTGGTCACGACCACGCGGCCGTCTTCCAGGAATGCCTGGAAGACGCGGTTCTCGTATGAGTTGAGCTGGATCAGGCGGCCGTCTCCGCGCAGCCCGACGCCATCGAGCGCGTCGAGCACAGTGGCGGGATCGAGCGACGCGTAGGTGGCGTCGGCGCCGGGATCGCTCAACGGAGCGCGGCTTTCGGCGCATCGTCGACCACGATGCCACCGACGCCGCCGCGGTTGGCGGGCTCGGGCTGCGCCAAGGGCGCCACGGCGCCGAACTCACTCGCACCGAAGCCGTCGAGGCGGCTGTCGAATGCGAAGAACGAATCCTGATAGGCGCCGCCGGACTCCTGCCAGCGCGCGCTGCGCTGGGCACGCCGGCTCGCGACGGTGCTGGCCAGCGAGTCACGCGCCTCGGCGAGCCCGGCCGACGACGCCGACAGTGCCGACTTCGCCTGCGCGCTCGGGATCAGCATCTGCAGCTCGCTGGCGCTGGGCGGGCTGTCGACCGCCCAGCGCAGGTAGCGGATGCGGCAGGCGCCGAGCACCGATTGCTTGATCTGCAGGATGCGGCGCGAGTTGGCGCGGTCGCGGTCGAGATCGACCGCAGCGAGCACGCGTCCGTTGGCGCTGCACACGGCGAACGTGACGTGCGTCGAACCGAGGAGGTCGAACCAGTAGCGGACGTCGACGGGGTCGACCGGCTGGCAGAAGCGCACCAGCGGCAGCTTGGCAAGGACGACGTGGTGCGGGAGCGCATCGCACAGCAATCGGAAGATGCGTCGCTCGCTGGCCGAGAAGACGGGCCGCGCGGTCCGGGCCCAGTCGACCGGGAGTGGCTCGGGCCGTCGTCGGCGGCGCGCCAGCCAGGTTGCGGCAAGGACCGCCATCACGGCGCACGCTGCCACAGTGGCCAAGATCCAGGGGAGGGTGTTCATGCGCGCGGCAGGCAATGCTGGCCGCCACGAGGGCGGACCGGACGATGGTAGCGGCGACGAACGGTTCTCAGCCGGTGCAGCCGTCGGCCTTCGCCGGCTCAGCGGCGCGCGTGTCGACCTGTCGCGTGTAGGACTTCCAGCGGTAGTCGAGGTCGGCGGCGCGCTGCCCCATCGCCTCGTCGACGTGCGACGCGAACGAGTCGCCCGACAGTGCGAGCCATGCCTCGCTCTCCGAGCCCTCGCGCACGACGGTGGCGCCGGCGTCGCGGGCGATCTTCAGCATCGCTGTGTTCTCGCTCAGGGCGTGGATGAAGAGGACGCCGATGCCGCGGTTGCGGGCATGGAGCATCGCGTGCTCGAACATGCGTCGGCCGAACCCGCGGCGCCGCGCCTTCGGCAGTACCGACACGCCGAACTCGGCCGTCGCCTCACGTCCGCGGCTCGGGTCGGCCGCCCGATACGCGAGATGGGCCACCGCGATCAGCTCGAGGCGACGGTTGAACACGCCCAGGACCTCGTCGTGCTGGAAATCGATCGTGTCGACGTAGCGCGTGATCTGGGCGTCGTTCGCCGGATAGCCGAAGCGCAGGTAACGCGAACGCTCGTCGAGCGCAAGCAGGTGTTCGACGATGCGATCGCGATGGCGTGGCCCGATCGAGCGGATCGGGATCCAGGAGCGGCCGGCAGGCAAAGAGGTCGGCATGGGCGTGATGGGTACCTAGGGTTTTCCCGAGTCTAGCGGCTGCCGCTAGGGTGCGTGCCTCAGCCTGCTCCAGGGGCGCGCCGTGTCGATGCGCATGGCTGCTATACTCGCGGGCTTTTCTCCGCTTGCCTCCGGTAGAAGGATGGCGTCGAGCCCGCCGAACGAAGCGGGACCGTCGGCCACGAGTCGCTCCGGTTGCGGTGTCCAGAAGTTTGTTCGTTTTTCCAGAAAGTTTCCATGAAGACCTTCAGCGCCAAGCCGGCCGAAGTGACGCATGAATGGTTTGTGATCGACGCGGCCGACAAGGTCTTGGGTCGGGTGGCCAGTGAAGTCGCCCTTCGCCTGCGCGGAAAGCACAAGGCCATCTACACGCCTCACGTCGATACGGGCGATTTCATCGTCATCGTCAACGCCGACAAGATCCGCGTCACCGGCAACAAGGCCGAGGACAAGATGTACTACCGTCACACCGGCTACCCCGGTGGCATTCGCGGCATCAAGTTCAAGGACATGCAGGCTCGCCACCCCGGTCGTGCGATCGAAAAGGCCGTGAAGGGCATGCTGCCCAAGGGCCCGCTGGGCTACGCGATGATCAAGAAGCTGAAGGTGTATGCGGGCGACAGCCACCCGCACGCCGCGCAGCAGCCGAAGAACCTCGAGATCTGAAAGAGCAAGCGCGATGATCGGAGAATGGAATTACGGCACCGGCCGCCGCAAGTCGTCGGTGGCGCGGGTGTTCATGAAGCGCGGCAGCGGCGTCATCCTCGTCAACGGCAAGCCGGTCGAGGAATACTTCGGCCGGCAGACGTCGATCATGGTGGTGCGTCAGCCGTTGATGCTGACGCAGAACCAGGAAGCCTTCGACGTCAAGGTCAACGTCCATGGTGGCGGTGAAACCGGACAGGCCGGCGCGGTGCGCCACGGCATCACCCGAGCGCTCATCGACTACGACGCCGAGCTCAAGCCGGAGCTCAGCCGGGCAGGCTTCGTGACGCGCGATGCCCGCGAGGTCGAGCGCAAGAAGGTCGGCCTGCACGGCGCCCGTCGCCGCAAGCAGTTCTCCAAGCGCTGATCGGATGTGCCCCGCGAGAAGGCCGCCTTCGCGCGGCCTTTCTTGTTTCTGCAGCGTTCGCCCGCAGTTGAGATAATCACCGTTGGGCCGATCAACGGCCCGCCGGATCAGGAGCTTCGACCATGAGCGCAGTCGCCGAGAACATCGTCACCACCGCCGACGCAGATGCGCCGCCAGTGCCCATCATCTTCACCGACAGCGCCGCCAACAAGGTCAAGGAGCTCGTCGACGAGGAAGGCAACCCCGACCTCAAGTTGCGGGTGTTCGTGCAAGGAGGCGGCTGCTCGGGCTTCCAGTACGGCTTCACGTTCGACGAAATCGTCAACGACGACGACACGCAGATGGCCAAGAACGGCGTCACCCTGCTGATCGACGCGATGAGCCTTCAGTACCTCGCCGGCGCCGAGATCGACTACAAGGACGATCTCCAGGGTGCGCAGTTCGTGATCAAAAACCCCAACGCGACGACGACCTGCGGCTGCGGATCGAGCTTCTCGGCCTGATCTTCCGCGGCGGCCGGGCCGGTTGCCGCTTCAGTTCCGCGGGTAGACCGCACCGAGAACGCGAGGGCCACGGGCGCCGGTCACGGTCTCGAGGTTGCCCGCCTCCCTGCGGATCGCCGCCCGCGCCAGCCACGCGAAGGCGGTTGCCTCGACCTGCTGCGGATCGAGACCCCGTTCGCTGCTGAGGACGACCCGTCGCGATGGGAGGCGTTGTCGCAGCCGTCGCAGCAGGTCGTCGTTTCGGGCGCCGCCGCCGCAGACGATGACTTCGGTGGCATCCGGCGCGTCCTGAAGGCACGCGCGGGCACAAACAACCGCAGTGAGCTCGGCCAGCGTGGCCTGGATGTCGGCGGGCGAGAGGCGCCGGCGGGCTTGCGTGGAATCGAGGCGTGCCGCCAGCCACTCGCGATTGAAGAGGTCGCGTCCGGTGCTCTTGGGAGGCGTGCGCGCGAAGAACGACTCTGCCAGAAGAGCATCGAGCAAAGCAGGATCGACCGAACCTCCAGCGGCGAGCGCACCCGCGGCATCGAAGCGTGCGCCAGTTGCTTCGCGGCACCACAGGTCGAGCAGGCCGTTGGCCGGCCCGCAGTCGTAGCCGACGACCGAGCCGTCGTCGGACACGCTCGTGAGGTTGGCGATGCCGCCGAGATTGAGCACCGCGAGCGGCTCACCGTCCCGGACGAACGCGGCGCGGTGGAACGCCGGAACCAGAGGCGCGCCCTGGCCGCCGGCAGCGACGTCGCGGCTGCGGAAATCGGCGACGACGTCGATCCGGGTCAGCTCGGCGAGCAGCGCCGGCGCGTTCAGCTGCAGGGTGTAGCCGACGCCGTCGAACTCGCCGGGCCGATGCCGCACCGTCTGGCCGTGCGAGCCGATGGCCTCGACGTCGTCGCTCGCAAGACCGGTTTCGGCGAGCAGCGTCTCGACGACGTCGGCGTAGACACGCTGCAGCGCGTTGCCGGCCAGGGCTGCGCGGTGCAGCTCGTCGTCGCCGCTCCTGTTGAGCGCGAGCAGGGCATCGTGCAGCGGAGGCTCGAAGCTCGCGCTTGCATGGGCGAGGACGGCGAAGTCGCCGGCCTCGGTGAAATCGACCGCGACGCCATCGACGCCGTCGAGCGATGTGCCCGACATCAGGCCGATGAAGACGGTGCGCACCGGCACCGCAACGGACGTCGGCTATTCGCCGAGAGTCTGCGCGTGGACCAGCGTCTGCGCGACGGCCAGCTGCGCGCGCATCGACCGCGAGCGCGCCAGCAGGTCGGCCTTGGCGGCCGCCGACAGGACGATGCCCTCGGAGGCCTGCGCGACCAGCAGCGGATCCTGCTGCTGCCCGTCGATCTTGACCTCGAAGTGGAGGTGCGGGCCGGTCGCCCAGCCGGTCATGCCGACCGCGCCGATCGTCTCGCCCTGTTCGACCTTCTCGCCCTTGGCGACGTCGACCCGGCTCAGGTGGGCATAGACGGTCGATCGCTCGCCGTTGTGCTTGATGTGCACGACGTTGCCGTAGCCGTTTTGCCAGCCGGCGAACTCGACGACGCCGTCGCCAACCGTGCGCACCGGCGTGCCCGAGGGCGCGCCGTAGTCGACGCCGTTGTGCTGCTTCCACGTGTTGAGGATCGGATGCATCCGCATCGAGAACCCAGACGTCACGCGCGAGAACTCGAGCGGGCTCGTGAGGAACGAACGCTGCTTGCTCTGTCCGTCGAGCCCGAAGTAGGCGCCCTTCGACGCGCCGTCCTGGAACCACATCGCCGAATACGTCTGAGCGCCATTGACGAATTGAGCCGCTA
>JBBSPY010000216.1:0-5913 GCA_038258415.1 Burkholderiales bacterium
CATCTCCTTGGCGGCCTTGTTGGTGAAGGTCACGGCCATCACGCCGCCCGGCGAGAGCTGCCCGGTCTCGATCAGCCAGGCGATGCGCGTGGTGAGCACGCGCGTCTTGCCCGAACCCGCGCCAGCGAGGATCAGCGCCGGCTCTGGCGGCAGGGTGACGGCGGCGAGTTGCTCGGGGTTGAGGCCTTCGAGCAGCCTCGAAGCGGCCGGCGAACGTTCGGAAAAGGGCATCGCTGCATTGTCCCGCCTGCGACCCGTACACTGCCCGCGCCATGGAAATCTTCGACTACGACAACGTCCTCCTGCTGCCGCGCAAGTGCCGGGTCGAGAGCCGCTCCGAATGCGACGCATCGCAGGCGTTCGGGCCGCATCGCTTCAAGCTGCCGGTCGTGCCGGCGAGCATGAAGACGGTGGTCGACGGGCCGATCGTCGAGTGGCTGGCGGCGAATGGCTATTTCTACGTCATGCACCGCTTCGACGTCGACAACGTCGCCTTCGCAACGCGCATGCGCGAAAAAAAGCTGATGGTGTCGATCTCGACCGGCATCAAGGCGCACGATCACGACGCGATCGACCGGCTCGCCACCAGTGGCATCGGCGCCGACTACGTGACGATCGACATCGCCCACGGCCACGCCGACACCGTGCACCGCATGATCGACCACATCAAGGCAAAGCTGCCGCAGGCGTTCGTGATCGCCGGCAACGTCGCGACGCCCGAAGCGGTGATCGACCTCGAGAACTGGGGCGCCGACGCGACCAAGGTCGGCGTCGGCCCGGGCAAGGTCTGCATCACGCGCCTGAAAACCGGATTCGGCACCGGCGGCTGGCAGCTTTCGGCGCTGAAGTGGTGCGCCCGCGTGGCGACCAAGCCCATCATCGCCGACGGCGGCATCCGCGACCACGGCGACATCGCGAAGAGCGTGCGCTTCGGCGCCAGCATGGTGATGATCGGCTCGCTGTTTGCCGGGCACGAGGAGTCGCCGGGCAAGACCGTCGAGGTCGACGGCAAGCGCTTCAAGGAGTACTACGGGTCGGCCTCGGACTTCAACAAGGGCGAGTACAAGCACGTCGAGGGCAAGCGCATCCTCGAGCCGGTCAAGGGGCATCTCGCCGACACGCTGCGCGAGATGACCGAAGACGTGCAGAGCTCGATCTCGTATGCCGGCGGCACGACACTAGCCGACATCCGCAAGGTCAACTACGTCATCCTCGGCGGCGACAACGCGGGCGAGCACCTGTTGATGTGACGAACCGACCGCTCGCGGAGCGAACGGTCTCACGCTCAGAGGTTCTCTTCGAGCGCGCTCTTCCAGCTGTACGAGCCCGCCTGCTTGCCGACGATGCTGCTCTTCTTCGGGTCGATCTTCACCTTCAGGGTGCTGCCGCTGACGGAGACGCCGGTGCCCGTGGTCGAGAACTCGCACGTGGCGGTCTTGAGCCCCTGCGCCGCCTGCTTGCCCGCCGGCGTTGCGCAGAGCGGCTCGAGCGTGCCGACCGCTTGCTGGCAGGCCGACTGCGTGCGGTCCTGGATGGGGTCGAACTCGGGGTAGGTCGACTTGTCGTAGCTCGCGCTGATCTTGCTGCCGCAGGTGCCGTTGACCTTGGCGACGACGCGATCGAGCTCGGTCTGGTACGCGGCCCAGCCGTTCTTCTGCTTGATCGTCTTGTCGACGTCGGCGGCCCACGTGGTGGCGGCCGCGAAGGCGAGGCTGGCGACGAGAATTGTTTTCACGGATTCGGCTCCTGAACACGGTTCGACGTTGCGACGCCGCGCAGGACGGCATCCCTGCCGAGTATCGGTCGGGCCAATCCGGCGTCCATGGCTGGGCGTCGGGTCGCGGGCATGGGCGGCGCCGTCGAGGGCTCGCGGACGTCGACATCTCAGATGTCCGCGTGACGGGCGAGAAACGAGTCTCGGTGTTCGGGATGCGAATGCAGCGTCGCGGCGAGTTCGGCGACACGGCGGCGAACCAGTGCAGTCTCGGCCTGTGCCTCGTCGGCGGTGCCCGCGACGGCCAGGCAGTTGGCGAGTGCCTTGTGCAGTTCGAGCGCGTGACATGCCGGCGCCCGGCCCTGCGCGAGCAACGCGCGCGCGCTGGAGCAAAGGCCGGCGAGCGCCACAGTTGGCGCCGAATGGCGGCCTCGCTCGCCAACGTGCACGCGCAAGCGCAGCGTCGCATCCACCATCGCGAGTTCGGTGTTGGTCGGTGTCGGGCTCGCGTGAATGACCGTGGCGGCCTCGGCTATGTCGCCCTCGGCCAGCAAGTTCTCGGCGTACTCCTGCACCCATTCCACGCGCTCCTGCGCCAGCTCGATCCGCTCCGGCGAGCCGAGCGCTTCGAGCTGCCGCCGGGCCTCGAGGTTGCGCCCTGCCCCTCGCAGCATCCGGGCACGGGCGAGGCCCAGGTTGAGCCGGAAACCGATCTCCGCGTCCGGCACTGCGGACAGCGCGTCCAGCAAAGCCTGCGGCGTCCTCACGTCGCCTAGCCGCAGGTACAGGTCGACCGTGACGCCGACGGCATCCTCCATCGCGAAGAACTCGCCGCTCTGCCGCGCTCCCTCGTAGATCTGTTCGGCCGCGGCGAGTGCATCTCCGAGTTCTCCGCGCAACTGATGCGCGTAGAAGAAGCCGTCGAGAAACGCCTGCCGGGTGAGCGTCCGGGCGAAACGGGGCGACAGGACCCAGCCCTCGCGGGCGAGTTGCAGAAGCCGATCGGCATCGCCCTGGTCGCCGGCGAGCTTCATCAGGTTGAGCACGGCGGTTCGCTCGTACTGCACGTCGAACCGCGATGCCGCGACCTCGCGCGCGCGCTGCAAGTGACGCTGCGCATCGACCGGACGGCCACCGAACATGTGGAGCACGCCGAGCGCCATTTCGGACCGGCCCAGACCGCCTTCATCGCCCATGCGCCGGCAGACCTCGAGCATCGCCGACGCGTGGACGATGGCCACCTGCATTTCGCCGCGCGCGTGCGCCCCGATCACCAGCGCGTCGAGGACCTCCCGGCGCAGGGCGTCGAGCGCGCGACCGGCACCCGCCTCGTCCAGCATCTCATTTGCCGCTACGGCGCCGGCCCGAGATTCCTCGCCCCGGCCAAGCTGGCGCAATGCCATGCAGCGCGTGAGCTCGACCTTGACGCGGGTGACGATCGGCAGTTCGACGCGACCGCGCAGCGGCTCCGTTCGCGCGAGTGCTGCTTCGCTGCGACCAGTCTGAGCCTCGATCGCGCCGACCTCGACGTCAACCTCCGCTGCGAGATGTTCGTCGTCGAGCGCTCGCGCCTCGCGCAACGCCAGCTCCGCCGCTGCCAGCGCCGCGTTGCCTTCCTCGTTGCGCAAGCGCAGTATGGCCAGCGCGCGATGCGCGACGACCGCGTCGCGCCCTGAGGCGCCGCATTCGAGCGCTCCCTCGAACAGACCGATCGCGTCGACGGTCGCGAGCCGCTCGCTCGCCAGCGCGCCGGCGCGCAGCAGCCAGGGCACGGCGCGCAGCGGCTCGCCGCCGGCCTGCCAATGCAGCGCGATTCGCGCCGCGTCGGCCCGCCTGCTCTCGCCGGCGATCGCGAGGCGCGCATGGATGAGCGCTGCGCGAGCCGCCGACAGCGAGCCCGCGCAGGCCTGGCGGAGCAGGTCGTGGGCGAAGCGGAAACCCTGCCCGGCCGGGATGACGATCTGCGCCGTTGCGGCGCGATCGAGCGCGTCGGCGAGCTCCAGTTCGCCAAGCGCCGTGCTTCCCGCCAGCGTGCGGGTGTCGAACGGCTCTTCAGCCAGGCTCGCCGCCTCGAGCGCGCGCGCGACAGCGTCGCCGCTGCGGCGGATGCGCTCGAGCGCCGCCTCGTGCACCGACCTCGGCAACGGCAGCTCGCCGTAGTCGGCGGTGCTCTCGTCGACCGTGGTGCTCCACTCGCCGTTCGCGCCGCGGGTCAGCCAGCCAGTGGCCACGAGGTGGCGCAGCGTCTCGTGCATGAAGAACGCATTGCCGGCCGTGGCCCCGTGCAGGCGCGCCGCGAAGCGTTGCGGCGAACTGGCCTTCGAGAGCCGGCGCACGAGGTCGAAGACCTCCGCCTCGACGAGCGGCTGCAGCCGCACCGAATCGGCCAGCCCGTCGCGCACGGCACTGTCGAGGCGGCGCGCCAGCGGCTCGGCCAGCTCTTCCACGCGCAGGGTCACGATCATCCGTGGCACGGCAGAGCGCTCCTGCGTCAACTCGTGCAGACGCTGCGCGACGAAGGCGAACAGCTCGCCGCTGGCGGCATCGGCGAGGTGCAGGTCGTCGACGACGACGGAGCCGAAGTTGTCGGCGGTCATCTCGACCCAGGCGCAGGCGCAGGCTTCGAAAAAGCGCAGCCGCTGCGTCTCGTCGGCCAGGGGCGGCGGCGCTTCGCCGATCTCGGGCAGGAGGCGTGCGATCTCGGTGCGCACCCAGCTCGCCTGCGGCGCCTCGCCTGCCGCCAGCAGGCTGCGAAGGGCGCGGGTGAAAGAGCCGTAGGCGACGCTGGCGTCGCCGCTGCGGCACGAGAGCGTGGCGTAGGCGCCGTGCGCGGCGGCGAAGTCGGTCGCCAGGCGGGTCTTGCCGACGCCCGCCGGGGCCGAGACGACGATCAGGCGCTGACACTCCCAGGCGACCTCCAGCAGTGCCGCCTCGGCGGTGCGGCCGACGAAGGGCAAGGTGTCGGGCAGCAGGTTCGCTGCGGGTGTGGCAGGTGAGACGGCTGACGACGCATCCGGCTTGGTGAGAGCGGTGTCGCCGCGGATCGCCAGCAACAGCTCGCGCGTCTCGGCCATGGGTTCGAGGCCGAGCTCGCCGGCGAGCAGGGAGCTGCAGCGCTCGTAGTGTGCAAGTGCCGCCTCGCGCTCGCCGAGCGCACCGAGCAGGCGCATCGCCTGGCGGTGCTGGTGCTCGTGCAGCGGGTCGTCGGCCAGCAGGCTCGTCACATGCCGCAGGGCAGCGCGCAGGTCGCCGGCCTGCTCGCAGCGCGCGGCCATGCGCGCCGACGCGTCGCGCCACGCTTGGCGCAGGCGCCGCCGGGTGTCGGCCAGCCAGGTGTCGGCCTCGGTGTCGTCCGACGCCTCCAGCCCTTCGGCGAACGGGCCGCGCCACAGTGCCAGCGCCGCCAATGGATCGTCGCCAGCGAGTGCCTGCTCGAAGCGGCGCACGTCGATTCGAACGTTGTCATCCATCGTGACGCGGTCGTCTGCGGCGACGATGCCGCTGGCGACGCCCGCCTCACGCAGCCGCGCAAGCGTGCGGCGCAGGTTGCGACGCGCCGACGACTCGTCGAGGTCGGGCCAGAGCAAGGCGCACAGCCGGGGCCGCGTGACGCTGACGGAGACAGCAACCAGCGCGAGCAGGACGAGCGTCTTGCGTACCGTGAGCCGCAGTTCCCGCCCGTCGTGGCGCACCCGCGGCACACCGAGCAGATCGAGTTCGAGCATGAGGCCATGATGCCCTCTCGCGCCCTCAGCCGATCCGGGTCGATTCGCGGAGCCGCCCTGTTCGGCGGCGACAACGCCGACGAGCGCCTGTTGATGTGAGTCAGCGAGTGCGGCCGCTTCGCACGACCAGGTGAGCGACCAGCGCGAGCACCGCGGCGCCCATGCCGAGGAGCAGGCCGCCGCCGAGGAACAGGCCGTGCAGCGGTCGAGCGGCTCCTTGGGCGATGGCCACCCCGGACCAGGCGATCGACGCCAGGCACAAGCCCAGAACCCACAGGGACATCTTCCGCCAGCGGGCTGGATGGCGATGGATGAGGCCCGGCGGAACGCGAGCCGCACGTTCCCTGGCTGCGCTCAGGAGCGCATCGTGCACGGTCACGACGTCTGCCGCCTTGGCGTCGTTTTCGTGTTCGGCAGGCACGCCGAGGCGGTAGTCCATGTCCGGGCCTTCGCCAGTGACGACATTGAACTGGA
>JBBSPY010000217.1:0-5877 GCA_038258415.1 Burkholderiales bacterium
ATAACTGTCACGGTGAAAACCCGCCCGGAATCCGACTTGAGCGAAGAGGAATTTCTTCGGCTCGCGGGGTTCCGGGGCGTCCTGCGGGCCTTTCAGACCTTCAGCGAACAGGCGGCCCACGCCCTCGGGTTGACGTCGCTGCAGTATCAGACCCTGCTCGCCATCAAGGTGCTCGGGAACCCGGCACCGGTCACCGTGAAGACGCTGTCCGCCTCGCTGCTGATCAAGCACAACAGCACCGTCGGCTTGGTCGATCGCATCGAGCACCTCGGACTGGTCGAGCGCCGGCAATCGGCCGGCGACCGGCGCAGCGTGGTGGTCGTGCTGACGCGCAAGGGGCAACGGGCGCTCGACCGCCTGGCCGCAGGCCATCGCCTCGAGTTGCGTCGCGTCGCGCCCCAGCTGCTCCAATACGCTCGGTCCTTCGCGCAGCCGGTCGACGTGGCGCCTTCCTGAGGTCGAACGCGTCTTGAAAGGTCGGCGACGACAATGCGACCTAGCGTGTTGCGGTCTTCCCGCTCGACGGAGTCATCGATGTCCCGCCACCCCCTTCTCGTCCTGTTCTCGGTCGCGCTGCTCGCCGCAGGAAGCGGCGCCGCCTCCGCACAGGCGGCAGCTCCCGGTTCCGGCACGGAAACCGCGGTCTTCGCCGGCGGCTGCTTCTGGTGCGTCGAGTCCGACTTCGACAAGGTCAAGGGCGTGATCTCCACCACCTCTGGATACACCGGGGGCACGGTGGCGAACCCCACCTACGAGCAGGTCTCGGCAAAGCACACCGGACACGCCGAGGCCGAGAAGATCGTGTTCGACCCCAAGGTGATCAGCTACCGTCAGTTGGTCGACCATTTCTGGCGCACCATCGATCCGACGACCAAGGATCGGCAGTTCTGCGATGCCGGCAATCCGTACCGCACGGCGATCTTCCCGCAGAACGACGAGCAGATGAAGGCCGCCGAGGCATCGAAGGCCGAACTCGAGAAGAGCAAGCCGTTCAAGGCGCCGATCGTCACCGAGATCGTCAAGGGCGGGCCGTTCTACGACGCCGAGGACTACCACCAGGACTACTACAAGAAGAACCCGGTGCGCTACAACTACTATCGTTTCGCCTGCGGCCGGGACTCGCGGCTGAAGGAGCTCTGGGGCGACCAGGCCGTGCACTGACCGGGCGGGTCAGCGGGACGAGGTCGAGAACGTCAACGACGACCAAACGCTTTGCCAGTCGTGGCCGCTGCGCGGCGCTGCGGCCGCCATGTGCACGGCGTTGACGAGCCACACGCCATCGCCGCGCAGCAGCTCGAGCGTGACGTCGCCGTATGCGTCGGTGCGGGCGGAGTGCCAACGGCCCGGGCGGTCTTCACGCATCGCCTTGACCAGCACCTCCGACAGCGGCAGGCCGTCGCGCAGAAGCCGCAGCGTCAGGCGGCCATCTTCTGCGACGCGTCGCGGGTCGGAGGTCGGCACCAGTTCGAGGGCGAGGCCGACCGGCCGGTCGAAGCCGGTCGTCGATCCGGGCGTGCCCGGCGGAGCCACCGTGATCAGCGCCTTGGCGCAGCGCGAGTAGCGTTCGAGTCCGGGCCGACCCGAGGTGCCGGAGCGGGCGCGTCGTTCGACGATCGTCTGCAGTCCCTCCTCGAGCAGGTAAGCCTCGAACGGCTCGGCATCGAGCCTCAGCTCGGCCTCGGTCGAGCGATAGACCGCCCAGGCGATGCCGGGCGCCCCTGCTGCGATTCGGCCGGCGGGTTCAGCTCCGTCACCGCCGACGATCGGCCGCTCTTCCGCCGATCCGACGAGCGCGAAGCGGACGATGCGCGGCGATTGCCGCGCGAAGCGCTCGCCCGGCCATCCGGTGCCCACGATCAGGCCGACGCCCAGCGGGTCGCCGGGTGCGACGTCGTAGCGCTCCGGAACGATCCAGAACTCGTGAGCCGACGCCGCCGTGACGGCTAGGAGGAGCGCTGCGGCGAACAGGCGCTTCATCCGGTGACCGCGCGCTGCGTGCTCGTGACCGCAAGCAGTTGGGCAACGACCGACACGGCGATGAGCTCGGGCTCCTTGCCCGCGATCTCCGTCGTGCCGATGGGGCAGACGATGCGGTCGATCGCGCTCTCCGCATGGCCGCGCGCCGCTAGGCGGCTCGCGAAGGAGGCCCGCTTGGTTCGCGATCCGATCAGGCCGAGCCAGGCGAACTCGCCCCGCCGCAGCACCGCTTCGACGATGCGCAGGTCGAGTGCGTGCTCGTGTGTCAGCACGAGGAAGCACGAGCCGGGAGCAGCGCCGGCGACCTCGCCTTCCACCGTGTCGACGCTCGTGCGGCGGATGTGCGCGGGCCACGGGGAGCCGAGTGTCGTGAGATCGGGAAAGCCGTCGTCGCGCTGGTCGAACCAGTCGACCTCGCAGTCGAGTGTGGCGAGCAGCGTCGCGACGGCGCGGCCGACATGGCCGGCGCCGTGCAGCTGCAGGCGGAAGAGGGGCGCGGACGCGGGCCAGCGCGCGAGCGATGCAGCGTCGAGCGGCGCGAACGACAGCGTCACGGAACCGCCGCAGCACTGGCCGAGCGACGGCCCGAGCGCGAGACGCTGTTCTCGCGAGGCGAGTTCCTGGCGCGACAGCATCGAGCGCGCCTCGGTCGTCGCCACGAGCTCGAGATGACCGCCGCCGATCGTGCCCGCGATGCGATCGGCCGAGACCAGCATTCGCGTACCCGGGCCGCGCGGCACCGAGCCACGCACCGAGACGATCTCGACGACGATCGCAGACCTTCCCGCGGCGAGCCACTCGACGGCGATCGACCTGCCGCCGTGTGTCATGTCGGCCCTGCCTCGATGCCGTTGCGGACCGCCTCGACCGCGTCGAGGATCGCCTCCGGCGTCGCCGGCGCGCGCAGCGGCGGGTCGGCGCGGTGGTCGCCGGCGGCGGAGATCGCGTCGCGGATCGCGTAGAAGACCGAGAAGGGCAGCAGCAGCGGCGGCTCCCCCGTCGCCTTGCTGCGGTGGATGGTGTCGAAGCGGTTGTCGCCGGCCGGAAGGCCGTCCTTCCACAAGCGCATGTCGAACACCGGCGGCAGGTCGTTCGCGGTCGGGATCTTGTAGGTGCTCGGCGCATGGGTGAGCAGGTGGCCGGCGCGCGGCGTGCCGTCGGCCGGGTGCCAGACGAGCTCCTCGCTCGTCAGCCAGCCCATGCCCTGCACGAATCCGCCCTCGATCTGGCCAAGGTCGATCGCCGGGTTGAGCGACCGGCCGGCATCGTGCAGCGCGTGCGCCGCGAGCAGCTTCCATTCGCCCGTGAGCGTGTCCGCCACGACTTCGCTCACCGCCGCACCGTAGGCGAAGTAGAAGAAGGGGTGGCCCGTCATCGTCGCCGCGTCCCACGACAGGCCCGGCGTGGCGTAGTAGCCGTCGGACCAGAGCTGGGTGCGGGCGAGGTAGGCCGACGCGACGAGTTCGTCGAACCCGACCGAGCGACCGTCGCCGAGGTGCACCCGGCCGTCGGCGAAGTGGAGCGCGCCCGCGTCGACGCCGTGTTGCGTGGCGGCGTGCGCGGCGAGCCGGTCGCGGATCTGCCGCGCCGCGTCCTGCGCCGCCTTGCCGTTGAGGTCGCTGCCGGTCGATGCGGCCGTCGCCGACGTGTTGGCGACCTTGTGCGTGTCCGTCGCCGTGACGCGGACGCGGCCGAGCGGCACACCGAGCTCGTGCGCCGTGACCTGCTGCACCTTGGTGTGCAGGCCCTGGCCCATTTCGGTGCCGCCGTGATTGACGAGCACCGAGCCGTCGACGTACACATGCACCAGCGCCCCCGCCTGGTTGAGATGGACGAGATTGAACGAGATGCCGAACTTCACCGGCGTCAGCGCGAGGCCGCGCTTGAGGACGGGGCTGCTCGCGTTGTAGGCATCGACGGCGCGGCGTCGATCGCGGTAGCGGCTGGACGCCACGAGCTCGTCGACCAGCTCGTGGACGATGTTGTCGTCGACCCGCTGCCCGTACGGCGTCGTCAGCCGGTCGCGGGCCGGGCCGTAGAAATTCGCCATGCGGACGTCGAGCGCGTCCTTGCCGAGCCGCCGGGCGATGGAGTCGAGCATCCGCTCGATCGCGATCGCGCCCTGCGGCCCGCCGAAACCGCGAAACGCGGTGTTGCTCTGCGTGTTCGTCCTCGCCGAATGGCCGTGCACGGTGACCGCTGGCAGGAAGTAGGCGTTGTCGAAGTGGCAGATGGCGCGCGTCATCACCGGGCCGGAGAGATCGGCGGAGAAGCCCGCGCGCGAGATGAACGTGGCCTCGGTGCCGAGGATGCGGCCATCGTCGTCGTAGCCGACCTCGACGTCGTAGGCGAAGCAGTGCCGCCGGCCCGTGGCCATGAAGTCGTCGTCGCGGTCGAGGCGCAACTTGACCGGCCGGCCGAGGCGCTGCGCCGCGATCGCCGCGACGCACGCGAACAGGGCCGACTGCGACTCCTTGCCGCCGAATCCGCCGCCCATCCGGCGGCACTCGACCTGCACGTGGTGCGACGACAGGCCGAGCGCATGCGCCACCACGTGCTGCATCTCGCTCGGGTGCTGCGTCGAGCAGTGCACGAGCATGCCGCCGTTCTCGCGTGGCACCGCGTACGAGATCTGCCCTTCGAGGTAGAACTGCTCCTGACCACCGACCTCGAAGGTTTCCCGAAGGCGATGCGGTGCGGCGTCGATGGCGGCGCGTGCGTCGCCTCGCGCCAGGTGCATCGACGGCAGCACGTGTGCATCGGCGTCGTGCGCCTCGCGCGGGCCGACGAGCGCAGGCAACGGCTCGATCGTCAGCACCGCTCTCGCCGATGCCGCCGCCCGGCGGGCGGCGAGCCGCGTGTCGGCGATCACCGCGTAGACGGGTTGGCCGGCGTAGCGCACCGTGCCGTCGGCGAGGATCGGATCGTCGTGGACCACCGGGCCGCAATCGTTGGACCCGGGGATGTCGGCGGCCGTGAGCACCACGACGACGCCGGGCATCGCGCGCAGCGCGGCCAGGTCGAGCGACTCGATGCGGCCATGCGCCACGGGCGAGAGGCCAAGCGCCGCGTGCAGCGTCCCGGCAAGCTCGGGCAGGTCGTCGACATACGGCGCGCTGCCGGCGACGTGCATCGCCGCCGACTCGTGAGGCGTGTCGATGCCGACCTGCGGCGCGCTTTCGTGACTGGCGGCGACCTGCGGTTCGGGTGCGGTGTCGTCGCCGCGGTCGGCGGCGCGCACGAGCGCTGGTGGGAGGACGTCGTTCATGTCGACATGGCTCCGCGGACGAAACCCGACCAGACGTCGGTCGACGTCGCGGGGAGCGGCTCGGCGTCGCGCGTTTCCAGCCAGAGCCGCGTCAGCAGGTTCTGCGCGGATCGCGCACGGTAGCCCGCAGAGGCACGCAGATCGTCGAGTGGTGTGTAGTCGCGGGCCAGGGCATCGCGCGCCGCAGCGAGCGCCGATTCGTCCCAGCGCGTGCCGACGACGGCGGCCTCTGCGCCTCGTGCGCGCTGCACCGTTGCCGCCATGCCGCCGAACGCGAAGCGCGCAGCGGTGACGGTGCCGTTGCCGTCGCGTTCGAGCGCGAGGCCGGCGCAGACGGCCGAGATGTCGCAGTCGTAGCGCTTCGACAGTTTCCAGCCGCGCAGGTCGACTCGATCACCGTCGCGCGGCAGCGGGATCTCGATGGCCTGCACGAACTCGCCGGCTTCGAGCGCGTTGTGCATGTAGCGCAGGGAGAAGCGGTCGAGCGACAACCGCCGCACGCGGTCGCCGCGACGCAGCACGAGCGAGGCGTCCAGCGCCATGAGGATCGGCGCCGAGTCGCCGATCGGCGAGCCGTTGGCGACGCTGCCGCCCATCGTGCCGGCGTGGCGCAGCGGCGGCCCGGCGAAGCG
>JBBSPY010000218.1:0-5874 GCA_038258415.1 Burkholderiales bacterium
AGGCCCCCGGCGCATGTTCTGGCCGGCGCTCCCCCCGGGTGTTCCGCAAGGCGCCGGGCTGGCGATCGTCCTCGTCGTCCTGTTCGCCGCCGTGGCGGCCGGCGCCTACCCCGTGGTGCGCAGGCTGACGCGCAGGCTCGAAGCGCTCAAGCACGGCGTCGACGCGTTCGGCGCCGGCACCCTCGGACACCGCGTGGCCGTTTCGGGCGGCGACGAGATCGCCGCGGTGGCGACGAGCTTCAACGCTGCCGCCGCCCGCATCGAGGCGCTCGTCGGCTCGCACCGCAGCCTGCTCGCCAATGCCAGCCACGAGCTGCGCTCGCCGCTGGCGCGCATGAAGATGGCGGTGTCGATGCTCGAGGAGTCGGAACCGGCGCAGCGCGATCGCCTGCGGGCCGAGATCGACCGCAACGTGGCCGAACTCGATGCCCTGGTCGAGGAGGTGCTGCTGGCGAGCCGGCTCGATGCCACGGTCGACCCGCTGGTCCGTGAACCGATCGACCTGCTCGATCTCGCCGGCTCCGAGGCGGCGCGCGTCGACGCGGTCGTCGAGCCGGCGGCGTCGGGCCGCATCGTCGTCATGGGTGACGAGCGGCTGCTGCGCCGGGCGCTGCGCAACCTGCTCGAGAACGGCCGCCGCTACGGTGGTGGCGACCTCACGGTGACGCTGTCGGGCGGCAACGCCGCCGGCGCCGGCGCGGCGGTCCGCATCTCCGTCTGCGACCGTGGACCCGGCGTTCCGGCCGCGATGCGCGACCGCATCTTCGAGCCCTTCTTCCGCATGCCAGGGCACGCCGAACGCGAGGGCGGCGTCGGCCTCGGCCTCGCGCTGGTCAGGCAGATTGCCGAGCGGCACGGGGGCACGGCCAGCTGCGAGCCGCGCGATGGCGGTGGCAGCTGCTTCACGATCGAGCTGCCGCGCTAGCTTCACCCCGACGAGGCGCGCTCGTCGATCAACCGTGACAGGAAGGCGCGAGTGCGTTCGTGCTGCGGCCTGGCCAGCAGCTCGCCGGGCGTGCCCGATTCGACGATCACGCCTCCATCCATGAAGGCCACGCGGTCGCCGGCGTCGCGCGCGAAGGCCATCTCGTGGGTCACCACGATCATCGTCATGCCGTCGTCGGCCAGACCGCGCATGACCCCCAGCACCTCGTCGACCAGTTCCGGGTCGAGCGCCGAGGTGGGCTCGTCGAACAGCATCAGCTTCGGCTGCATGGCCAGCGCCCGCGCGATCGCCACGCGCTGTTGCTGGCCGCCCGACAGGTGCGCCGGATACGCGCCGGCCTTGTCGGCGAGGCCAACGCGCTCGAGCAACGCCATCGCACGCGCTGTCGCTGCGGCCTTCGGTTCGCGCTTGACGTGCGTCGGCGCTTCGATGATGTTGTTCAGCACGGTCTGGTGCGCAAAGAGGTTGAAGCGCTGGAACACCATGCCGATCTGCGCGCGCTGACGACAGACTTCGCGCTCCGGCAACTCGTAGAGCACGTCGCCGCGCTGTCGGTAGCCGATAGGCTCGCCGTCGACTTCGATGCGCCCGGCCTGGATCTTCTCGAGGTGGTTGATGCAGCGCAGGAAGGTGCTCTTGCCGGAGCCCGACGGCCCGATCAGGCACAGCACTTCGCCGGCTGCGACCTGCAGGCTGATGCCCTTGAGCACCTCGTCGCGGCCGTAGCGCTTGTGCACGTCCTGCGCATCGACCATGACGCGCGGCGGGCCTGCGGGGGCGGTTTCAGTGTCCTGCATGGGTCGGCGCCGCGGAGCGCCCGAGGCGACGCTCGACGTAGAGCTGGCCGAGGCTGCTGATCGAGGTGATCGCCAGGTACCAGAAGGTGGCCACCAGCATCAGCTCGATGGTGTGCAGGTTGGCCGACGAGATGTTCTGGGCCGCGGTGAGCAGGTCGCCGCCGGCGATCACCGAGACCAGCGACGTGGCCTTCAGCAGCGAGATGAACTGGTTGCCGGCCGGTGGGAGGATGACGCGCAGCGCCTGCGGCAGGACGATGCGCCGCAGGGCGAGTGCGCGCGACATGCCCAATGCCAGCGACGCCTCCTGCTGTCCGCGGTCCACCGCCAGGATGCCGGCGCGCACGATCTCGGCCATGTAGGCCGCCTCGTTCAGGCCCAGCGCGATCACCGAGGCGACGAAGGGCGTCAACACGTCGTTGGTGCGGAACGGCCCGATGGTGGCGAACAGCAAGGCGAAGTTGCCCCACACGAGGATCTGCACCAGCAGCGGCGTGCCGCGCAGCAGCCACACGTAAAGGCCGCTGCCCAGGCGCAGCACCCGGCTGTCCGACAGGCGCATCACCGCAAGCACGATGCCGAGGAGCAGGCCGATGACGGCGGCCAGCAGCGCCAGGATGACGGTGGTGCGAAGGCCGCGCAGGATGGCCGGAGCGAACTGGAACTGCCAGACGACCGAATGCTGGATGTTGGGGTTGCGCCAGATCGCCACGGCCAGCCAGGCCAGCAGGGCGACGAACACGGCGCTGGTCGACCAGAGCCACGGCCGCCGCAGCGGCACGATGCGGGGCATCGGCGCGCGCCGCGTCAGGCGTTCGACGCGGCCGCGGCCCTGCGCGGTCTGCCGCCGCTTCGGTCAGCCACCGTTGATCGCGGCGGTCTTCACGGCGCCGCCTTCGACGCCATGCTTCGTCAGGATCTGCAGGTAGCTGCCGTCGGCGATCAGCGCGTTGAGCGACTTCTGCAGCGCGTCGCGCAGCGCGGTGTTGTCCTTCGCCACGCCGATGCCCAGCGGCACCGGCTGGTACTCGCGGTTGGGCACCACGTCGAAGACGGTGCCGCCGCCAGCGGTCTTCGCAAGGTAGACCATCACCGGCGAATTGCCGAAGAACACGGCGCTGCGGCCGGTCTGCACCTGCAGCCGCGCGTCGGCCGGCTGCGCGTACTTCAGGTTCTCCACGGCGGGCTTGCCGGCCTTCTTGCAGGCGGCATCGGCTTCGTCGACCAGCCCGATCTGGGTCGAGCCCTGCACCGTCGAGACCGTCTTGCCGCACAGCGTGTCGAGGCCATCGATGTGCTCGGGGTTGCCCTTCTTCACCAGCAGCTTGGTGCCGAGGTTGAAGAAGTCGACGAAGTCGATCACCTTCTGCCGCTCCGGCGTGTCGTTCATCAGCGTGAAGGTGACGTCGATGTTCTTCGCCTGCATCGCCGGCAGCAAACCGTTGAACGGGATCGCCTTGAACTCGATGGTGCGGCCCATCTGCCGGCTCATGGCGGCGGCGAGGTCGACGATGGCGCCCTGCAACGTGGTGCCGTCGGCGGCGTACGAGATCATCGGCGGGCTGTTGGTGATGCTTCCCGCCGTGACGGGGTCGGCTGCCCTGGCGGGCGACCCGGCGAAGCCGGCCAACGCGCACGCCGCGATGCCGAGCCTGCGCAGGCGACGCGAGGCGATGGAGGTCTGGACATTCGAGGGCTTCGGCATGGACGACTCCACGGTGGCAGTGCTCGACATTCTAGGATTCACAGCGGCAGCGGCAACGGCAACGGCAAGGGTCGCGCCGGCATGCGGGCCGTGAAGACGAGCAGGGCGACGAGGCCGAGCGCCGTCACCAGCAGCCCGGCCGCGCCCATCGCCCAGAAGCCCTGTGCGCCGTGCGCCCACTCGGGCGTGCGGCCGCTGCGGTCGAACGCGATCGCATAACCGCCTCCGAGGCCGATTCCCCACACGGCGACGCCGTAGACGAGCAGCGGCAGCGTCGCGATGCGCCAGGCGCGCAGCACGAAGGCGGCGACGGTCTGCGCCGCGTCGACGACGTGGAACAGCGCAAGCCAGGCGACGATCGGCAGCGCCGCTGCGACGATCGACGCGTTGTCGGTGTAGGCGTGAACGAGCACGTGGCGTCCGGCGTAGACGGCGCCGGCGACCGCCACGCCGAGCCCGCAGCCGATCGCCATGCCGTGCCAGCCGAGGCGTTTCGCCGCCGCCGGGTCAGCAGCGCCAATGGCCTGCGCGACCAGCGTGCCGGTCGAGTTGCCGATGGCCAGCGGGAGCATGAACATCAGCGCGACCATGTTGGCGGCGATCTGGTGCCCGGCGACGGCCGTCGCGCCGAACCGGGCGACGAAGAAGGCCATGAAGGTGAAGCCAGTCACCTCCACCAGGATCGACAGGCCCATCGGCACGCCCAGCCTGAGCAGCGGGCCGAGGCTCGTCCACGCGGGCGGCGACAGCCGGCGCCCGAGGCCGAACCGGGCGTAGAACGGGTCGCGCCGCAGCAGCACGATCGCCGCACCCGCCTGCAGCCACATCACGATAGCGGTCGCGATGCCGCAGCCCGCGGTGCCGAGCGCCGGCAGCCGCCAGCCGTCGAGCGGGCCGGGGAGAGCGAGGCCGAAGACGAGGGCGGCGGTCAGCGGGACCTTCAGCGCCAGCCCGGCGATCTGCAGCGCCATCACCGCCTTCGGTCGCGACACCGCGACGTTGAAGCCGCGAAACACCGTGAAGACGAGCGCCGGCGGCAGCGCGAAGCCGAGTCCGTGCAGATAGGCCCGCACCTTCGCCGCGACCACGCCGTCGACGGAGGCCAGCGCCAGGAACGGCTCGGGGAAGGCGAGGGCGATGCAGCCGGGCACCGCGAGTGCGAGTGCGAGCCACACCGCCTGCTCTCCTTCGTGTCCGGCCTCGCGCAGTCGCCCGGCGCCGAACAGCTGGCCGGCGATCGGTCCGATCGCGAGGACGGTGCCCATGAGCCCGAGGAAGATCGACACGTAGACCGCGGCACCGACGGCGAGCGCGGCGAGGTCGATGGCCGAGACCCGCGCCGCCATCACGGTGTCGACGGTGCTGAACGCGAGGACGGCGATCTGGCCGACGAAGACCGGCCAGGCGAGGTGGGCGATCCGGCGGGCGTTCTGGGCGGCGTTCGCCGCCGTCATGCCGACGCGGCGCGGCGCGGCACCGCGTCGGCGGTGTCGTCGTCCGGGGCCGCGACGGTCACAGGCTTGCCGGCTCGCTCGGCGTAGCGGTTGAAGCGCCAGGCCGTGCCGTCGCGGCTGATCCGGCGCCACGTTGCCCGCTTCGCGCCCGCGCTCATCGAGGTCCAGTGCTGCACCTCGTCGAACGTGCGGCCGCAGCCCTTGCACACCGCGTCGCCCTGGCTCGTCGAGCAGATGGCGATGCACGGGGTGTCGGGGGTGGTCGCGTACCAGGCGAGGAAGGCATCGCCTGCCGCAGGAGGCAGGCCCGCTTCGTCGACCTCGCTCTCGTGGTAATAGACGAGCAGGCCGTACACCTCGGCGAGCGCGCGCACCTCGGCGCAGGCGGTGATCCCGTCGGGGGAAGGAAAGCGGTCGCGCCACCAGTTGATGGCCGACTCGATGTCGGTGATGTGCAGCGCGGACATGGCTCGTTCCCGCCCGAAGCGGGGGCCGGGTCAGGATAGCAGCGGAGTGCGATCCGCCGAAGGCGCGATTAGCGCGGCGGGCGTCTCTGCGCGACGTGCCCTGCGATCAGTTCGGCTTGGCTGACGAAGCCGCCACCGTCGGGACGACGACCGGTTTTCCCTTGGTGACGGTCCGGGTCTCGCGGAGGATGCCGCCGCCGGCAACGCTGCCCGTCGTGGTCACGGTCTGGTTGGGCTTGTTCGGGCCGTCGATGCGTGCCATGCAGTCACCGCGCTCTTTCTCCGGCAGTCCCTTGCATCGGTCGACGGCGGCCTGGCGGGCGGCGGGCGTCAGGCCATCGCGGCCGCGCTCGACCTTCGCCGCGCCCGCCTCGCGCATGCAGGTCGCGCGGTCCTCGGCGGTCTTGCCGGCTTCGCAGTCGGCGCGTTCCTTTTGATACGTCGTTCCCGCCTTCGCAGCCGCATCGGCGGAGAGCGCGGGCGTCGCAACGGCGGCGATGAAAGC
>JBBSPY010000219.1:0-5867 GCA_038258415.1 Burkholderiales bacterium
ACCTGACCCGGGTAGATCTTGTCGGGGTTCGAGAGCATCGGCTTGTTCGCTTCGAAGATCTTCATGTAGGCGTTGGCGTCGCCGTACGCTTCCTTGGCGATCTTCGACAGCGTGTCACCCGACTTGACCTCGCGATAGGTCGATTCGGGTTCGGCGGGCGCCGAAACCGTCAGCATGTCGTTGACCTTCGAGACCGCCGCCACATTGCCGCAGCACAGGACGATCTTCTCCTTGGTCGCCTGGTCGGGCGCGACGCCGCTGACCGTCACGGTCTGGCTCGCGCCGTCGTACTGGACGTCGAGCGCGTCGGCGGAGAGGTTCTGCGATCCGATGTACTTCGTGATCGCTTCCCCGGCCGTCTTGTTGAGCGCAGCGATGTCGGGCTGTGCCGGTGCCGCCGCGGCCGCCGTGGGCGCAGGGCTGGCGGCCGATGCCGACTTGAAGAGCTTCTCTCCGGCGTCGCGAATGAAACTGATGAGGCTCATGTCTTCTCCTTTTGGTCGGGGGTTCTGCGGCCGTCGGGCTCGACGGCGACGCCCTTGAACTTGGTGCCGTCCTGCTTGACGTCCATGAACTGGCCTTTGGTCGGGCTTCCTTCGCGCTCGTCGCGCTTGACGAAGTCGCCGGTGACCGGGTTCTGCACCTGGGTGCGATCCTTGACAGACCCGACACGCGAGCCGTCTCCCGTATTCTTGGCCATGACATGGCTCCTGCTGTTGCAACGCCGGCCATGTTGAACGCGATCGGGCCGTTGAAGCCCGCGCCCCGCGCGATCGGCGGAAACGGCTACAGCGGCATGCGCCGCATTCCTACCCGGGCGACTCCTGGTCGCCGCGTCAGCTCATCGAGAGCAGCTGCGCCGCTGTCTTGTCGTTCGCTTCGGCGGTGCTGAGCGACTTCATCTGCGCCTCGAACTGACGCGCCGCCGCGATCATCTGCACCATCGTCTCGACCGGGCTCACGTTGGAGCCTTCGAGCGCACCGTCCTGCAGGCGGGCGGTCGCATCGGCCGTCAAGTCGCCGTCGGCTCCACGGAAGAGGCCGTCCTCGCCGCGCAGCAGCGCGGTCTCGGGTACGACGAGCTTGAGCTTGCCGACCGTGGACACCTGGCCGTTGGCCGCGCGCACCGTGACCGAGCCGTCGCCGGCGATGGACGCCTCGGCACCTTGCGGCACCTGGATCGGGCCGCCGTCGCCGAGGACGGTATAGCCCGAATGGTTGACGAGCGTGCCGTCTGGCGACACGGTGAGCGAGCCGCCGCGCGTGTACGCCTCGGTGCCGTCGAGCCCCTGCACGGCGAGCCACGCATTGCCTTGCATCGCCACGTCGAGCGGGCGTCCGGTGGCCGACACGGGGCCCGGCGTCGCGTCGTAGCCCGGCGTCGAGTCGAGCGCATAGACGCGCGTGCTCGCGCCGCTGCCTTCGACCGGTACGGCACGAAACGCCGCGAGCTCGGCTCGGAAGCCGACCGTCGAGACGTTGGCGAGGTTGTTCGCCAGCGTCTCCTGGCGCTGCATCGTCGCCTTGGCGCCCGACATGGCGAGGTAGATGAGACGATCCATATCAGTGCCCCCACGCTCCCGGGTACGGTCGCTGCCCCCCGAGGGGGCGGCGCCCGGCTTCGGGCGGCCGTGCGCTCGGGCGCACCGCTTCGGTCGGCATCATCAACGGAGGTTGACGATGGTCTGCAGGATCTGGTCCTGCGTCTTGATCGTCTGCGCGTTCGCCTGGTAGACGCGCTGGGCGGTGATCATCTCGACCAGCTCGGCGGTCAGGTCGACGTTCGATTCCTCGAGCGCGCCAGCCTGCAGCACGCCGAGATTGCCGTCGCCGGGCACGCCGACGATCGGGCCGCCCGACGCGAAGCTCTGCACCCAGCCGTTGCCGCCCGTGGGCGAGAGGCCCTGCGGGTTGCGGAAGGTGGCGATCTCGAGCTGTCCGGCGGGTTTGGTCTGCCCGTTCGAGTAGCGTGCATTGATGACGCCGTTGGCCTCGAACTGCACGCCGACGAGCTGGCCGGCCGAGTAGCCGTCCTGCTTCAGGTCGGTGACGCCGAACTGCGAGCCGTACTGCGTCGCACCCGAAACGCCGAGCGCGATCGAGGCAATCGGGACCGTGGTCGCGCCGGTCGAGCTGGTGATCGACGGTATCGAGAGCGTCACCGGGCCGACCGGGGCGGTCGGCGCGCCGCCGTTGGTCGGGAAGGTGATCGTCGTCGACGGCGCCGGGTTGCCGCCCGCGGTCGCGATCGGCGTTCCGTTGGCCGCCACGTAGACGTTCCACGTGTTGGCCGACGCCTTCTGGAAATAGTAGGTCAGCGGAACGCCGTTGCCCTGTGCGTCGTAGACGGTCTGCGAGGTGGCGTTGTTGTACGTCGTCGGGTCGGCGAAGTCGATGGGCGCGCCGGCGGTCGGCAGCGTGACCGCCAGTCGCGCGTCGAGGTTCATCTCCATGTCGATGGTCGCCGTGACGCGCGGCGTGATGCCGGCCGTCGGCATCTTCAGCGCCGCCGCGGTTCCGGGGATCACGACACCGGCCGCGTCGGCCGGGTAGCCCATCAGGCGCTGGCCCTGGTTGTTGACGATGTAGCCGGTGTTGTCGACCTTGAACTGGCCGTTGCGGGTGTAGGCGATCGCGCCGGCCGGCGAGCTCACCTGGAAGAAGCCGCTGCCGTTGAGGGCGATGTCGTTCGGGTTGTCGGTCGTCGTGACGTTGCCCTGCGTGAACTGCTGGGCGACCGCGGCAAGCGTGGTGCCGATGCCGATCGTGTTCGACGTGCCGCCGATCGCGTTGGCGTAGACGTCGGCGAACTCGGCGCGCGCGACCTTGGCGCCGACGGTGTTGGCGTTGGCGATGTTGTTGCCGATCACCTCGAGGTTCTTGCTCGCGGCGTTCAAGCCGGAAAGGCCTTGCTGGAAGCTCATGGTCGTTTCGCTTTCTGATCAGTTGAACGCACGTACCGTGCTGTACGGAATCGAGCCGCTGTTGCGCAGCTCGAGGGTGAAGTTGCTGCCATTCGCCGAGACGGCATCGACGTGGTCGCGCATCAGCGGCGTCGCGGCGACGGCGACACCGCCGCTCGTCGCCGTCACGCGGAAGGTGAGCGCGCCGCTCGCCGCGGCCGCCGCGGCCGACGCGTTCCAGTCGAAGCTGTGCACACCCGCGCCCTCGGCGCCGAGGTTGAGCGTCTCGACGACGGCGCCGCTGCCCGAGAGCACCTCGACCTTCACCGAGTCGGCCGGCGACGGCAGCTCGAAGCCGCCCTGGCCGATGCCGGACGCGGCGTCGAGGTCGAGCTGGTTGCCCGGCACGATCACATCGTGGCCCACCAGCGACGCGCCCTGCACGGCCTGCAGCTGCATGAACTGCGACTGCAGGCCCTGCACCGACGTGTTGAGCCTGTCGATGCCGGTGACGGTGTTGATCTGGGCCATCTGGCTCGTCACCTGCGCGTTGTCCATCGGACTGAGCGGGTCCTGGTTCTGCATCTGCGCGACGAGCAGCTTCAGGAAGCGATCGGCGGTGACGGTCGCGTCGGCCGTCGCCGAGGACGACGGCGACGAGGCCACGTTGACGCCGGCGGTGTTGGTGGTGTTGATTGCGGCGGTGGCCATGTGCGTGCTCCGGTTCAGCCCTGACCCATCTGCAGCGTCTTCAGCAGCAGCGTCTTGGCCGTGTTCATCACTTCGAGGTTGTTCTGATAGGAACGCGACGCCGAGATCATGTTGACCATCTCCTCGATGGCATTGACGTTGCTGTACGTCACGTAGCCGTCGGCATCGGCACTCGGATGCTTGGGGTCGAGCACGCGCCGGCCCGGCGTCGCATCCTCCTGCACGGTCGAGACGCGAACGCCGGCGGCGTCGCCCTCGTGGCCGAGTTCGCCCATGAGCTGCGTCTGGAACGTGACCTGGCGCGCCTTGTAGGCCTGCCCGTCGGGGCCGGCGACGGTGTCGGCGTTGGCGAGGTTGGAGGCGACGACGTTGAGCCGCTGGCTCTGCGCGCTCGCCGCGCTGCCCGAGATGTTGAAGATCGAGAACAGGGACATGTCGGCTCTCCTCATTGACCGGTGATGGCCGAGAGTTGGGTGCGCACCGCGGCGTTGATGAAGCGCAGCGTCGCCTCGTACTTCACCGCGTTGTCGGCGAAGGCGGCGCGCTCGCGGTCCATGTCGACCGTGTTGCGATCGAGGTTGACCTGGGCCGGGGTCGCGTAGACCATCGCAGCGCCGACCCGTCCGCCGTTCAAGGACGGCGCGTCGCTGCCGATATGTCCGGCGTGGGTCGCCCGGACGGTGCTGGCTGCCGCGAGCTGGCCGGTCGCAGCTTTCAGCGACGACGCGAAGTCGACGTCGCGGGCCACGTAGCCTGGCGTGTCCGCGTTGGCGATGTTGCTGGCGATCACGCGCTGACGTTCGCCGCGCAGCATGAGCGCGCGGGCCTGGAAGTCGAGGTTGTCGGTGATGGTGGGCATGGCGTGGGCGGTGCAGCGGCTTCCGCGGATTGTTCCGGCCGGACGTGCCTTCGATGGCGCGAACAGCCGCCGCTTTGCCGCCCTTCTCCTCGTCTCGCACCTCGGGGGCGCCACCTAGAGTGCAGGCCATCGTGCTGCTCATCGCCCTGCTCGCCCCGCTCTCGCGCAACGCGCGCCGCCGCTGGATCGTCGCCACGACGGTCGGCATCGCGGTCATGCTCGCGGGAATCTCGTCGCCGGTCCAGGCCGATGTCGACGGGACGCCGGCAGGCGCCCGGACGGGCGTCCTCGAGTCATCGCTGGTCGAGACGGTCCGCCGCCTCGCCCTCGAGAAGAGTCAGGAGCAGGCACCGGGCGCGCCACGCGTCGAAATCGTCATCGGCCAGCTCGATCCGCGACTGCGCCTCGCGCCCTGCCAGCGCATCGAGCCCTCGCTGCCGGCCGGGATGCGGCTGTGGGGCAAGGCGCGCATCGGCCTGCGCTGCACGCAGGGCCCGACCGCCTGGAACGTCTACCTGCCGATCACCGTCAAGGTATGGGGCAAGGCCATGGTCGTCGCGGCCGGCGGGTCCGTCGGCAGCACCGTCGCCGCGGCCGACCTGGTCGAGGCCGAGGTCGACCTCGCCGAGGAGCCGACCGCCGCCATCGTCGATCCGGCGCAGGCGGTCGGCCGCGTCCTCGCGCAGAACCTGAAGGCCGGCCAGACCTTGCGCCAGGGGCATCTCAAGCTGCGCCAATTCTTCGCCGCTGGCGAGACGGTCAAGGTCGTCGCCGTGGGCGCGGGCTTCTCCCTCGAGAGCGAAGGCCAGGCGCTCGGAAACGGCGTCGAAGGCGCTCCGGCCAGGGTGCGGATCGAGGGCGGTCGCATCGTCACGGGAACGCCCGCTGGCGAGCGCCGGATCGAGGTGGCGCTGTGACGCCGGGCGCGCCCACGTGGAACGGCGCACGGGCAAATAGCCCTAAAGTCACCGCCGGCCACGCCGATAGTGCCTCCATGCAGATGGAGCGTGCCACGCCGGCGCGTCGATGGAGAGCACCATGAAGATCGGTCAGCCCGCAGACAAACCGCACGGCGTCGCGCCGCAGGCCACCACGCCGCAGGCGGCCGAGCTCGCCGCCAAGACGCAGGCGGCGCACAAGCCTCCCGTCAACGCCGCGTCCGCATCGGCTGCCGCAGACGCCAGCGCCAAGGTCGAACTCTCGAGCACCGCCGCGTCGCTGCTCGCCGGTGGCGCCTCTGCCGACTTCGATGCTGACAAGGTCGCCCGCTTCAGCGACTCGATCGCCAACGGAACCTACAAGGTCGATCCGGGTGCGATCGCCGACAAGTTGATCGCCAATGCCCAGGAGCTGCTCGTCAAGGTGAAGGGCTGATGCTCGCCCTGCCCCATCGC
>JBBSPY010000220.1:0-5865 GCA_038258415.1 Burkholderiales bacterium
CCGGCAGCACAGGGCGTGAGACAGGTTGCGGTTCTTCACCCAGCGCTTCTCCCAGTCGTTGCTCGCCTGGCTGGGCGACAGGTGGCTGATCGAGAGCGTCGGGACGAACCAGGTGCCGTGCTGCAGGAACAGCTCGATGCACTCGTCGTCGAGGATGTAGCCGTGCTCGACGCTGTGCGCGCCCATCCGGATCGCGTTCTTCACCGCCTGCGGGTTGGTGGCGTGCGCCATCACCTTGAAGTCGCGCAGCCGGCAGATGTCGAACGCCGCCTTCAGCTCGTCGTCGAGGAAGAAGGAGTGCTGGTGCAGGTCCCAGGCCGGTCCCATGATGCCGCCCGACAGATTGAGCTTGATGTGGTCGACGCCGTTCTTGATCTGCTCGCGGATGGCCTTGACGAAGCCGTAGGGCCCGTCGCACTCGAGCGCGTGCCCGGAGGTGAGGAAATGGCCGCCGGTCGTCGTCAGGAAGTGTCCGGCCGCGAACAGTCGAGGGCCGACGTAGAGGCCGCTGTCGAAGGCCCGCTTCCACGCCACGTCCATGAAGTGGTGTGCGCCTGCACAGCGCAGGCCGACGATGCCGGACTCCGTGAGCGCCGACATGAGCCGGTTGCCGAACAGCGTGACCTGGTCGGCGAGGGGAACGTCGTTCAGCGACAGGTAGTCGGGGTGGATGTGGACGTCCCACAGGCCCGGCATCAGCGTGTCGCCGCGCAGGTCGACGATCTCCGCCTCGCCCTCCCAGGGCGGCGCGGAAGCGGGCCGGATCTCGGCGATCCGGCCATCGTCGATCAGCACGCTCGTGCCCGGCCGCGCCTCGGGCCGGACGCAGTCGACGAGGTTGGCGTTGGTCAGCAGCGTTCTCATCGGCGGCGCGGTCTCATTCGGGAACGATGTCGCCCTTGTCGGCGAGCGCTTTCCACTTGCCGATCTCGGCGCTGACGAAGCGTCCGAACGCTTCCGGGGTCGAGCCGGCGGCGACGATGCCGCGCTCGGCGAGCGCGTGGCTCAGCTCCGGCGAGGCGAGCGCCGCGACGACGGCAGCGCTGATCTTGTCGACGACCGCCGCGGGTGTCTTCGCCGGCGCGAGCAGCCCGAACCACGTTCCGGCCACGAACGGCCCGCCGCCGGCCTCCGCGAACGTCGGCACCGACGGTGCGCTCGGCAGCCGCTCGTTCGACGCGACCGCCAGCGCGCGCAGCTTCCCGGCCTTGACGTGGCCGAGCAGCGCCGGCGGCGTGTCGAACGTGTACTGCACCTGACCGCCGAGCAGGTCGTTGACCGATGGGGCGCTGCCCTTGTAGGGCACGTGCAGCGCCTGCACGTGCGCCATCGACTTGAACATCTCGCCGGCAAGATGGTTCGACGTGTTCTTGCCGAATGACGAGTAGGCGAGCTTGTTCGGGTTCGCCTTCGCGTAATCGATGAACTCGGTCAGCGTCGTCGCGGGCACCGACGGGTTGACCACCAGCAGGAACGGCACCCGGCCGACCAGCGCCACCGGGCGCAGGTCCTTCGTCGGGTCGAACGGGATCGCCTTCATCGTCACCGGCGCGATCGACACCTCGGCCGACGCGCCGAGCAGCAGCGTGTAGCCGTCGGGATCGGCGCGCACCACCGACATCGCGCCGATCGTGCCGCCGGCTCCCGCCCGGTTGTCGACGATCACGGTCTGCCCGAGCCGGCGCGACAGTGCGTCGGCCAGCAGGCGACCGGCGACATCGGTGCTGCCACCGGGCGGGTAGGCGACGACGATGTGAACGGCGCGGGCCGGCCACGCGTCGACTTGCGCGAACGCGGCCAGCGGCAACAGGACGGCGGCGAGGAGGATCTTGCGCAGGGCACCGAGACGGGTCATGAGGTTCTCCGGAACGAGCGCCGACTCTAGGAGGTCATGTATCGTCTGGCAATATCAGCTATCGCCATGCAATACACGCTGCCGAACTCCCGCCGCTCGTCCCCACGCACGACGGCGGTGGGGGACAGCGCGCTTTTCGTCGCTTCGATCGGCAAGTGCTTTCAGGTGCTCGAAGCGATCAACGCGGCCGCACGACCGGTCGCGCTGACCGAGCTCGCGGCACTGTCGGGCATCGACCGCAGCGCCGTGCAGCGCATCGGCCACACCCTGCACGCCCTCGGCTACCTGCGTCAGGACCCGGCGACGCGTGCCTACACGCTGTCGGGCCGCATGCTGGAGTTCGGTCACACCGTGCTCGCCACGAACGCCGTGCGCGACAAGGCGGCGCCGTTTCTCGAGGAGCTCAACCGGCGCAGCGGCGAGACCGTGAACCTGATGGAGCTGGAGGGAACCGAGATCGTCTACGTCGCCCGCTTTCCGAGCCTGCATGCGGTGAGCGTCGACCTGCACGTGGGCTCCCGGCTTGCGGCGTTCTGCACGGCGGCCGGGCGTGCCATCCTCGCGCAAGACGAGGAAGCGAGCGCTCTGGCACGCCTGGCATCGGCACCGCGGCACGCCATGACGCGGCGAACGGTGACGGATCTGCCCGGGCTGCGGCGCGCCCTCGCCGCCGCTCGCGAGCACGGCTACGCGGTCAACGATCAGGAGGCGTTCGACGGCGACATCTCGGTCGCCGCGGCGCTCGTGAACCCGGACGGCGCACCGGTCGCCGCCGTCAACATCGCCGTTCCGACACCGCGCTGGCAGCTCGCCGACGTGCTGCGCAGGCTGGTGCCGCAACTGCTGGCGACGACGCGCCGCATCAACCGGGAACTGACGAGCCGTCGGGGCTACGACGGCTCCGGCCGATAGAACGCCTCCACCTGTCCCTTCAGCGTGATCATCAGCGGCCGACCCTTGCGATCGAGCGTCTTGTTCGCGGGCACCTTCACCCAGCCATCGCTCACGCAGTACTCCTCGACATCGAAGCGCTCCTTGCCGTTGAGGCGGATGCCGATGCCGTGCTCGAACACGGCCGGCACATGATGCGGGCTGCGCGGGTCGACCGACAGGCGATCGGGGAGGGGCGGCCGGTCGGGCGGCGGTGTTGGCGAGGCGGCTGTGTCGTCCATGGCGCGATTCTGGCCGCAGAGCGCGCGGCCCTCAGAACCGCTCCACCCAGGGCCGCACCTCGATTTCCCACGTCCACGCGCTGCGCGGCTGCGCCAGCAGATGGACGTAGGTGGCGGCGATCGCGTCGGGGTCGAGCTTGTCGTCCGGACCGTCGGGTTCGCTTCCGGGTGTCCGGATGCTGCCGTCGACGACGACGTGGCCGACGTGGATGCCCTGCGGCGCCAGTTCGCGCGCCATGCTCTGCGCCAGCCCGCGCAGCGCGAACTTGCCCATCGCGAACGCTGCCGATTGCGGATAGCCCTTGACGCCCGCGGAAGCGCCGGTGAACAGGATGGCGCCAACGCCGTGCGGCAGCATGCGACGCGCCGCCTGCTGGGCGACGTGGAAGGCGCCGAGCGCGGTGACGGCGACGGCACGCTCGACCGCGGCGCCGTCGACCTCGACGAAAGGTCCGCGCACGCGCTGGCTGGCGTTGTAGACGACGACATCCGGCGCGCCGCCGAGCTCGGCGGTGGCCTGCTCGAACGCGGCCGCCACCGATGCCACGTCGGTCGCGTCGCAGGTGAGCGCCACGCCGTCCGTCTCGCGGGCGATCGGCTCGACGGTCTCGCGACGCCGCGCCGCGACCGCGACGCGCAGGCCCGCGTCGTGCGTGAAGGCGCGGGCGAGGCTCGCGCCGAGACCCGGGCCGGCGCCGACGATCAGCGCGCGGCGGTAGGGGGTCGAGACCGGGGTCGAGGCCATCGCCTCAGCCCTTCGCCGCCAGCCGCTCGTTCGACGGGAACATCGCCTTCCTGGCCTCGTCGTCCATCTCGCCCTTGAAGGCGTGCTTCGTCTTGAGTGCCTCGACGCGCTGCGCCGCCGGACGGGCGTTGATCTCGTCGAGCAGGCGCTTCACGTTCGGCAGCTGCTCCCACGCCTCGGGGCCACCGAGGACGAACGGCACCGCACGCGCCCAGCCCCAGACCGCCATGTCGACGATGGTGTACGCGTCGCCGAGCATGTGCGGGTGCTTGGCGAGTTGTGCGTCGATCAGCTTCCAGTGCCGCCACGCCTCGAAGTCGTAGCGGTTCACCGCGTATTCCTTGGGCTCCGGAGCGAAGTGCTTGAAATGCACCGCCTGCCCGGAATACGGACCGATGCCGGTGGCCACGAACATCAGCCACGAGAGCATTCGCGCGCGGGCGGCCGGCGTGTTCTCCGGCATGAACTTGCCCGTCTTCTCGGCGAGATAGAGGAGGATCGCGTTGCTGTCGAAGACGACCGCATCGCCATCGACGAGTGCCGGCGTCTTCGCGTTCGGGTTGATCGCGGTGAACGCCGGCAGGTGTTGCTCGCCCTTGCGGGTGTCGACCGGCACGAGCTCGTAGTCGAGCCCTGCCTCCTCGAGGAACAGCGCCACCTTGGCGGGGTTGGGCGACGGGTGGTAGTAGAGCTTGATCATGGAGCGGTCCGGGAAGCGGGGGAGGGCCGATTCTGCAGACAAAGGCGGCGATCCGCCGCACGCCGGGTCAGCGCTCGCTGGCGCGGCGCAGGATCTCGATCACTGCGTCGGGCGACAGCCGCCGGGCGCTGTCGTCCTCGACATGCACGAGCCGAGGGAAGCAGATGAGCAGCATCAGCACCAGCAACTGCACCGCCACGAAAGGCAGCACGCCGAGGTAGATGTCGCTGGTGCGAACGGCCCTCACGACGCGTCCGGTGCGGGGGTCGACGCGATCCTCGGCCGGAGCCACGCCGCGCAGGAAGAAGAGCGCGTAGCCGAACGGCGGCGTCAGGAACGACGTCTGCAGGTTGACGCCGATCAGCACGCCGAGCCAGATCAGGTCGATGCCGAGTGCGTCGGCCACCGGCGCGAGCAAGGGCACGAGGATGAAGGCGATCTCGAAGAAGTCGAGGAAGAACCCGAGCACGAAGACGAGCACGGTGACGAAGACGAGCATGCCGGTCGCGCCGCCGGGCAGGCCGGCGAACAGCTGCGCGACCCAGTGCGTGCCTTCCAGGCTGTTGAAGACGTGGGTGAAGAACGTCGAGCCGATCAGGATGAAGATCACGAAGCAGCTGAGCTTGGTGCTCGTCAGCGCCGCCTCCAGCAGCGTCGCCCACGACAGGCGGCGCCGCGCCACGGCCATCGCCAGCGCCCCCAACGCGCCCAACGCGCCGCCTTCGGTCGGCGTGGCAACGCCGAGGTAGATCGTGCCGAGGACGAGGAAGATGAGGATCAGCGGCGGCACCAGCACGAAGGCGACGCGCCGCGCGAGCGCCGACAGCGCGTGCAGCCGCAGGACGCGATCGGCCATTGCCAACGCGAATGCGAGGGCGACGGTGACGCCGAGGCTGACGATCACGCGCTCGTCGGTTGGTGGTGCGATCGCGGTCCGACCCATGCGGATGACCAGTCCGGGGTAGGTTTGCATGAACGCGGCGCTGCCGAGCGCGCTCACGAGCACGAGCACGGCCAGCGAGCGCAGGCCGCTGGCGCCGTTCGCCTCGGCCGGCGCCCGCGCCTCGGGCGGCAGCGCCGGCAGCGCCCGTGGCAGCCGCCATGCCGCGACGGCGACGACGAGCAGGTAGCCACCGATGAGGAGCGCCGCCGGAACGAGCGCGGCCGCGTACATGTCGCCGACGCTGCGGCCGAGCTGATCGGCGAGCACGATCAGCACCAGCGACGGCGGCACGATCTGTGTCAGGCTGCCCGAGGCGGCGATCACGCCGCTGGCCCAGCGCGGGTCGTAGCCGTGGCGCAGCATCAACGGCAGCGAGAACAGGCCCATCGAGATCACCGATGCGGCGATCACGCCGGTGGTCGCGCCGAGCAGCGCGCCGACGAGCACGAC
>JBBSPY010000221.1:0-5821 GCA_038258415.1 Burkholderiales bacterium
GACGCAGCAGGAGGAGCTTCGCGTCAGCAACGAGGAGCTCGAGGAGCAGTCGCGGGTGCTGAAGGAGTCGCAGGGCCGGCTCGAGTCGTCGCAGGCCGAGCTGGAGGCAAACAACTCGCAGCTCGAGGAGCAGGCGCAGCTGCTCGAGGACCAGCGCGACGCGCTGGCGGTCACCAAGGTCGAGCTCACGCGCAAGGCCGCCGACCTCGAACGGTCGAGCCGATACAAGAGCGAGTTCCTCGCCAACATGAGCCACGAGCTGCGCACGCCGCTCAACTCGACGCTGATCCTGGCGCGGCTGCTCGCCGAGAACCGCAAGGGCAACCTCGACGACGAGCAGGTGAAGTTCGCCGAGACCATCTCGTCGGCGGGCAACGACCTGCTGACGCTCATCAACGACATCCTCGACCTGTCGCGCATCGAGGCCGGCAAGGTCGACGTCGAGGTCGCGCCCGTCGTGCTCGAACGCAGCCTCGAGTCGCTCGGTCAGGTCTTCTCGCCGGTGGCGCGACAGAAGGGACTGGTCTTCGCCACCAGCGTCGACGAAGGCGCGCCGGAGCGGATCGAGACCGACGGCCAGCGGCTCGCCCAGATCCTGCGCAACCTAGTCGCCAACGCGCTCAAGTTCACCGACGCCGGCTCGGTCACGGTGCGCGTCGCCGCCGCCGGTCGCGACCGCGTGGCGTTCGCTGTCGCGGATACCGGCATCGGCATCGCCGACGACAAGCTCGACCTCGTGTTCGAGGCCTTCCAGCAGGCGAGCGCCGGCACCGCGCGCAAGTACGGGGGGACGGGCCTGGGCCTGACCATCTCTCGCGACCTGGCACGCCTGCTCGGCGGCGAGATCGACGTCACGAGCCGCGTCGGCGAGGGCAGCGTCTTCACGCTGATGCTGCCGCTGCGCGCGCCATTGCAGGCCGCGTTGCCTGCCGCTACGCCGGTGCCTGCCCCGCCCGCCCGCGACGCCGCGCCACGACCCTCCGCGCCGGCCACCGCCCAGCCGCGCCAGGCCGGTCGCGTCGCGAAGACCGCCGCGCCGCGCCCCGACGACGACCGCGAGCACCTCCGCACCGACCGCCGCCTGATCCTCGTCATCGAGGACGATCCGGCGTTCTCCGGAATCCTTCGCGACGTGGCGCACGAGATGGACTTCCAGTGCATCGTCGCCGAAACCGCCGACGAAGGGCTCGAGGCGGCGGCCGAGTTCCAGCCCAGCGCGATCGTCCTCGACATGCAGCTGCCCGACCACTCCGGCCTGGGCGTGCTCGAGCAGCTCAAGCGCGACGCGCGCACCCGGCACATTCCGGTCCACGTCGCTTCGGCCTCCGACTTTTCGCACGAGGCGCTCGAACTCGGCGCGATCGGCTATGCGATCAAGCCGGTCGAGCGGCAGCAGCTCATCGAGGCCATGCGCAAGCTCGAGGCGCGCTTCTCCAGCCGCGGCCAGGGGCGGGTCCTCGTCGTCGAGGACGACCCGCGGCAGCGAGACAGCCTCGTCGATCTGCTCGACAACGACAAGGTCGAGATCGTCAGCGCCGCCACCGCCGCGGAAGCGCTGGTGCAACTGCGGGCGCGGACCTTCGACTGCGTCGTGATGGACCTCAACCTGCCCGACCTGACGGGCTACGAGCTGCTCGAGAAGATGGCCGAGGACGACGCGCACGGCTTCCCGCCGGTGATCGTCTACACCGGCCGCACGCTGACCCGCGACGAGGAGCAGCGGTTGCGCCGCCATTCGAAGTCGATCATCGTCAAGGGGGCGCGTTCGCCCGAACGGCTGCTCGACGAGGTGACGCTCTTCCTGCACCAGGTGGAGAGCGAACTGCCGGCCGAGAGCCAGCGGCTGCTGCGCAGCGCGCGAGACCGCGAGCAGGCGTTCGAGGGGCGTCGCATCCTGGTCGTCGAGGACGACGTGCGCAACGTCTTCGCGCTGACCAGCGTGCTCGAGCCCCGGGGTGCCGTCGTGACGATCGCGCGCAACGGCCGCGAAGGCATCGCCGCCCTCGAGCGAGCCGGCCAGGCCGACGAGCCGATCGAGCTCGTGCTGATGGACATCATGATGCCGGAGATGGACGGCTACACGGCGATGCGCGAGATCCGCGCACGACCGCAGTGGCGACGGCTGCCGATCATCGCCCTGACCGCCAAGGCGATGCGCGACGACCAGCAGAAGTGCATCGACGCCGGCGCCAGCGACTACATCGCCAAGCCGCTCGACGTCGACAAGCTGCTTTCGCTCGCTCGGGTGTGGCTCGCGGCATGAACCGGGCGGTCGCCGCGCCGGAGACGGGTGCCCTCGCCGCGCCGCCGGCCCTGGACATCGAGGTCGAGCTCGTCGTCGAGGCGATCTACCGCCGCTACCACTACGACTTCCGCGGCTACGCGCGCGCCTCGCTGAAGCGCCGGCTGGCCGTGGCGATGGTGCGCTTCGGATGCAAGACGCTGTCGCAGCTGCAGGATCGCCTCCTTCATGAGCCGCCGCTGTTCGCGGCGCTGCTCGAGTTCCTCACCGTGCAGGTCAGCGAGATGTTTCGCGACCCTCCCTATTTCAAGGCCCTGCGCGAGACGGTCGTGCCGGTGCTGCGCACGTACCCGTCGCTGAAGGTCTGGGTCGCCGGATGCAGCGCCGGCGAGGAGGTGTACTCGCTCGCGATCCTGCTGCACGAGGAAGGCCTGCTGTCGCGAACGCTCATCTACGCCACCGACATCAACGCGCAGGCGCTGCGCCGCGCCGAGGCTGGCGTCTACGAGCTCGAACGCCTGCCCGGCTTCACCGAGAACCACCGCCGCTCGGGGGCGACGACGTCGCTGTCGTCGTACTACACGGCGGCCTACGGCAATGCCGTGTTCGACAAGACGCTGCGCCGGAACATCGTGTTCTCCGACCACAGCCTGGCGACCGACTCGGTGTTCGCCGAGGTGCAGCTCGTGTCGTGCCGCAACGTGCTGATCTACTTCGACCGCGTGCTCCAGGACCGCGCCGTCGGCCTGTTCCGCGAGGCACTGTGCAGGCGCGGCTTCCTCGGCATCGGCGCGAAGGAGTCGATCCGCTTCTCGGCCCACGTCGACGCGTTCGACGAACTCGAACGCGACGAGCGCATCTACCAGAGGCGGGGCGACGCATGACGACGAGTGCCGGCCCGCGACAGCTCGACGCGATCGTGATCGGCGCATCGGCGGGCGGTGTCGACGCGCTCCTGCAGCTGCTCCCTGCGCTGCCGCCCGGGCTCGCCGCGGTCGTCTTCGTGGTCATCCATGTCCCGCGCAACATGCCGAGCCTGCTCGCCGACATCTTCGCGCCGGTGTGCGCGCTGCCGGTCGTCGAGGCGGTCGACAAGATGGCGGTCGAGCCGCCGATGGTCATCGTGGCACCGTCCGACTACCACCTGCTGGTCGACCGTGGCCCGCGGGTGGCGCTGTCGGTCGACGACCCGGTGCACTGGTCGCGGCCTTCGATCGACGTGCTGTTCGAGTCCGCGGCCGACGTCTACCGCGAGCGCCTCCTCGGCATCATCCTCACCGGCTGGAACCGCGATGGCGCTGCCGGCCTTGCCGCCGTGCATCGGGCGGGCGGCGCCAGCGTCGTGCAGCGCCCCGACAGCGCCGAGGCCGCGGTGATGCCCGAGTCGGCGCTCGAGGCCGTCGACGCCGAACGCGTGCTCACGATCGACGGGATCGCAGCCCTGCTGCGTTCGCTCGGCGCGGGCGCCCGGCTGCCTGCACTCGCCGATCGGCCGACCTCCACCGCCACATGAGCAACCGCCCCGTTCGCTGCCTCCTCGTCGACGACCGCGACGAGAACCTGCTCGCCCTCTCCGCGCTCCTTGCATCGCCGACCGTCGAGACCCTGCAGGCGCGCTCAGGCCCCGAGGCGCTCGAGCTGCTGCTCGTCCACGACGTCGCGCTCGCGCTCGTCGACGTGCAGATGCCGGGTATGGACGGCTTCGAGCTCGCCGAGCTGATGCGCGGCAGCGAGCGCACGCGGCAGGTGCCGATCATCTTCGTCACCGCCGGCGAGCACGACCGGCACCGTGTCTTTCGCGGCTACGACAGCGGCGCGGTCGACTTCCTGCACAAGCCGATCGAGTCGCGCGTGCTTCGCAACAAGGCGCAGGTGTTCTTCGATCTGTACCGCACCCGGCAACGCCTGGCCGAGCAACTCGCCGAGCGCACCGCCACGCTGCGCTTCAACGAGATGTTCACCGGCATCCTCGGCCACGATCTGCGCGGCCCGCTGTCGGCGATGATGATGTCGGCGATGGTGATCCAGAAGCGCGCCGCGGACGAGCCGACGAAGCAGGCCGCCACGCGGCTGGTCTCGAGCGGCAAGCGAATGAGCCGCCTGATCGAGGACATGCTCGACCTCACGCGAGCCAGGCTCGGCGGCGGCATCCCCGTCACCCCCGCGCCCGGCGATCTCGCGCCGCTGGTCGAGCGTGTGGTCGAGGAGCAGCGGGCCGCTGCGCCCGACCGCGCGATCGAATGGCGCGCCCACGGCGACACCTCGGGTGAGTGGGACGAGGACCGCATCGCCCAGGTCGCCGGCAACCTCATCGGCAACGCCGTGCGGCATGGCGATGTCGGCACGGCGATCGACATCGAGGTCGACGGCGGCGGCGCCGACGAGGTCGTTCTCACGGTGGTCAACGCCGGAACGATCGCCGCCGAGGCGATCGAGTTCGTGTTCGATCCGTTTCGCAAGGGCCGGGAGCGAGGTCACTCCGGAGACGGTCTCGGCATCGGCCTTTACATCGTCGCCCAGATCGTCGCCGCGCACGGCGGAACGGTCGATGCCCGGTCGTCCGGCGGCCGCACCGAATTCGCCGTTCGTCTGCCTCGACGAACAAAACGCTGAACCGCGTCGATCCCGTCACGGCGCGGCCGAATGTTGCAGGTCGCGCACGACCGGCGGTCGCCGCGACGGTGGAGTTGCGTGGCCCGACGCGCAACACTGACGCCATCGCGGAGGCCGTCTCCGCATCGCCGCGTCCAGGAGACCGCCCATCATGCAGCTCGCCTTCGATCAAACCGAAACCCAACCGTCCCGCTGGTGCCAGGACGGCGCCGAGTACGTTCGCTCGACGATCGACTGGTGCGCTCGCTGCTCCCGCCGTCTCGTCGGCCTGAACCCGCGGCTCACGGCCGAGCAGGCGCTCGACCTCTCGCACGAGCTCTCGCTCCTCGAGGACGTGCGAGCGAAGTCGCCCGAGCGCGTCGCCGAGGACCTGCTTCGGGTCGACGTCGCCGTCGACTGAGACCAGCCTATGGCGCGTTGCCGCGGCCGTGCTGCGGCGGTGATGCGCCCTCAGTGAGAAACGCCTCGACGGCGGCGAGCGACGCGGCGGCCGCTTCTTCCTGCGGCAGATGCCCTGCCGCGGCAAACGACACGAGGCGCACATCGGGCATCGCCTTGCGGTAGTCGGCCGCGTTCTCGAACGGAATCATGGCGTCGCGCTCGCCCCAGACGAGCAGCGTCGGCGCGCGAATCGACGCGAGCAGCGGCCGCGGGTCGACGAGCACCGTCTGCCGCATGCGGTCGAGCATCGCCTGGCGGGCACCGGGGGCGCGCATCAGGTCGAAGTAGCGGTCGGTCAGCGCGTCGGTGAGCGTGGCGGGGTTCGCGTACGCGGGCTTCAGGTTCATGGTCAGCAGCGCCTTCGGCAATGCGTGGCGCATGACCCCGAGCCAACCCGGCACCGCCGGCGCCTTGCCGTATTCGAAGCCCGGGCTCGCGAAACCGTCGGGCGCGACGAGCACGAGCTTGTCGACGCGCTCGGGATGCCGCGCCGCGAACGTCCACGCGATGCGGCCACCGATCGAA
>JBBSPY010000222.1:0-5741 GCA_038258415.1 Burkholderiales bacterium
GGATCGCGGATCGGATAGGCGGCGGTCGACGCGACCGCGGTGGCGTCTTCGCCCAGCGCGCGCGCGCACGCGTCGATCAGCGACGGCTCGATCAGCGGTTCGTCACCCTGGACGTTGACGACGATCGCCGCATCGGCCAGCCCGAGGGCAGCGCAGGCCTCGGCGAGGCGGTCGCTGCCGGTCGGATGCGCCGGATCGGTGAGCACCGCGGCGATGCCGTGCTCGCGGCAGGCTGCGACGATGTCCGGGTGGTCGGCGGCGACGGTCACGTCGGCGGCTGAGGAGCGCTCTGCCTGGCGGGCCACGCGAACGACCATCGGAACGCCGCCGATGTCGGCCAGGGGTTTGCGCGGCAATCGCGTCGACCCGAGCCGGGCCGGAACGAGAACGTGGAAACCCACGCTGCTCAGGGTGCCGACGCAGCCGGCGTGCGACCCTCGATCGCACGCGCCTCGCTTTCCAGCAGCACGGGAATGCCGTCGCGGACCGGAAAGGCGAGACCGTCGGCGAGGCAGACGAGCTCGATGCGCTCCTGCTCGGGCGGCCGCCAGTGCTGCAGCGGGCCCTTGCACAGCGGGCAGACGAGCAGGTCAAGCAGGCGGGTTTCCATGCGGGAGTGCGGCCGGTGCGGAAGGCGGTTCGTCGCGGTCGCCGAGCGCCTCGAGCAGCGCCGCGGCGAACGCCGGATCGGGAACGAAGTCTAGCGTCGCGACCCAGACGCGGGTGTTGATGCGTCGTGTCGGGTCGATCTTCACCGCATCCTTCTCCGTGAGGACGACGTCGCCGGCGGTGCTCGGCCACGGCATCGTGGCGAAGGCATGATGGTCGGGCAGCGGCATCTCGACGATGTCGAGGCCGACGTCGCGAAGCATCGCGAAGAAGCGCGCCGGACGCGCAACCCCGGCGACGGCCACGACGGGACGTCCGCACAGCGCCGTCATCGCCGCGAGCGACGGCGCCGTGCCGGCTCGCCAGTCGTCGAGCGACGCGACGCCGGCGAGCTCGCGTCGCGAGGTGTGGCCGGGCAGCGGCGTCGTGGGCGCCGGTGCGTTGTAGAGGACGAGGCGGGCCGGCATCGCGGCGGCGTCGGTGCCCGGCGGGTCTCCGCCCGGCGCCGCCGGCTCCCGCAGCGCCCCGGCGGGCAGCATCCGGCCGTTGCCCAGGCCGCGCTCGTCGAAGACGACGACCTCGACGTCGCGACCGAGGGCGAGGTGCTGGAGACCGTCGTCGGCGACGATCACGTCGACCTCCGGATGGGCCTGCAGCAGCGCATGCGCGGCCGACACGCGATCGGCTGCGACGAACACCGGCACGCCGGTTCGCCGCCGCAGCACGACGGGCTCGTCGCCGGCGCGTTGCGGGTCGGTCGTCGCTTCCACCTCGACGACATCGTCGTCGCTCAGGCGACCGTAGCCACGCGAGACGATGCCGGGTCTTCGGCCCGCGGAACGAAGGATGTCGACCACCGCGATCACCGCCGGCGTCTTGCCGGCGCCGCCGACGATCAGGTTGCCGACGACGACGACGCGCGCCGGCAACCGGTACACCGCTCGCCAGCCGCGCCTGAACGAAGCACGGCGCAGCGCCACCACCCCGCCGTAGATCCAGGACAGCGGCAGCAGGGCATCGCTTGCGCCACCGCGTTCCATCCAGACGCGCTGCAGTCGGACAGCGAGCCGATCGGCGCATCGCCTCGGCATCGTCGCCATCGGCCGGCTGGCGATCGAGCCAGGGTCAGCGGCCGGCCGCGGTCGACGACTGCGTCGCGAACGTCAGCCGACCGAGGCCGACGCGGCGCGCCGCGTCCATCACGTTGATCACGCTCTGGTGCGCGGCGGTGGCGTCGGCGGAGATGATGAGCACCTTCTCGTTCGAGCCGGCCGCGGCCGCGGCGAGCTCGCTCGCCAGCGCTTCGACGCTGCGCCCGTCGACGGGCTTGCGGTTGACGGCGTAGCGGCCGTCGGCGGCGATCGAGACGATGATCTCGTTCGGCTTGTCGCGCATCTGGTCGGAGTCGGCCACCGGCAGCGTCACCTGCAGCTCGGTGAACTTCGAGTAGGTGGTGGACAACATCAGGAAGATGAGGACGACGAGCAGGACGTCGATGAACGGGATCAGGTTGATCTCCGGTTCCTCGGGACGGGGCCTGCGGAAGTTCACGGCTCGGTCGGCGCGAAGCGGTCGGGCCTGACGGCGAATCGCATGAGGTGCGGAATCATGCGATCCGACGCCTGCTCCATGTCGAGCGTGTAGGCGTCGACGAGGCCGCGGAAGTAGCGGTAGGCCATCAGCGACGGGATCGCGATCATCAACCCGAATGCGGTGTTGTAGAGGGCCACCGAGATGCCGTGCGCGAGCATCGTCGGGTTGCCGCCGCCGGGTGCCTGCGAGCCGAAGATCTCGATCATGCCGATCACCGTTCCCATCAGGCCGAGCAGCGGGGCAGCCGAAGCGATCGTGCCGAGCGTGTTCAGGTAGCGCTCGAGGCGGTGAACCGCGGCGCGGCCGGCGCTCTCGAACGCGTTGCGGAGCGCCCCCTCGTTGAGCCGCGGATCGGCGACGACGGCGCGCAGCCCGGACGCGAGCACCGTGCCGAGCACCGAACTGTCGGCAAGCTTGGCGACGATGTCGGGTGTGGGCAGGTGGCTGCGCGTGACCGAGATGACCTCGTCGAGCAGGCGGGGCGGCGCCACGCGGGGCCGTCGCAGGCTGACGATGCGTTCGATGATCAGGGCGAGGGCCGCGATGGAGCAGAGGACGAGAGGCCAGATCGGCCAACCGGCCGCTTGTATGATCGAAAGCAACGATGGCCCTTTCAGGTAGCGACCCGTGTCGGGTGCTGTCTCCGGCGCCCTGCGGCGCAACTCTTGGCGCAGGCATGTGCGGTGCGGGCTGATTATGGCGTGCGACGCCACGAAGTCTTCCACCGCAACCGTGCACAAGCATGTGGACAACCCGCTCCGACGCGCCGCGAAGGCAGCAACGGCGCGGCATCCGACGGATTGCCGTGAATTTCAGCAGCGCCACCCCATGACCCGGCCGACCCGGTGACGGCTTCGCTCTTCGATGCACCAGCGTCGCGGCGCGACGACGGCTCGGCGCTCGGCGTCTGGAGCGTGTCGGCGCTGGTGCACGCGATCGGCGATGCGGTGCATGCGGGCTTCTCGAGCTGCACGGTGCGAGGCGACGTGGCCTCGTTCTCGCGCTCGGCGAGCGGTCACTGCTACTTCAACCTCAAGGATCCGGACGGCGGCGCCGCGATCCGTTGTGCGATGTTTCGTCGTGCGACGCAGCTGTCGGCATTCGTTCCCGCCGAAGGCGATGCCGTGGAGGTGCGGGGACGCGTCGCCGTCTACGAGCCGCGCGGCGAACTGCAGCTCGTCGTCGAGGCGGCGCGCCGCAGTGGCGCGGGGGCGCTCTACGAACGGTATCTCGTCGTCAAGGCGCGCCTCGAGGCCGAAGGGCTGTTCGATGCGACGACACGCCGTCCGTTGCCGCTCCATCCTGCGGTGGTCGGCGTGGTCACGTCGCTGGCTGCTGCTGCGCTGCACGACATCGCGACCGCCCTGGCCCGTCGAGCGCCACGCCTGCAGCTCTTCGTCTACCCGAGTCTGGTGCAGGGGCCCGATGCACCAGACGCGCTGTGCGCAGCGATCGACGCGGCCGCGCGTCATGGCGCCTGCGAGGTTCTGCTCGTCTGCCGTGGCGGCGGATCGCTCGAGGATCTGTGGTCCTTCAACGATGAACGCGTCGTCCGGGCGGTCAAGGCGTCGCCGATTCCGATCCTGAGCGGCGTGGGGCATGAGACCGACGTGACGCTCGTCGACCTTGCCGCCGACCTGCGTGCCCCGACGCCAACCGCCGCGGCCGAGATCGTCGCCCGCCCGACGTCGGACGCGATGGCCGATCTCGACACGTTCGCGGCGGCGCTGCGGCGAACGATGCGCGACGCGACCGAACGCCAGCAGCAGCGGGTCGATCGGGCTGCCGCGCGGCTCGCGTCTCCGGCCGCCACGCTGCAACGCCAGCGTCACGCGACCGACCTCGTCGAGCAGCGCCTAGCGACGGCGACGCATCGCCGGATCGTCGACCTGCAGCGCGGCCTGGACGCGGTGCAATGGCGGCTTGCCGCAGTCGACCCAAGACGGACCCTCGCGCGTGGCTACGCACTGCTGCGAGACCCGTCGGGCCGCGCCGTCACGTCGGCATCTGAGTTGCGGAGTGGCGAGCGCGTCTCGGCCGCGCTGGCCGACGGCGATGCGCTCCTCACTGTCGATTCGGTCGCGCTGCGCTGACCCGAACCGACGACGTGGGTTGCGTGGGCACGCGATGTGCCGCATCAATGGCCTCCCTACAATCTGAGTGCCACGCACAGAGACAACCGACAACACCCAAGAGGATCGCCATGGAACACAAACTCCCGCCGCTGCCCTACGCCATGGACGCGCTCGCGCCGACCATGAGCAAGGAAACATTCGAATATCACTACGGCAAGCACCACAAGGCCTACGTCGACAAGCTCAACGAATTGCAAAAGGGAACCGAGTTCGAGTCGATGGAACTCGAGGACATCGTCAAGAAGTCGACCGGCGGCATCTACAACAACGCCGCGCAGACCTGGAACCACACCTTCTTCTGGAATTGCATGAAGCCGAGCGGCGGCGGCGAGCCGAGCGGCGCGCTGGCCGCGGCGATCAAGTCGAAGTGGAGCGGCTACGACAAGTTCAAGGAAGCGTTCACCAAGAGCGCTGTGGGCAACTTCGGCTCGGGCTGGACCTGGCTGGTGAAGAAAGGCGACGGCAGCGTCGACATCGTCAACATGGGCCCTGCCGGGACGCCGATCACCACCTCAGACAAACCGGTGCTGACGCTCGACGTGTGGGAACACGCCTATTACATCGACCACCGCAACGCGCGGCCGAAGTTCGCCGACGCGTTCCTCGACAAGCTCGTCAACTGGGATTTCGCGGCGAAGAACTTCGCCTGAGCGGACCTCCGGTCAGGGTTGCGGTGGCAGTCCCCTGATCTTCGAGCCGGGTTTGAGGCCGCGCCGGGAGAACCAGCCGGCGTTCATCTCGAGCACGTAGCGCACGGGTTTTTCCGAGCAGTGCCCGTCGAGCGTCTGCGGCGCCATGTCGACGACGTTGACGATGGCACCGTCATCGGCGACGAACGCGGCCTGCAGCGGGATCAGCGTGTTCTTCATCCAGAAGCACTGCTGACCCGCTCGCTCGAAGGCGAACAGCATGCCTTCGTTGGCGGGCATGGTCGGCCTGAACATCAGGCCGACCTCACGCTGCTCGGGCGTACGCGCCAGTTGCGCGTCGATGATGTGGATGCCGGCGTTGAGCCTGACCCTGGGCAAGGCCTGCGGCTGCTGGGCCGATGCGGCGAGAGGCAGCACCAGCACCGCCAGCACGGCGGCGACGGTGGCTCCCGAGAGGGTCTTGCTCATGCGTCCATCCTAGAATCGTCGGTCGACCATCACATCATCCACCGCCCACCGCGGTAGAAGGCATTTTCATGTATCAGCACGTCAAGGTGCCCGAGGGCGGGCAGAAGATCACCGTCAACGCCGACAACTCGCTCACCGTTCCCGACCAGCCGATCATCCCCTTCATCGAGGGCGACGGAATCGGAGCCGACATCACGCCGGTGATGATCAAGGTCGTCGACGCGGCGGTTGCCAAGGCCTACGGCGGCAAGAAGAAGATTCACTGGATGGAGATCTACGCGGGAGA
>JBBSPY010000223.1:0-5695 GCA_038258415.1 Burkholderiales bacterium
GACGACACTGCCCGGCTCCTGGCCGGCGGCCGGGACGACGCTGATGGCCTGGTGGCGGTGCGGGTCGAACTTCTCGCCCGCCTTGGGCGCGACTTCGACCACCTTGTTGCGGCCAAGGGCGGCGCTCAGCTGGCGGAGGGTCGCGTGGACGCCCTCGAGCAACTGCTCGGGCGTGGCGTCGGGGATCGAGATGGCCGCCTCGAGGCTGTCCTTCACGGGGAGCAGGCTTTCCGCGAACGCCTCGACGGCGAACTTGCGCGCCTTGGCGATTTCGTCGTCGGCACGGCGGCGGGTGTTCTCCGCTTCGGCCTTGGCGCGAAGGAAGGCGTCGGCGAGCTCCGAGTGGCGCTGCTGAAGGTCCTCCGGCGTCTGGCCGGCACCTGCCGCAGAAAAATCGGCGACGTGAGGGGGCTGCGTCGGGTGAGGCTCGAAGGCCGCTGCGGCGGCAGCGGCCGCGCGAGCGGCATCGGTGCCATGGCGATCGGAGTTGTCGTCGGTCATCCTGACGATTTGAGGGGTCCCCCTTCGCTTTCAAGGGGTATCGAGCGACACCGCGTCAATCGTCGACCGAGGCGCTCCATCGCTGCCAGTCTGCGAGGTGACGCCGCTCGCGCTTGGTCGGCCGGCCATCCTCGATCGAGGCCGCCGGCTCCGGCGCCAGTCGACGGGCGGCAAGGGCGGCTTCACGGGCGCGGATGCTGTCGGCATCCTCCTCGAAGAGCTTTGCCGCGACGCTGGCCGAGCCGCGAACTGCGCTGACGCCGGTCACCGTGACCCGACGGCGCCAGCCACCTGGCCCGAACTCGATCCGGTCGCCCATCTTGACCTCGCGCGACGCCTTGCCGACCTGCCCGTCGACCTCGACCCGGCCCTTCGCGATCTCCTCGGCGGCCAGCGACCTGGTCTTGAAAAAGCGGGCGGCCCAGAGCCATTTGTCGAGCCGGACCCGGATTGTCGTCATCGACGGGCGGTGGCAAACGACGCGCGCGACCCGCGGCTCGTGCGGCTCAAAAGGCGCTCACGTGACGGCGCCGGCGGCCCGCGCGCGGTTGCGTTGCGCCTCCAGCGCGACCGAATCGTCGGTGCCGACCTCGGTCGGCCATCCTTGCAGGTGCTGCAGGCTGATCGCGGCGAGAGCGGCGATCCATTCGTGGCGGTCGTTCAGGCAGCTGACGTAGTTGAACTCGCGTCCGCCAGCGGCGAGAAACGCCGCGCGGGCTTCCTGATCGATCTCCTCGAGCGTCTCCAGGCAATCGGCCACGAACCCGGGACACATGACGTCGACATGGCCGACGCCGCCGCGCGCAAGCTCGACCAGCGTCGGCTCGGTGTAAGGCTGCAGCCACTCGGCCTTGCCGAAGCGACTCTGGAACGTGACGACGACGAACTCCTCCCTCACCTTGAGGCGCTCGCGCAACAGCCGGCCCGTCTTCAGGCACTCGCAGTGGTACGGGTCGCCGAGGGTCAGCGAACGCCTGGGCAGGCCGTGGAAGCTGAGGACGAGCCGGTCGGGTCGCCCGTGCACGAGCCAGTGGTCCTCGAGACGACGGGCGAGGGCGCGGATGTAGCCGGGGTCGTCGTGGTAGTGCCTGACAAAGCGCAGCTCGGGAAGGTTGCGCTGCGCCTTCATCCAGTCGGCGACGGCGTCGGCGACGCTGGCGGTCGTCGACGCCGCGTACTGCGGGTAGAGCGGGAGAATGAGGATGCGCTCGGCGCCCTCGGCGCGCAACGCGTCGAGCTGGCTCGCGATCGACGGCCGCCCGTAGCGCATCGCGTGTCGGACGAGCACGGCGTGGCCGCGCTGGCCGAGATAGCCGCGCAGCATCGTCGCCTGTTTCGCCGTCCATACGGCGAGCGGAGAGCCGTCGGCGGTCCAGATGCTGGCGTACTTGCGAGCGGACCGCGCCGGCCTCACGCGCAGGACGACGCCGTGCAGGATCGGCTTCCACAGCAGCGGCGGGATCTCGACGACGCGCGGATCCGACAGGAACTCCGCCAGGTAGCGTCGCACCGCCGCCGGCGTCGCCTCGTCGGGCGTGCCGAGGTTGCAGAGCAGCACGGCGCTCCTGGACGCCACGCCGTGCGCGTGGGCTGGCTCGGGCACGAAGGCCATCGGACCGCGGAGGCTTCGTCCGGCCGCTCAGGACTTGAGGCCGAACTCGAACGGCGCCTGCCGCTGCGTGTCGGCGAAGCGCATGATCTCGAAGCGGACGCAGGGGCAGATCGGCTCGGTGGGCGGCGTGCCGAGGCCGATGACGCCGCTGCCGTGCAGCGTGCAGGCGCCGCGACGCAGGCTGATGATCTCCGGGTCGTTGTCGAAGCGGACGTAGGTGCCGTTGTAGCTGAGGTCGACGAGCTGGAAAGTCCCGCCGTGCCAGTCGATGCGGCAATGCGAGCGCGACACGCGGGTGTCGTCGATGATGTAGGTCGCCTGCGGGCTGCGCCCGAGGATGACCGGCATGCTGGTGCCCGCGTAGATCCGGTTCAGTTCGAGCCAGACGAGGCGGATGCCTTCGGGGTCGGCGGTCTGCGGCGCCATGTCGCCGAAGGCGGTGGCGGCGGTGTCGCTGAAGCGCCGGGCTTCCAGGAGGTGCACATGCACCGGCTCGACCCGGCCGCGCAGCTGCATCCGATCGAGGCTGCGAAATCGCGCCCGCTCCCATTCCTCGACGCCGTCGAGGACGACCTGGGTGGCCAGCGTCTCGTTGTCGCCGGCGTGATCGAGCAGCCGTGCTGCGACGTTGACGGCGTCGCCGAAGATGTCGCCCGACATCGAGACGATCTCGCCGTGCGCGAGACCGACCTGCAGCATCAGCGGCACCGGCCGTGTCGGTGGTCCTTCGGACGGCGAGCTTTGCGTGGGCGACTCGACACGGGCCAGAGCGTCGTGCATATCGTCTGCCGCGGCGACGCCGGCGCTGCAGGTCTCGAAGGTGGCCATGAGGCCGTCGCCGAGCGTCTTCACCACCTCGCCGCCGTGCAAGGCGACGACACGCGCGAGCAGGGCGACGCTTTGCGTGACGACCGTGGTGGCGTCGGCGTTGCCGAGCGTCTCGTACATCGAGGTGCTGCCGCGCAGGTCGGCGAACAGCACGGTTCGTTCGAGCAACTGGGTCATGGCGCGGCGGATTATCGCCGCTCGCCCGCGCCCGGGTGCGCTACAGCGTGTCGAGGTAGGTGCGCAGCTTGTCGGAGCGGCTCGGATGCTTGAGCTTGCGGATCGCCTTGGCCTCGATCTGGCGGATCCGCTCGCGCGTCACGTCGAACTGCTTGCCCACCTCCTCGAGCGTGTGGTCGGTGCTCATCTCGATGCCGAAGCGCATGCGCAGCACCTTGGCCTCGCGCGGCGTCAGCGAGTCGAGGATGTCCTTCACCACATCGCGCAGACCGGCCTGCATCGCGGCCTCGATCGGCGCCGTGTTGTTGGTGTCCTCGATGAAATCGCCGAGGTGGGAATCGTCGTCGTCGCCGATCGGCGTCTCCATGGAGATCGGCTCCTTGGCGATCTTCATGATCTTGCGGATCTTGTCTTCCGGGATCTCCATCTTCTCGGCAAGCGTCGGCGCGTCGGGCTCGAAGCCGAACTCCTGCAGATGCTGGCGCGAAAGCCGGTTCATCTTGTTGATCGTCTCGATCATGTGCACCGGAATGCGGATGGTGCGTGCCTGGTCGGCGATCGAGCGCGTGATCGCCTGACGGATCCACCAGGTCGCGTAGGTCGAGAACTTGTAGCCGCGGCGGTATTCGAACTTGTCGACCGCCTTCATCAGGCCGATGTTGCCTTCCTGGATCAGGTCGAGGAACTGCAGGCCGCGGTTGGTGTATTTCTTGGCGATCGAGATCACGAGGCGCAGGTTGGCCTCGATCATTTCCTTCTTCGCGTCGCGGCTGGCCTTTTCGCCCTCGTTCATCCGCCTGTTGATGAGCTTGAGGTCCTCGAGCGGGACGACGGCGCTGGCCTGCTGGTCGATGAGCTTTTTCTGCAGCTCCTGCACCGGCGGCAGGTTGCGCTCGAGGATCTCGCTGTAGGGCTTCGCCGCGGCGACTTCCTTCTCGGCCCACTTGACGTTCAGCGCGTTCGGCGGGAACGACTTGATGAAGTGCTCCTGCGGCATGCCGCATTTGTCGACCAGGATCTTGCGGAGCTCACGCTCGTAGCGCCGCACGTCGTCGACCTGCGAACGCAGCAGGCCGCACAGCTTCTCGATCGTCTTGACGGTGAAACGAATCGTCATCAGCTCGGCGGAGATCGCCTGCTGCGCCTTGTCGTAGGCAGGCGAACGGTAGCCGTCCCTCTCGAACGCCTTGCGCATGCGGTCGAAGTGGCCACGCAGCGACTCGAACTTCACCAGCGCGGCGAGCCTGAGCTCCTCGAGCTTCTTGGTCAGCGCCTTGGAGCCGCCGTTGCCGTCGTCGTCGTCTTCCTCGTCGAAGAAGTCGACGTCTTCCTCGGCAACGTAGTCGTCCGCCTCGTCTTCGGAGACGAAGCCGTCGACGGCCTCGGAGATCTTCATCTCGCCAGAGGCGATGCGGTCGGCGTAGACCAGGATCTCGGCGATCGTCGTGGGCGAGGCGCTGATCGCGACCATCATCGCCTGCAGGCCGCCCTCGATGCGCTTGGCGATCTCGATCTCGCCCTCGCGCGTGAGCAGCTCGACGGTGCCCATCTCGCGCATATACATGCGCACCGGGTCGGTGGTCCGGCCGAACTCCGAGTCGACCGTCGACAACGCCGCCTCAGCCGCTTCTTCGGCCTCTTCCTCCGTCGCCGTGGTGGCGCCGCCGCCGGCGATCAGCAGCGTCGCCGCGTCGGGCGCCTGCTCGTAGACGGCGATGCCCATGTCGTTGAGCATCGAGACGATCGCCTCGAGGATCTCGTGGTCGACGAGCTTCTCGGGCAGGTGGTCGTTGATCTCCTGGTGGGTCAGGAAACCCCGCGTCTTGCCCATCTTGATGAGCGTCTTCAGCTCCTGGCGACGCTTGGCGACTTCTTCCTCCGTGAGCTGGGTCTCGTCGAGACCGAACTCGCGCATCAGCGCGCGCTCCTTGGCCCGGCTGACCTTCATGCGCAGCGGCTTGGCCTTGGCCACCGCCGCAGCGTCGACGGCCTCGGGCTCGCCTTCGATGTCCGCCTCGACGTCGCCGAGATCGACGTCGCCCTTGTTCGCCAGCTTGCCCTTGTCGCTGGCCTTGCCGGTGGCAGGTTTGCCAGCCGGTCCCTTGCCCGTCGCCGATTTCGCCTTGGCCCCGGTGGCGGTCTTGGCGACCACCTGCTTGGGAGCGACCTTAACGAGCGGCGCCGCGACGGCGGCCTTGGCCGTGGCCTTCGGCGCAGTGGCCTTCACGGCGGGTTTGGCGGCAACGGTGTCGGTCTTCTTGGCGGTCATGCGGATCCTCGGCAATCGGGCGACGGTCACGCCCGGTGGTGTCGTCAGAATTGCGCACCGAAGTGCGAAATTCAAGGCGCGATCAGGGCGGCGGGCTGGTGGAAACGAAGTTGTACGCGCCACGCGGCACGACGCGGAACCGGATCTAAATCCGGCATCGCACGTGCGGCGAGGCGCTCGGTGTGACTCGGCGCCGGAGCACGGCGCCTTTTGCTGCAGCCCTTGCGGGAAAGGTGGCCTTTGCGGTGCGACCCTCGTTCAGAAGGTGGCCGGGGCCCGGAGGTACTGCCGTCACTTCGCGCGTTCGC
>JBBSPY010000224.1:0-5690 GCA_038258415.1 Burkholderiales bacterium
CTTCCCTCCGCGCCGCCCCCGCGCGCGCGCGGGCGCGCGCCCCCCCCGCCGCTCCCCCGGCCCCCCGCCCCCCCCGATGTCGGGCCCCCCCCTCGACCTTGCGGGCGCCCCGCGCCCCCCCCCCCCGGCTCGCTCCTGCAGCCGCCGAGCGCCCCGCCGGGCGGCTGAATGCGGAGGTGGGCGCCGGGTGGCCGATTCCCGCGAGTAAAGGAGGAGACGAGGGCCATACCTGGCCCTCGTCGGGGGACATGGAGGGAGTCGGCCACCCGGCGCCCACCTCCGCGAGTGAACAGAAGCGCCACGCATGAAGGCCTTCCTCGACTCCTTCTACGGCAAGGCCGGCGCGATGTGGATGGCCGCGATCGCCGTCGTCCTGGTATTGCTCCCCGCCACCGTCGACCGCAACGACTACACGCTGCACCTGCTGTTCTCGGTGTTCGTCTTCGCGACGCTCGGCCACGCGTGGAACCTGCTCGCCGGCTACGCGGGCCTGCTGAGCTTCGGCCAGCAGGTCTTCATCGGCCTCGGCGGCTTCGCCCAGGCGATGGTGTTCTATTACACGCCCGCCTCGATCTGGACCGCATGGCCCGCGTCGGGCGTCGTCTCGCTGCTGTTCGCGTGGCTGCTCAGCCTGCCGCTGCGCGAGGCCGGCAGCCAGCGGCGGGTGCGCATCGGCGTCGCCGTCGCCGTCGTGCTGTGGATCGCCTACGAAGCGCTGATCGTGATTCGCCCGGGCGCCGACGTGTTCGGCAGCCACTACGTGCGCCGCATCGTCATCCTGCTGCTCATCTTCCTCGGCGCGCTGCCGCTGCTGCGCCTGCAGGGGGCGTACTTCGCGATCGCGACGTGGCTGGTCGCCGAGTCGGTGGCGAGCGTCTTCAACAGCTGGCGCGTCGTCGGCGCTGGCGGCGGCATGCAGCTCAAGTCGGGCGTGACGCAGCGCGAGCTCTACTACGTCGCGCTGGCCCTGGCGGCGGTCGCGACGGCGATCATCTGGCGCTGGATGCGCTCGCCGTACGGCCTTGCGCTCACCGCGGTTCGCGACGACGAGGATGCCGCCCGTTCGAGCGGCGTCGACACCGCCCGGGTGAAGGCAGCGGTCTTCCTCGTCTCGGGCGCACTCACGGGGCTCGCGTCGGGTCTCTACTTCATGGACGTCGTGATCATCACGCCGCCCTCGGCGTTCGCGATCTCGTGGGCTTCGACGATCGTCTTCGTCGTCGTCGCGGGCGGCATGGGAACGGTCGCGGGGCCGATCGTCGGCGCCGTGATCTACATCGTCGTCGACCGCATCGTCGGCGCCGCGGCGGGGCAGGGCGCGCTGGTGCTGGGCGTGCTCTCGATCGTGCTGATGCTGGTGCTGCCGCGCGGGCTGATGGGCGTCGTCCACGACCTGCGCTTTCCGCATGCGAGGCGGCGCGGGCCCGGGGCGATGGCGCAGTGGCGGCGCTGGTTGCTCGGCGACAGCGCCGCCGCCGACCGCGCGGCGCTGGTCGACCAGCCGGGCGTGGTCGGCGCCTTCCTCGTGCCGGCGAGCCCGCTGCTGCTGCTGAAGAAGGACGAGCCGCGCTACGCCGAGCTCGTCGCCGGCATGCAGCGGGTGGCGCGCGAGATCGAGCAGCTCGAGCCCGACACGCTCGTCGTCTACTCGACGCGCTGGTTCGCCGTGCTCGACCAGCTCTGGCAAGGGCGTGCCCGCATGGCCGGCCTGCACGTCGACGAGAACTGGCACGAGCTCGGCGCGGTGCGCTTCGACCTGAAGAGCGACGTGTCGCTGGCTCGCGCTTGCGTCAAGGCCGCGGACCGCGCGGGCATCTCCTCGCGGCTGGTCGACTACGCCGGCTTTCCGCTCGATTCGGGCACCCTCACGGCGACGGCGCTCGCCGACCCCGATGGTGCCGTGCCCACGCTCGTCGTCGCCAACAACCTCTATCACGACGCCGCGAAGACGCGCACCCTCGGCGAGCTCGCCGCCGCGCAGGCGACGGCGCAGGGCAAGCGCGTCGTCGTGCTCGCGGTCGGTGGCCTCTCGGGCACCGAGTTCCGCGACGACCGGCCCTTCGCCGACGACGCGGTCGCCAGCGCGACCGACGACGACTGGAACCGCCGCATCCTGAAGCTCCTCGTCGAGCGCGACGTCGAGGAGCTGCAGCGGCAGCTCCCCGACTACTCGCGCGAGGCCAAGGTCGACATGGGCTTCAAGCACCTCGCCTTCGCCCTCGGCGCGCTCGGCGGCCGACTCGGCCGTACCGAGGTCTACGCCTACGGCCCGCAGTACGGCACCGGCGCCGCCGTCGTCCGCCTGCTTTGATCCCCACGCATCCGATCCCATGAAGCACTACCGCAACCACGTCGACGGCACCTGGCGCGAGAGCGCCCGCACCTTCCCCGATCGCGACCCGACCGACGGCCGCATCGTCGCCACCGTGCACGAGGCCGACCGTGAAACGGTCGACGCGGCGGTCGCGGCCGCCCGGCGGGCCCTCGCCGGGCCGTGGGGTCGCATGAACGTCGGCGAGCGTGCGGTGCTGCTGCACAAGGTCGCCGACGAGATCGAGCGCCGCCTCGACGACTTCCTCGCCGCCGAGATGGAAGACACCGGCAAGCCCCGGTCGATGGCGTCGACGGTCGACATTCCGCGCGGTGCCGCGAACTTCCGCGCCTTCGCCGACTTCGCGAAGACGATGCCCACCGAGTCGTGGCAGACCGACCTTCCCGGCGGCGCGCATGCCCTGAACCTGGCGGTGCGCAAGCCGCTCGGCGTCGTCGCGGTGATCTCGCCGTGGAACCTGCCACTGCTGCTGCTCACGTGGAAGGTCGCGCCGGCGCTCGCCTGCGGCAACGTCGTCGTCGCCAAGCCTTCGGAGGAGACTCCGGGCACCGCGACGCTGCTGGCGGAGGCGATGCAGGCCGCGGGCGTGCCCGACGGCGTATTCAACCTCGTGCACGGCTTCGGCCCCGACTCCGCAGGCGAGTTCATCGCCACGCACCCGGGCATCGATGCGATCACCTTCACCGGCGAATCGCGCACCGGCTCGACGATCATGAAGGCGGCCGCCGAGCACGTGCGGCCGGTGTCGTTCGAGCTGGGAGGCAAGAACGCCGCCATCGTCTTTGCCGACTGTGATTTCGACAAGACCGTCGAAGGGATGACGCGGGCCGTTTTCCTCAACACCGGCCAGGTGTGCCTGTGCACCGAGCGGGTCTACGTCGAACGGCCGATCTACGAGCGCTTCAAGGCCGCCCTCGTGGCGCGAGCCAGGGCGCTGAGGCTCGGGCGCCCGAACGACGAAGGCACGACCACCGGCCCGCTCATCTCCGCCGAGCACCGCGACAAGGTGCTCTCGTACTACGCGCTGGCGCGTGACGAAGGCGCGAAGGTGCTGTGCGGTGGCGGCGTGCCGCGCTTCGGCGACGCGCGCGACGACGGCTACTGGGTCGAGCCGACGATCGTCGAAGGCCTCTCCGACGACGCGCGCTGCAACCGCGAGGAGGTGTTCGGGCCGATCTGCCACCTCTCGCCGTTCGACACCGAAGCCGAGGTCATCGCGCGCGCCAACGACACCGAGTACGGCCTCGCGGCGTCGATCTGGACGACGAACCTGGCCCGCGCGCACCGCGTCGCCCCGGCGATGCGCGTCGGCCTCGCGTGGGTCAACTCATGGTTCCTGCGCGACCTGCGCTCGCCCTTCGGCGGCGCCGGCTGGAGCGGCATCGGCCGCGAGGGCGGCGTCCATTCGATGAACTTCTATTCGGAGATCACCAACGTGTGCATTCGCATCGACCCCGACGAGACCGCCTCGTCTTCCATGACGACGGCGGTGACGCCATGAGCGCCGAACTCATCGCCGAGGTGGCGCGCGAGCTGCGCGAGGCCTACGACGGCGGCGACTACCTCGCACCGGTCCGCACGCGTCTGCCCGAAGGCGACGTCGAGGCCGCCTATGCGGTGCAGCGGGCCAACACCGAGCACTGGATCGAGGCGGGCCGGCGAGTCGCCGGCTGCAAGATCGGTCTGACTTCGAAGTCGGTGCAGAAGCAGCTCGGCGTCGACCAGCCCGACTTCGGCATGCTGTTCGCCGACATGGGTAGCGGCGATGGCGAAGAGATGCCGTGGCGGCATCTGCAGCAGCCGCGCTGCGAGGCCGAGGTCGCGCTTGTGCTCGAACGCGACCTCTGCGACGCGGAGCGGATCGGCATTCCCGAGCTGATCGGTGCCGTCGCGTACGCGCTGCCGGCGATCGAGGTCGTCGGCAGCCGCATCGCGAAATGGGACATCCGCATCGTCGACACCATCGCCGACAACGCCTCGGCGAGCCGGTTCGTGCTCGGCACGACGCCGATGAAGCTCGACGGTCTCGACCTGCGCCTGGCCGGCATGGTCATGGAGCGGCGCGGCGAGCCGGTTTCGTTCGGCGCCGGCGCGGCGTGCCTCGGTCATCCCCTCAACGCGGCGGTCTGGCTGGCGCGGACGATGGCCAGGCGCGGCCTGCCGCTTCGGGCCGGCGACACGGTGCTCACCGGCGCGCTCGGGCCGATGGTCGGCGCCGATCCGGGCGACGTGTTCGAGGCGCGCATCGAAGGCCTCGGCAGCGTGCGCGCGGTGTTCGGCCGCAAGGAGCAGCAGACATGAGCGTGTTCACACCCGACCGCATCGCCCGGCTCGCCGTCCGACTCGACGACGCCGCGACGAGCGCGCGCGCCACCCCGCAGACCGAACCCGGTGCTTCGTTCTCGGTGAGTGACGCCTACGACGTGCAGCGCGCCCTGATCGACCGCCGCATCGGCCGCGGGGCGAAGCGCATCGGCATGAAGATGGGTTTCACCAGCCGAGCCAAGATGCAGCAGATGGGCCTCTCCGACCTGATCTGGGGACGCCTCACGAGCGACATGCTCGTCGAGGACGGCGGCGTCGATGCGATCCACCACATCCACCCGCGCGTCGAGCCCGAGGTCTGCTTCCTGCTCAAGCACGAGCTCGCCGGCAACGTGACCCCGCTGCAGGCGATGGCGGCGGTGGAAGCGGTCGCGCCGGCACTCGAGATCATCGATTCGCGCTACGAGAACTTCAAGTTCTCGCTCGCCGACGTGATCGCAGACAACGCGTCGTCGTCCGGCCTGGTGGTCGGCGCCTGGCACACGCCCGACGTCGATCTCTCCAACCTCGGCCTCGTGATGGAGATCGACGGCCGAGCGGTCGAGATCGGCACGACCGCATCCATCCTCGGCCACCCGCTGCGCTCGCTGTGCGCGGCGGCGCGGCTCGTCGCCGCGGCCGGCGAGACGCTGCCCGCCGGCAGCCTCGTGATGGCCGGCGGCGCGACGGCCGCCGCGGCGCTTTCGCCCGGCGTCTCGGTGCGGCTCGACATGCAGCGGCTCGGCCGTGTCGGCTTCTCGATGCCGGCCGCCGTCGAGCGGAAGGCGGCGTCGTGAGCGGCGTCGTCTCAGGCAAGGCCACGCCTCGCGGCCGCTACCCGCACGTGCGCCGGGCCGGCGACTTCCTGTTCGTCTCTGGCACGAGCTCGCGCCGCGCCGACAACACCATCGCCGGCGCGACGGTCGACCCGATGGGCACCGCCACGTTCGACGTCGCCGAGCAGACGCGTGCCGTCCTCGACCATATCCGCGACATCCTCGAGACCGAGGGCGCAACCCTCGCCGACGTGGTCGAGGTCGGCGCCTTCCTGTTC
>JBBSPY010000225.1:0-5677 GCA_038258415.1 Burkholderiales bacterium
AACGTGACGTTCGGTGAAGACCACGTCGTCGTCTCGCGCGGGCGCATGCCGCTCGCACCGATTTCGATCGACGCCAACGCCATGCCCGACGCGGCGATGACGCTCGCCGCGCTCGCGCTCTACGCCGATGGTCCCTCACGTCTGTCGAACATCGCCAGCTGGCGCGTCAAGGAGACCGACCGGCTGGCGGCGATGGCGACGGAATTGCGGCGCTGCGGTGCCAAGGTCGCCGAAGGAGCCGACTTCCTCGAGATCGCGCCGCCGGAGACCTGGAGCGCTGCCGCCTTCGACACCTACGACGACCACCGCATGGCGATGGCGATGTCGGTGGCGGCATTCAACGCCGTCGCCGCTCCCGACGGCGCGGTGCCGATCCGGATCCGCGATCCGGGATGCGTCGCCAAGACGTGGCCGGACCACTTCGAGGCGCTGTTCTCGGTCGCGTCGACGTCGATGGCGTCGATCCCCGTGCTGGCGATCGACGGGCCAACCGCGTCGGGCAAGGGCACCCTTGCCGCTGCCGTGGCGCGAGCGCTCGGCTACCGGCTGCTCGACTCGGGCGCCGTCTACCGCGCCGCGGCGCTCGCGGCGATCGACGCCGGCATCCCGGCTGAGGACCACGCCGCGCTTGCCGCGCTGAGCGCGTCGATCGACCTGCACTTCGAGGGCGGGCGCGCGCAGCTCGCCGGGCGCGATGTCACGGAGGCGCTGCGCCTCGAACACGTCGGCGCCATGGCGTCGCGCATCTCGGCGTGGCCCTCGGTGCGCGCCGCCCTGCTCGGCCGTCAGATCGCGTTCCGCGCCCTGCCCGGCCTCGTCGCCGACGGCCGCGACATGGGCAGCGTCGTATTCCCCGACGCGGCGCTCAAGGTCTTCCTCACCGCGAGCGCGGCCGAGCGCGCGGCGCGGCGGTTCAAGCAATTGATTTCAAAGGGAATTCCCGCTAACATCGACGGTCTTCGCGCTGACCTGGAAGCGCGCGACGCCCGCGACAAGCAGCGCAGCGTCTCGCCCTTGAAGCCGGCCGAAGGTGCGCTCATGCTGGACAACTCGGCGCTGTCGATCGAATCCTCGGTCGATGTCGTCCTCAATGCCTGGCAGGAGCGCCGGCCTTTCTGATCGTCGCGGGTCGCACCGCGTCGCCGGCAAGGTCTAAGCGTCGCCGTCGCTTTCCCGCCTCGTACCCTTATCCGGTACACCGAAGCGCCGGTCTTGTTCAACCCAACCCGCGGCCGCGCTCCACGCGCCCCGTCGCAAGAGTCCCATCACACATGTCTGAAGCAGCAGTCGCCACGCGTCCGTCCTCCACCCCTGCGCCCGATTCATTCGCGGCGATGTTCGAGGATTCGCTCAAGAAGGCCGAGATGCGGTCCGGCGAGGTCATCACCGCCGAGGTGGTCCGCGTCGAGCACAACTTCGTCGTCGTCAACGCCGGCCTGAAGTCCGAAGCCTACGTTCCGATCGAAGAGTTCAAGAACGACATCGGCGAGCTCGAGGTCCAGCCTGGCGATTTCGTCTCGGTCGCCATCGACGCGGTCGAGAACGGCTACGGCGACACCATCCTGTCGCGCGACAAGGCCAAGCGACTCGCGTCGTGGCTGTCGCTCGAGAACTCGCTCGAGTCGGGCGAGTTCGTGACCGGCACCGTCAACGGCAAGGTCAAGGGCGGCCTCACCGTCCTCGTCAACGGCATCCGCGCCTTCCTCCCCGGCTCCCTTCTCGACACGCGTCCCGTCAAGGACATGACGCCGTTCGAGGGCAAGACGATGGAGTTCAAGGTCATCAAGCTCGACCGCAAGCGCAACAACGTCGTGCTGTCGCGCCGTGCCGTGGTCGAGGCGTCGATGGGCGAAGAGCGTGCCAAGCTGATGGAGACGCTGCGCGAAGGCGCGATCGTCCATGGCGTCGTCAAGAACATCACCGAGTACGGCGCGTTCGTCGACCTCGGCGGCATCGACGGTCTGCTGCACATCACCGACATGGCGTGGCGCCGTGTCCGCCACCCGACGGAAGTCGTGCAGGTGGGCCAGGAGCTCGACGCCAAGGTGCTGAAGTTCGACGCCGAGAAGAATCGCGTCTCGCTCGGCATCAAGCAGCTCGGCGACGACCCTTGGCACGGCGTCTCGCGCCGCTACCCGCAGGGCACGCGGCTGTTCGGAAAGGTGACCAACATCGCCGACTACGGCGCCTTCGTCGAGATCGAGCCGGGCATCGAGGGCCTGGTGCACGTCTCGGAGATGGACTGGACGAACAAGAACGTCGCCCCGTCGAAGACGGTCACGCTCGGCGAGGAGGTCGAGGTCATGATCCTCGAGATCGACGAGGACAAGCGCCGCATCTCGCTCGGCATGAAGCAGTGCAAGGCCAACCCGTGGGAGGAGTTCTCCACCACGGTGCAGCGCGGCGACCGCGTCACCGGCCCGGTCAAGTCGATCACCGACTTCGGCGTGTTCGTCGGCCTGGCGGCCGGCATCGACGGGCTGGTTCACCTGTCCGACCTGTCGTGGAACGAGCCGGGCGAGACGGCCGTTCGCAACTACAAGAAGGGCCAGGAGGTCGAGGCGATCGTGCTGGCGGTCGACGTTGACCGCGAGCGCATCTCGCTCGGCATCAAGCAGCTCGACAGCGATCCGTTCACGAGCTTCACGTCGACCAACGACCGTGGCGCCACGGTCACCGGCAAGGTCAAGACGGTCGACGCGCGTGGCGCCGAGATCGATCTGCCGGGCGACATCATCGGCTACCTGCGTGCCTCGGAGATCAGCCGCGACCGCGTCGAGGACGCCCGCAACGTGCTGAAGGAAGGCGACGAGGTCACGGCGATGATCATCAACGTCGACCGCAAGACGCGTCAGGTGCAACTGTCGATCAAGGCCAAGGACAACGCCGACCAGCAGGACCAGATGCAGAAGCTCTCGCAGAGCAACGAGCGCGAGACCGCCGGCACGACGAGCCTGGGCGCCCTGTTGCGGGCCAAGCTCGACAACAAGCCCGAGTAGGCGGCAGGGCTCGGGCCGTCACGTGACGAGGTCCGATCTGGTGGTCGAGCTGGCCGAACGTTTCGGCCAGCTCACCCACCGCGACACCGAGTTCGCAGTGAAGACGATCCTCGACGCGATGGCGTCTGCGCTCGCGCGAGGTCACCGCATCGAGATCCGCGGTTTCGGCAGCTTCTCGATCAATCGACGGCCGCCGCGCGTCGGGCGCAACCCGCGCTCCGGGGAGCAGGTCGTGATCCCGGAGAAGCTGGTGCCGCACTTCAAGCCGGGCAAGGCGCTGCGCGAGGCCGTGGACGCCAGGGTCGGCGCGCTGCGCGCCGCGTCGGGCGAGGCCGACGCCTGACGGGCAGGAGCGCCTGCGATGCGCATCGTCGTCTGGCTCGTCCGGGCCGTCGTCTTCCTGGCGCTGTTCGCGTTCGCGCTGAACAACCAGCACGGCGCGAGCGTGCATGGCTTCTTCGGCACGGAGTGGAAAGCGCCGATGGTGTTCATCGTGCTGGCGGCGTTCGGCCTCGGCTGCGCGTTCGGAATCTTCGCGATGGTGCCGAGCTGGTGGCACCACCGTCGCGTCGCCCGGCGCGAGGCGATGCGCCTGACGACCGCCGCTGCGCCGCCGCCACCGACGACGCTGCAGAGCGGCCTCGACCCGATGCTGACGCACCCGCCGCGAGACGGGCTCTGAAGCACCGGTTCCGGGCCTGAGCGGCATGGACTTCGACGCGCAATGGCTGCTCTGGGGGCTGCCGGTCGCCTTCGCACTCGGCTGGCTGGCATCGCGCATCGACCTGAGGCAGTGGAAGCGCGAGCAGCGCGATTCGCCCAAGGTCTACTACAAGGGCCTCAACCTGTTGCTCTCGGAGCAGCACGACAAGGCGATCGACGCGTTCATCGAGGCCGTCCAGCAGGACCCCGACACCTCCGATCTGCACTTCGCGCTCGGCAACCTGTTTCGCCGCCGCGGCGAGTACGAACGCGCCGTTCGCGTGCACCAGCACCTGCTCGGGCGCGCCGACCTGCCGTCCGAAGAACGCGAGCGCGCCCAGCACGCGCTCGCCCAGGACTACATGAAGGCGGGCCTGTTCGACCGTGCCGAGGCCGCCTTCCGCGCGCTCGAGGGAACGGCATTCGCGACCGAGGCCAGACTCGCCCTGCTCGACCTGCACGAGCGGGCGCGCGAGTGGCAGGCGGCAACCGATGTGGCCCGCACGCTCGAGGCCGCGGGGGTCGGGTCGTATGCAACGCGGATCGCCCACTATGCCTGCGAGCTCGCGGCCGAGGCCGACGCGCGGCGACAGCCGGACGACGCTGCGGCGCGCGTCGACGCAGCGCTTCAGGCAGCGCCGCAGGACGCGCGGCCGCTCGTCGTGGCAGGCGAGCGTGCGGCGGCCATCGGCGATCACGACAGAGCCATCGCGCACTGGAACGCGCTGGCCGCGGTGCGCCCGGCGTCGTTCAACCTGGTCGCGCGTCGCTATGCAGCGAGCGCGGTTGCGGCCGGTCTCGAACGACCGGCGCTCGAACGGCTCGAGCAGCTCTACGCACAGAAACCGACGATGGACCTGCTCGATGCGATCGCCGCACTGGCGCCCGACGCGGCGCGTCGTCGCGGGCGGTTGCTCGCCCATCTGCGCGAGCACCCGACGCTTGCCGCCGCCGGCGCGCTGCTCAACGCCCCGGCCTCCACGGACGCCCCTCTCGCATCGGCCGGGGCGGCCGAAGCGGAAGCGCTCGCCGCTGCCGTGAGGGCGGCGGCACGACCGCTGCACCGCTACCGCTGCGCGGCGTGCGGCTTCGAGGCGGAGCATCATTTCTGGCAATGCCCCGGTTGCCTCGGCTGGGACACCTACCCGCCGCAGCGGCTGGAGGACACGGCATGACGCGGTCCGACGTCGACCCCTTGACGCCCGCGCTTCCTTCGCTCGAGCGGCTGGCCGAGGCGCGCGTCCTGGTCGTCGGCGACGCGATGCTCGACCGCTACTGGTTCGGTGCCGTCGACCGCATCTCGCCGGAAGCGCCGGTGCCGGTGGTGCGAGTGTCGCGCGAGGAAGACCGCCTTGGCGGCGCTGCCAACGTCGCCCTCAACGTCAAGACACTGGGCGCGCGGGCGACGCTCGTCACCGTCGTGGGCGACGACGAGCCGGCAAAGCGGCTCCGCGCCCTGCTCGAATCGGAAGGCGTGACGGCGCTGCTCGGCAGCGACCCGCAGCTCTTCACCATCGTCAAGCTGCGCGTCATCGGCCGTGCCCAGCAGCTGCTCCGCGTCGACTTCGAGAACCAGCCCGACCACGAGGTCCTCGCCAGCGCGCTCGCCGCATACGAGACGGCTCTGCCCGATCACGATGCGGTCCTCTTCTCCGACTACGGCAAGGGCGGGCTCGCGCACATCCCGACGATGATCGCCAGCGCCCGTGCGCTCGGCAAGCCGGTGCTCGTCGACCCCAAGGGCGCCGACTGGTCGCGCTACGCGGGCGCCACCGCCATCACGCCGAACCGCGCCGAGCTCGCGCTCGCCATCGGCGCCTGGCACGACGAGGCCGACCTCGCCGCGCGCATCGCCAAGCTGCGAGCCGAGCAGTCGGTGGGGGCCATCGTCCTCACGCGATCGGAAGAAGGCATGTCGGTCTTCGACGACGACGGCGAGTTGCGCATCGGCGCCGAGGCACGCGAGGTCTTCGACG
>JBBSPY010000226.1:0-5643 GCA_038258415.1 Burkholderiales bacterium
CGCCGACAGGGGCTCGTCGAGCAAGAGCAGGCCCGGCCTGGTGGCCAGCGCGCGGGCGAGCGCCACCCGCTGCTGCTGCCCGCCCGAGAGCTGCGACGGGTACTTCTCGCCGCTGCCCGGCAGGCCGACCAGTTCGAGCAGCTCAGCGACGCGCGAGCGGACCCGGTCGCGCTTCTCGCGCCGGTTGACGAGCCCGTAGGCGACGTTGCGGCCGACGGTCAGGTTCGGGAACAGCGCGTACGACTGGAAGACGATGCCGTAGTCGCGCTCGGCCGGCGGCAGCAGCGAGATGTCGCGGTCGCCCTGGCGGATCGTCCCCGCTGACTGCGCCTCCAGGCCGGCGACGATGCGCAGCAGCGTCGTCTTGCCGCACCCCGACGGTCCCAGGAAGCAGACGAACTCGCCGCGGTCGATGTCGAGGTCGATGTCGGCGAGCGCCTGGAACGACCCGAAGCGCTTGCCGATGCCGCGCAGGCTCAGGTACGGCTGCGCGGTCGGTGGCGGCGTCACGCGCTACTTCTTCTTCGGCTCGGACTTCGCGTCGTATCGCTTCGTCCACTCGGCCAGCACGCGCTCGCGGTTGTCGGCGGCTGACTTGAAGTCCATCTTCACCAGCCGCGCCTCGTAGTCGGCGGGGATGTTCTTCAGCGGCTCGGCGACGCCCGGTTGCGCGGTGATCGCGAAGTTCTTGCCGTATAGCTTCATCGCGTCCTTGCTCGATGCCCAGTCGGCGAGCTTCTTGGCCGCGGCGAGCTTGCTCGTGGCCTTCATGATGCCGAGCGCCTCGAGGTCCCAGCCGAGGCCTTCCTTCGGGAACACGAGGTCGATCGGAGCGCCCTTGTTCTTGTTGGCGTTGGCCCGGTACTCGAACGAGATGCCGATCGGGAACTCACCGGCGGCGGCCATGTTGCAGGGCTTGGAGCCGGAGTGGGTGTACTGGGCGATGTTCTCGTGCAGCGCGTCCATGTATTTCCAGCCGCCACCCTTGCCGTTGTCATCGCCGAACAGGGTGAGCCAGGCCGTCACGTCGAAGTAGCCGGTACCCGACGATGCCGGGTTCGGCATGACGATCATTCCCTTGTAGACGGGCTTGGCGAGGTCCTTCCAGGTCGTCGGCTTGGGCAGGTTCTTCTTCTGCGCCTCGACCGTGTTGAAGCACACCGTCGCGCCCCACACGTCCATGCCGAACCACGCAGGCGGGTTCTTCTTGTCGCGATACTGGCTCATGATCGCGTCGAGGTTGATCGGCGCATACGGCTGCAGCATGCCGTTGCTGTCGAGCAGGGCCAGGCTGGACGCGGCCACGCCCATGACCACGTCGGCCTGCGGGTTCGCCTTCTCGGCGAGCAGCTTGGCGGTGATCACGCCGGTGGAGTCGCGCACCCACTTGAGTTCGATGTTCGGCTCGACCTTGCTGAAGCCGGCCTCGTAGGCCTTCAACTGGTCGGTCTCGAGCGCGGTGTAGACGGTGAGCTGCGTCTTCTGCGCCAGTGCCGCTCCGGCGAGCGTGAGGAGCATCGAGGCGAGCAGGGCGGACAGTCGGGCCGATTTCATGTGGGCTTCCTTGTGATGTGCTGGCGTGACAGCTGCGTGCAAAGGCTATGCCACGTGTGTGACGGTTCGATGCTAGGTGCGGCCGCGAAACGACGTCAACTGTTTTTTGAAGATTGTTGACAATCGAGTTCGAATAGCGTCCAATCACGCCATGTCCGCAGCCGCGGCGGCCACCGTGCCGCACCCGACGATTGCGCTGCTCCAGAGCAGCTCGCTGGCCAGCGCGGTCCAGTCGGAGCTGGAGCGGATGATCCTCGACGGCGACCTCTCCCCGGGCGAGAAGCTCGGCGAGGTGGCGCTGTCGACCCGCCTCGGCGTTTCGCGCGGACCGCTGCGCGAAGCCTTCCGCATGCTCGAGGAAGCGGGCCTGCTGCGCACCGAGAAGAACCGCGGGGTGTTCGTCCGGGACCTCCCGGTTGCCGAGGCGGCGGAGATCTTCGACCTGCGCGCGGCGATGGACGAGCTCGTCGGCCGCCGACTCGCGGAGACCATCCAGCCTGCGGCGCTGAAGGAGATCCGCGGTCTCGTCGACCAGATGGAGCAGGCCGTCAAGGCGAGCGACCCACCCCGCTATCACCGCCTCAACCTCGCCTTCCACGACCGCCTCGTCGAACTCGCCGGCAACGGCAAGCTGACGTCGGTCTACCGCAAGCTCGTCAAGGAGCTGTCGCTGTTTCGACGCCTCAACCTCGGCGACGGCGTGCTGATGCCGGCGTCGGTCGGCGAGCACCGGCAGATCGTTCGCGCCATCGCGGCCGGCGACGCCGCGGCGGCCGGCAAGGCGATGTACGACCACGCCATGGAAAGCAAGGAACGAACGATGCGGAACCACCCGCTCGGAGCCACCGCATGAGCCACACCCGCATCGACGTCAACGGGCGCTCGTACGCCCTCGCCCGACAACCCAGCGTCGTCGTCTGCGTCGACGGCTGCGAGCCCGACTACATCGCCCAGGCCGTCGCGCACGGCGTGATGCCGTGGCTGAAGGAGGTGCTCGGCACCGGCACGGTGCTCACCGCCGACTGTGTGATCCCGAGCTTCACCAACCCGAACAACCTGTCGATCGTGACCGGCGCGCCGCCGTCGGTGCACGGCATCTGCGGCAACTATCTGTTCGACGTGGCCACCGGCACCGAGGTCATGATGAACGACCCGAAGTGGCTGCGCGCGCCCACGCTCCTCGCCGAGCTCGCGAAGGCAGGCCAGGCCGTCGCCGTCGTCACCGCGAAGGACAAGCTTCGCCGCCTGCTCGGCCACGGCATGCCGATCGGCAGCAACGGCCGCGGCATCTGCTTCTCCGCCGAGAAGGCCGACGAGGCGACGATCGAGGAGAACGGCATCGACGACGTCGTCGCCCGCGTCGGCATGCCGGTGCCTTCGGTGTACAGCGCCGAACTGTCGGAGTTCGTGTTCGCCGCCGGCGTCGAGCTGATGTCGCACGACGAGCGACCCGACGTGATGTACCTCTCGACCACCGACTACGTGCAGCACAAGCACGCGCCCGGAACCGACGGCGCCGACGCCTTCTATCGCATGATGGACGGCTACCTCGGCAAGCTCGACGCGATGGGCTGCGCGATCGCGCTCACCGCCGACCACGGCATGAACGCCAAGACGCGGATGGATGCGGCGCCCGACGTGATCTACCTGCAGGACGTGCTCGACGCCTGGATGACGCCCGCCGCCGCGCGCGTGATCCTGCCGATCACCGATCCCTATGTCGTGCACCACGGCGCGCTCGGCTCGTTCGCCACGGTCTACCTTCCTGACAGCGCCGACGCCGCAGCGCTCGCCGGCCGCATCGGCGCCCTGCCCGGCATCGAGTCGGTGCGCTCGCGCGCCGATGCCGCGGCCCACTTCGAGCTGCCGCCGGATCGCATCGGCGACCTCGTCGTCGTCTCCGAACGGTCGTGCGTCATCGGCACGTCGGCCTCCCGCCACGACCTCTCCGGCCTCGACGTGCCGTTGCGTTCCCACGGCGGCGTGTCGGAGCAGCGCGTGCCGCTCATCGTCAACCGCAGGCTCCACGACATCGACCCGCACCGGCGGTGGCGCAACTTCGACGCCTTCGACCTGCTGCTCAACCATGTCTGATACTTGATTCACCTTCTGAACCTTCTCGCCGCCATTGCCCTGCTGGTGTGGGGCACGCACATCGTGCGCACCGGCATGCTGCGCGTCTTCGGGCAGAACCTGCGCCAGGTGCTCGCGGCGAGCTTCGGCAACCGGTTTCGCGCGATGCTCGCCGGCCTCGGCGTCACCAGCCTCGTGCAGTCGAGCACGGCGACCTGCCTGATCGTCTCCTCCTTCGTCGGCAAGAACCTCGTCGGCACCGGCGCGGCGCTCGCCGTGATGCTGGGCGCCGACGTCGGCACCAGCCTGCTCGCGGTGGTGTTCTCGTTCGACCTGACGTGGCTCTCCCCGCTGCTCATCTTCGTCGGCGTCGTCGTCTTCATCTCGAAGCAGAACAGCGGCGCCGGCGCCGTCGGCCGAGTGCTGATCGGGCTGGGCGTGATCACGCTGGCCCTGCAACTGATCGTCGCGGCGACGCATCCGCTCACCGAGTCGCCCGCGGTCCGCAGCCTGCTGGTGTCGATGCCCGACGAGGTGCTGCTCGACGTCGTCGTCGGCGCCGCCCTCACCATCTTCGCGTATTCGAGCCTGGCGATCGTGCTGCTCGTTGCTGCACTGGCCTCGCAGGCGATGCTGCCCGAAGCCGCCGCGCTCGGCTTCGTCATCGGCGCCAACATCGGCGGTGGTGTCCTGGCGATGATCGCCACCGCAGGCGCCACGCCGCAGGTGCGCCGGCTGCCGCTCGGCAACCTGCTCTTCAAGCTCGGCATCGCCGTGCTGTTCATCGCCTTCCTGCCGCAGGCGCACATCCTGCTGCAGCAGCTGGTGCAGACGGTGCATCAGCAGGTGGTCTTCTTCCACCTCGCGTTCAACCTCGTGATGGCGGCGGTCTTCATCGGCTTCACCGGGCTCATCGGCCGCACCGTCGACCGCTGGCTCCCGGAGCCGACGGGCGGAAACGACCTGCTCCGGCCGCGCCACCTCGACCCGCTGGCGCTCAACATGCCGTCGCTCGCCATCTCGTGCGCGGCGCGCGAGGCGCTGCACCAGGCCGACGTCGTCGAGACGATGCTGCGCGGCATCCTGCCGGTGCTGAAGAACGACGACGCGCGCCTGTCGGCGGATCTCCGCAAGCTCGACGACACCGTCGACGAGCTCTACTCCGCCATCAAGTTCTACCTGACGCAGATCTCCGGCGAGGCGCTCTCGCCGCACGAGAGCCGACGCTGGACCGACATCGTGTCGTTCACGATCAACATGGAGCAGATCGGCGACATCATCGAGCGCGTGCTCGAGGACATCGAGACCAAGCTGGTGAAGAAGTCGCGCAGCTTTTCCGACGCCGGCCTGTCGGAGGTCGTGCACCTGCACGAGCGGCTCATCGCCAACCTGCGGCTGGCGATGAGCGTCTTCCTCGACGGGCACGTGCGTGACGCGAAGCGCCTGCTCGAGGAGAAGGCGCGCTTTCGCGAGCTCGAGCACGAATACGCGGCCAACCACATCGCGCGGCTGCGCGACAACACGGCGCAAAGCATCGAGACGAGCTCGCTGCATCTCGACCTCATCGCCGAGCTCAAGCGCATCAACTCGCTGATCTGCGGGGTCGCCTACCCGATCCTCGAATCCGCCGGCGCACTCACCGCCACGCGACTGCGACAGTCGCAGTTCGCGACGCTCGGATCAACCGACGACTCGACGCCATGACGAGAGCATGTCCGTGCTGAGCCTCGACGACATCCGAACCCTGTTCGACCGTCACGGCGACGAGCAGTACAGCGGCGAACCGGTCACACAGCTCGAGCACGCGCTGCAGACCGCCGCGCTAGCCGAGGGCGCGGGTGCCGACGACGCGCTCGTCACCGCCGCCCTGCTTCACGACCTCGGCCACCTGCTGCATGAGCTGGGCGAGACGCCGACGCTGCGCGGCATCGACGACACGCACCAGTATCACGCCCTGCCCTTCCTGCGCGGCATCTTCGGCGCCGACGTGCTCGAGCCGATCCGGCTGCACGTCGA
>JBBSPY010000227.1:0-5640 GCA_038258415.1 Burkholderiales bacterium
GAGCACGACGGCGACCAGTGCGGCGATCGGCAGTGCCGCCGCCAGGCCGAGCCAGAACGAGCCGCTGCGGGTCGAGATCCACGCCGCGAGGTCGGCGCCGATCATGTAGACGCTGCCGTGCGCGAGGTGCACGAAGTTCATGACGCCGAAAATGAGCGTCAACCCCGAGGCGATCAGGAACAGCATCACGCTGAGCTGCAGCCCGTTGAGGGACTGCTCGATGATCAGCGACACGGATCGGCCTTCGTCCGCGGGCGGCGAGTGAAGCGCCCCGGGTGAGGGGGCGCCGAAGTCGACAACGCCTTACTTCATCGAGCACTCGCCGACGTAAGCGTCGACATGGTCCGTCAGCACCGTCTCGAGCATCTTGTTGACGTACTTGCCGTCAGCCTGCTTGGTGACGACTCGGGCGTACTCGTTCTCGATCGGAAAATGATTCGCGGCGAACTTGAAGCCGCCCCGTACCGACTTGAAGTCGGCCTTCCTGATGGCCGCGATCAAGGCCTCCCGGTCCTCGATCTTTCCGCCGATCGCCTTGACGGCGCTGTCGAGCAGGAACGGAACGTCGTAGGCCTGCGACGCGTAGGTCGAGGGCATCCGGCCGTATTCCTTGATGAAGTCGGCGACGAAGCGCTTGTTCTGCGCGTTGTCGATGTCGTACGACCACTGCCCGGTGTTGACGATGCCTTCGATCAGGTTGCCGATCGTGAGCATCTGCTGGTCGGCGTCGTAGGACTGGTAGACACGGGCGATCTTCGGATCCATGCCCGCAGCCGCGTATTGCTTGGCGAAGTTGACGCCCATGCCGCCGGGCAGGAAATAGAACATCGCATCGACGCCGGCGTCGCGCAGCTTGGCGATCTCGACGGCGAAGTCGAGCTGGCCGAGCTTGGGGAACATCTCGACAGCGATCTCGCCCTTGTAGAACCGCTTGAAGCCATTGACCGCATCCTTGCCGGCGGGATAGTTGGGCGCGATCACCGCGACCTTCTTGTAGCCCTTGCCCTGCATGTACTTGCCTGCCGCCTCGTGCGGCGCGTCGTTCTGCCAGCTCGCGCTGAAGAAGTACGGCGAGCACTCCTTGCCGGCGAGCTGCGCCGGCCCGGCGTTTGAGCTGATGAGGATCGTCTTGTTCGCGAACACCGACGGCGCGACGGCGAGCATGACGTTGGAATAGGTCACGCCCGTGAGGACGTCGATCCTGTCGCGCTTGAGCAGCCGCTCCACGCCTTGCTTGGCGGCATCGGGGCTGAACTGGTCGTCGACGATCTCGACCTCGGCCTTGAGCCCGCCGATCTTGCCGCCGAGCGTCTTCATCGCCAGCTGAAACGCGTCTCGCTGGTCGATCCCGGGCGGGCTGGCCGGCCCGCTGAGCGTGCTCAGGAAGCCGATCTTGATCGAGTCGGCGGCCGTTGCCGCACCGGACACGCCAGCGAGCGCGAGCGCGCTGAGCCAGGCGATGGATTGCTTCATTTTCTACTCCTCGGATGGTCGCGCGGTCAGGACACCGGGCATGACGAAACATGATACCGAAGCATCAGCAGCGTCCACGAGTTCGGCCAGCGACGCGTCGGACGATTCAGGACATCGCCGCAGGGCGCAACGTTCGCGGTCGCATCCCCCAGATCTCGTTGGCGACCAGCGCGCCGATGACGAGAGAGCCGCCGACCAGGACACTGGGACGCGGTGTCTCGGCGCCGCCCAGCCAGGTCCAAAGCACGCCGAACACGATCTCGAGAAGCGCCAGCAGCGCCACCTCGGGCGCACTCAACCATCGCGCCGCCGCGACGGCGATCAGGCACGGCACCGCCAGCTGCCACACGCCGAGCAGCGCGAGCCATCCGAGATCGGAGCGGCTGGCTGCGAAGGGCCACGCCGCCGGCAACGTCGCGAGGGCCGACAGCACGGCCCCCATCAACACGGCCGGCAGCAGATCGCCTTGGCCGTCGCCGACCCCGGCACTGCGCTGGATCACCGTCCAGTTGGCGGCAGCGGCGACCGGAACGGCGAACGCGACGCCGATGCCGAACCACTCGCCCGACCCGGCGACGGCCGCCTCGCCCGCATACATCCAGCCGATCCCGACGCCTGCCGCGGCGATGGAGAGCCAGGTCCGGATCGGCGGTCGATGACCGAGCACGACCCGCGCGACGACGGCGGTGATCAGCGGCGCGAGCGCCATCGTCACCAGCACGTTGGCCACCGTCGTCATGGTGAGCGCAACCATGAAGGCGGTGAACATCACCGCCCAGCACACGCCGGAGATCCACAGTGTCGCGCCGCCAAGACGCACGGTCGACGCCAGCTCCCGCGCCCCGCGCAGCCAGCCCAGCAGGAGGGCGAGCGCGCCGGCGGTGAAGGCGCTGCGCCAGAAGGTCGCCTCGAAACTGCCAGCGCGATCGAGCTGCCGGCTGACGATCCCGGCGATGCTCCACAACAACGTCGCGAAGACCATCGCCGCCACGGCACGACGGTGGGTCATCGCCTGGCCCCGCGAGCCGAAGGCGATCGGCTCAGTATTCGCCGCCGAGACCACCCGGCGCGAGATTGTCGAACTTGGTCAGCGGCTTGAGGAAGACCAGCTTCTCGGTGCCGGTCGGCCCGTTGCGCTGCTTGCCGATGATGATCTCGGCAACGCCGGGCTCCTTGGAGTCCTTGTTGTAGTACTCGTCGCGGTAGATGAACATGATCACGTCGGCGTCCTGCTCGATGGCACCGGACTCGCGCAGGTCGCTCATCATCGGCCGCTTGTCGGTGCGCGACTCGACGCCGCGGTTGAGCTGCGACAGCGCGAGCACCGGGCACTTGAGTTCCTTGGCGAGCGACTTCAGCCCGCGCGAGATCTCGCCGAGCACGGTGGCACGGTTCTCGTCGCCGGAGTCGGAGCTGCCGCTCATGAGCTGCATGTAGTCGACCACGATCAGGCCGAGCTGCCCGCACTGCCGCGCCTGCCGCCGGGCCCGCGCCCGCACCTCGGTCGACGTCAGCGCCGGACTCTCGTCGATGAAGAGCGCGACGCGACCGAGCTTCTCGACCGCCTCCGAGAGGCGCCCCCACTCGTCGTCGCGCAGTGCGCCGGTGCGCAGGCGCTGCTGGTCGATGCGGCCGAGCGATCCGACCATGCGCAGCGCCAGCTGCGAGGCGCCCATTTCCATCGAGAACACGATCACCGGGAGCCCTTCGGCGACGGCCACGTGCTCGGCGATGTTGAGCGCCAGCGCGGTCTTGCCCATCGACGGCCGCGCCGCGAGCACGACCAGGTCGCCGGGCTGCAGGCCCGAGGTCATCTGGTCGATCTTGTAGAAGCCGGTGCGAACGCCGGTCACCTCCTCGGCGCCGTTCTCGTGCAGCTCGTTGACCCGGTCGATGAGCTGCACGACGAGCTGGTCCATGCTCTGGAAGCCCTGCTGCGATTTCGACCCCTCCTCGCCGATGCGGAAGATCCGGCCCTCGGCGTCGTCGAGGATCTGCGACACCGGCCTGCCCTGCGGATTGAAGGCGCTGGTCGCGATCTCGTCGCTCGCCTGCACGAGCTTGCGCAGCACCGCGCGCTCTCGGACGATCTCGCCGTAGCGGCGGATGTTGGCCGCGCTCGGGACGCTTTGCGCCAGGGCGTTGAGGTAGGCCAGGCCGCCGCAGTCGTCGGCCTTTCCGAGGCTCTGCAGCTGCTCGAAGACGGTGATCACGTCGGCCGGCTTCGTCGCGTCGACGAGCGATGCCATCGCGCCGTAGATCACGCGGTGTTCGTAGCGGTAGAAGTCGGACTCGCCGAGCAGGTCGGCGACCCGGTCCCATGCGCTGTTGTCCAGCAGCAGGCCGCCGAGCACGCTCTGCTCGGCCTCGACCGAGCTGGGCGGCACACGCAGTCGCGCGACCTCGTCCGAGGGGAGAGTCTGAGGGGTGGTGGAAGCGAAGACGGCCGACATGCGATCGATCATAGGACCGCGATGCATGGCGCCCTGTGGACGAAGCTGTGGTCAACCTGTCCACCAGCGGTGGAAATGCGGCGGAAAGGCGCGAACGCCTTCCGCCGCTGGCACGTCAGGCCGTCACGTCGACTCGGCGATGACGACGACCTTCACCTCGGCGACGACGTCGCCGTGTGGCGCGACCGTCACGCTGTGCTCGCCGATCGTCTTGATCGCGCCCTGCGGCATGCGCACCTGCGACTTCGTGACCTTGAAGTCGATTCGGTTGAGCGCGTCGGCAACGTCGGCGTTCGTGACCGAGCCGAACAGGCGACCGTCGACACCGGCCTTCTGCGTGATGTGCACGGTGCGGCCGTTCATCTTCTCGCCGAGCGCCTGCGCGGCGGCGAGCTTTTCGGCGGCGATCTTCTCGAGCTCGGCCCGCTTGCCCTCGAACTCCTTGATGGCCGATTCGGTGGCACGACGCGCCGCCCGGGTCGGGATCAGGAAGTTGCGGGCGTAGCCGTCCTTGACGCGTACGACGTCGCCGAGATCCCCCAGGTTCTGGACTTTTTCCAGCAGGATGACTTGCATGACGTCAGCTCCGGTGCTGGTCGGTGTAGGGCATCAGTGCGAGGAAACGCGCGCGCTTGATGCACGTCGTCAGCTGGCGCTGGAAAAAGGCCCGTGTCCCGGTCAGTCGGGCTGGCGTGATCTTGCCGTTCTCGCCGATGAAGTCGCGCAGCGTGTCGATGTCCTTGTAGTCGATCTGCTTGACGCCGGTGACCGTGAAACGACAGAAGCGCTTGCGACGGAACAGGAGCGACTGGGTGTTGCGCTTGGGCTTGCGGTCCTTGTTGAACCGGCCTTTACCACGTGGCGGGGGCATGGTGATCTCCTTCGAAATTCAGTTGGATGCGGGTGCAGATGAAGACACAGGTGCAGATGCGAAAGCGTCGACGTGAAAGACGATGCCGCGGCCGTTGCGTCCGGAGCCGAGAAAGCCGTCGAACGACATCAGGGCGCCGAGCGGCGCCGACGACAGCTGAGTCGCAACGGTGCCGATGGCCCGTGCTCGCAACTCGAGGGCGACCTTGCGCGGCTGTCCGTCACGGTGCATTTCGGTCTCGTGCTTCAGGTTGACGTCGATCGCGGGCAGGCCGGCCGGGGTGGACCGCAGCGCGCCCTTCTCGACGATCGCCGCGGTCAGCACCAGTCGGTTCGCCGTCAGGCCTGCGCCTCCGGCGCTGCAGCCGGCGCGGCAGGTGCGGCAGCGCGGTCGCCACGATCACCGCGGGCGGCCTCCTCGCGGCGGCGGTCGTCGCCGCGGCGGTTGTCGTCGCTGCGTCGTGCGTCCTCACGGTCGACCGCCTTCATCATCACCGAAGGCGACGTCTCGGCCTGGTCCTTCAGCACCGTGAGATGGCGCAGCACGGCGTCGTTGAAGCGAAACCCGGTCTCGAGTTCCTCGAGCACCTTGCCGTCGCACTCGATGTTCAGGCACAGGTAGTGCGCCTTGGCGAGTTTCTGGATCATGTAGGCGAGTTGCCTGCGACCCCAGTCCTCGACCCGGTGCACCCGGCCGCCGCCGGCGGTGACCAGCGTCTTGTAGCGTTCCAGCATGGCCGGAACCTGTTCGCTCTGGTCCGGATGGATCAAGAGCACGATCTCGTAGTGACGCATCGAATCTCCTCGTGGGTTCCGACCGGCCGTTCGAGCTCCACAAGGAGCA
>JBBSPY010000228.1:0-5622 GCA_038258415.1 Burkholderiales bacterium
CAGCACGCCCTCCTCCATCGCCTTCAGCCCACACACGTAGAAGTGCGCGTGCGGATCGGCCAGCAGCAGGGCGAGATCCGCCGCCCGCTCGCGCATCAGGTCCTGCACATACTTCTTCGGCTGCCCCGGCGTGCGCGAGAACGCGAGGTTGACGTCGATGTAGTCCTTCGGCAGCGAGGTCACCGGGCCGAAGTACGGCAGCTCCTCGCGCGTGCGTGCGCCGAAGAAGAGCATAAGCTTGCCGCCTTCGAACTTGCCGGTCTTGCGCAGGCGCCGGCGCCACTCGGTCATCGCCCGCATCGGCGCGCTACCGGTGCCGGTGCAGATCATCACGATGTGCGACTTCGGGTGGTTCGGCATCAGGAAGCTCTGGCCGAACGGGCCGATCACCTGAACCGTGTCGCCGACCTTGAGGTCGCAGACGTAGTTCGACGCGACGCCGGTGGCGGGCCGGCCCTGGTGGTCGGCGAGCACGCGTTTCACGGTCAGCGACACGTTGTTGTAGCCCGGCCGCTCGCCGTTGCGCGGGCTCGCCACGCTGTACTGGCGCGCGACCAGCGGCTTGCCGCGGGCGTCGAGGCCCGGCGGCACGATGCCGATCGACTGGCCCTCGAGCACCGGAAACGGCATGGCGCCGAAGTCGAGCACGATGTGGTGCGTCTGGTTCTCGAAGCCGGCCTCGGTGCAGTTGACGTTGCCGGCGACGGTGGCCGTGGTCGCGTTCTTCGGGCCGTGCAGGTTGACGTATGCGTGCGCCGCCGACCAGGGCGGCACGGTCGAGCCGAACGACGCGCTGTTGAACGGTGCCTCGCCGGCCGCCGCCTCGGGCGCCACCGCCAGCACGGCAGGAGCGGCCGCAGCGGATGCGACCGCCGCACCGGGCTCGACGCCCGCCGCCTCCAGCTGCTCCGGCGTGAGTTCGGGTGGCAGCTCGTCCCACGACAGCTGCTCCTCGATCGGGTAGGCGATCGTCCTCGGCATCGTCCGCCAGTTGTCGATCGAGCCGGTCGGGCACGGCGAGATGCAGGCCATGCAGAGGTTGCACACGTCGGCGCGAACGACGTAGTTGTTGTCGTCGTGGGTGATCGCGCCCACCGGGCACGTCGCTTCGCAGGTGTTGCAGCGGATGCAGATCTCGGGATCGATCAGGTGCTGCCTGATGAGAACGGCGTCGCTCATGTCGATCATCGGCCCTGTCCTGCCATGCGTGGCGTTAGCATGCATTTTTCTCGCGCTTTGGCGCGCCGGCGGCGTCCATGCCCACAACAGCGGCTCCATGATCGCCCTTCTCGAGGGCTATCACGCCGGTCTCTACGCCCGCTCACAGTGGCTGGGCAACATGGTCGCCGGCGTGATTGTCGGAGTCGTCGCGTTGCCTCTGGCGATGGCCTTCGCGATCGCCTCGGGGGCGCGGCCCGAACAGGGCCTCTACACGGCGATCGTCGGCGGCGCGCTGGTCTCGATCTTCGGCGGCACCCGGATGCAGATCGCCGGGCCGACCGGCGCCTTCGTCGCCATTCTCGCCGGCATCACCGCCAGGTACGGCATCGGCGGGCTGCAGGTCGCCACGCTCATGGCCGGGGCGATGCTCGTGCTCATGGGCGTGGCGCGGCTCGGCGGCGTCATACGCTTCATCCCGTCGCCGGTCATCGTCGGCTTCACGGCCGGCATCGGCGTCGTCATCTTCGTCGGCCAGTGGCGCGATTTCCTGGGTCTGCCGCCCGTCGCCGGAGACCGCTTTCACGACAAGCTGTGGCATCTGCTGCAGGCCATGCCGCAGTTCCATCCGCAAACGCTCGCCCTGGCTCTGCTCGGCCTCGTACTCGTTGTCGCGCTGCCGCGCATCCGACCCCTCGCGCGGCTGCCGGGGCCCCTGGTCGCCATGGTCGTCGTCACCGCCGTGCAGTCGTGGCTGAAGCTGCCCGGCGTGGCGACGTTGGGCTCGGCCTTCGGCGGCATCCCCGTCGGACTGCCCAGCTTGCGGCTGCCCGATCTCTCGGTCTCGCAGATGCTGTCGCTGCTCGGGCCGGCGTTCGCGATCGCCATGCTCGGCTCGATCGAGTCGCTGCTCTCGGCCGTGGTCGCCGATGGAATGGCCGGCACCCGGCACGACGCCAACCAGGAGCTGGTCGGCCAGGGCCTCGCGAACCTGGTCGTGCCGCTGTTCGGAGGTTTCGCCGCCACCGGCGCCATCGCCCGCACGGCCACCAACGTGCGCAACGGCGCCACCGGGCCACTGGCGGGAATCGTCCATGCGGCCACGCTCGTCTGCGTCCTGCTGTTCCTGGCCCCGCTCGCCTCGAAGGTGCCGCTGGCGGCGCTGGCGGCGATTCTGTTCGTCGTTGCCTGGAACATGAGCGATGCCAGGCACTTCGCACGCATCCTGCGGCGCGCGCCCGTGGCCGATCGCTGGATCCTCGCCACCACCTTTTTGCTCACCGTCTTCGCCGACCTGGTGGTTGCCGTCAACGTCGGGGTGATCCTCGCCGTGCTGCACTTTCTGCGCCGCATGTCGGAGAGCGTCGACACGCTTCCCGTCGACAGTCGCACTCTCGCCGGCGAGCTTGCGGCGCTGGGCCGCGAGTCGCTGCCGCCCGGTGTGCTGGTCTACGAGATCGGCGGGCCCATGTTCTTCGGCGCCGTCGAGAAGTTCGAGCGCGCCCTGCTCGAGACGCATGCGCTGCCGCGCGTACTGGTGCTGCGTCTGCACCGGGTGCCCTTCATGGACATCACGGGCATCCAGACGTTGGAAGAGGTCATCGAGGTCCTGCGGGGCCGAAAGGTCGTCGTCCTGCTGTGCGAGGCCAACGGGCGCGTGCTCGGCAAGCTGCGCACGGCCGGCGTGCTGACGACAACGGGCGACGCGGCGCACGCCTCGTACCTCGACACGCTCGGCGCGGCCCTGCGGCAGGCGGCCCTCGCCGCCGAGGCCAGCCGCGCGTCGGCCGGCCCCGACCCGCACGGCCCGGCCTGAGCGGCAGTCGATCACCCGAAGCGCACGTACTCGAAGTCGACCGGCTGCTTGTTGATGCCGATCGCCGGCGGCGCGATCCAGCCGGCGAACTTGCCCGGTTCGGCGACGCGGCCCATCAGCGACGCGACAAACGCGAAGTCGTCGGCCGTCGGCAGCCAGGCGGCCTGGCGCGCGCTCCACTCCTCCACGCTCACCGGCGCGCCTTCGGGCGAGATGCGCACGTTGGCGAGCGCGCCGATCTTGCGATTGAACGCCTTGTGCGGAACCGTCAGCCGCTGCGGCAGACCGGACTTCTCCAGCACCTTGTTCCAGCGGTTCACGCCGGCCACCGAGTCCTTGATGAAGTCGTCGCGCAGCACCTCGTTCAGGGCGTTGAGCATCGGCACTTCCTTCTCGACGAGCTGACCGTTCACGACCTCGAGCACCTTGTAGGTCTGGCCCTTCAGCACGTGGTCGTCGGTGCGCTTGCCTTCCTCGTAGCGACCCTTCAGGCCCGACGAATAGAACGTCGCGGCGTTGCTCGACTGGTCGGCACCGAACAGGTCGATCGTCACCGAGTAATGGAAATTGAGATAGCGCTGGATCGTGCCGAGGTCGATCGCGCCGGCCTCGCGGATCGTCTTCGCGTCGTCGGTCTGCAACTGGTTCATCAGCTGCGCCGTGCGCTGGATGACGCGCGAGACGCCGCTCTCGCCCACGAACATGTGGTGGGCCTCTTCGGTCAGCATGAACTTCGTGGTGCGCGCCAGCGGATCGAACGCGCTCTCGGTGAGCGCGGAGAGCTGGAACTTGCCGTCGCGATCGGTGAAGTACGTGAACATGAAAAAGGCCAGCCAGTCGGGCGTCTTCTCGTTGAAGGCGCCGAGGATGCGCGGGTTGTTGGCGTCGCCCGAGGTGCGCTCGAGCAGCGCGCCGGCTTCCTCGCGGCCGTCGCGGCCGAAGAACTTCTGCAGCAGGTAGACCATCGCCCACAAGTGGCGGCCTTCCTCGACGTTGATCTGGAACAGGTTGCGCAGGTCGTAGTTCGACGGCGCGGTGAGCCCGAGGTGGCGCTGCTGCTCGACCGACGCGGGCTCGGTGTCGCCCTGCGTGACGATGATGCGGCGCAGGTTGGCGCGGTGCTCGCCGGGAACGTCCTGCCAGGCGGTCTCGCCCTTGTGGTCGCCGAAGTGGATCTGCCGCTCCGCGTCACCGGGGTTGAGAAAGATGCCCCAGCGGTAGTCGCGCATCTTCACGTAGTCGAAGTGCGCCCAGCCCGCAGGGTCGACGCTCGTCGCTGTGCGCAGGTAGACGTCGTGATCGGTCGAGCCTTCGGGGCCGACGTCGTCCCACCAGTTGATGAAGTTCGGCTGCCACTGCTCGAGCGCGCGCTGCAGCGTGCGGTCGGAGGCGAGGTCGACGTTGTTCGGGATCTTCTGGCTGTAGTCGATGGACATGGTGGTGTGATTCAAACCCGGGTGAAATCGAAGCCGGCCTTCTCGCCGGTGCCGTAGACCTTGAGCGCGCCCCGCTCGCCGACGGCATTGGGCCGCTGGAAGATCCAGTTCTGCCACGCCGTGAGCCGACCGAAGATGCGCGTGGCCATGTTCTCCGGGCCGCCGAAGCGAAGGTTGGCCTCGAGGCCGGTGAGCGCGTCGGGGTTCATCGCCGCGCGTTCTTCCAGCGCGATGCGGATCTCGTCGTCCCAGTCGATGTCGTCGGGCGCGGCGGTGACGAGGCCGAGCCTGAGCGCAGCGTCGGCGTCGAGCGCGGTGCCGATCGCTGTCTTCGCGGCGCCGAGCTCGGCTTCGTCGCCGTAGAAGCGGCGCGCAAGGCGCGACTGGCCGTCGACCAGCGGCAGCGGGCCGAAGTTCATCTCGTCGAGCCGCATCCTCGGCGCCTTCGCGGCGGCGTCCGGCAGCGCGAGCATGTAGGTGCGGTCGGCGGCGAAGGCGAGTTCGGCGAGCAGGCCGGCGAAGCATGACCCGGGCTCGACGAGGGCGAACAGCGTGCGCGACGAGACATCGAGCCGGGCAAAGGTGCGGCGCAGCATGCCGATCGTCTCGCGGACGAACCCGTGGTCTCGATGGGCGAGCAGCGTGCGACCCGCCGCGAGCACCGAGTCGGCCTCGCCTTCGGTCTTCAGGATCCACGTGCCGAGCTCGAGCTCGTTGGTGCGCAGGTGCAGGATCGCGTCGTCGAGCTCGCGGGCCATGGCGAGCGGCCACCACGCCGCTCCGGCGGCTTCGATCGCCGCCACGTCGCCCGGCTGATCGCCCAGCGGCGCACGGACGGTGATCGTCGCCGTGCGCCTGGCACGATCGAGGTCGACGGACACGTGGGCGTAGCGCAGCGCGTCGGCGCTGTCTTCGCGCTCGATGCGAGCCAGCACAACGCCCTTCGCGCCGGCCGGCCTGTCGCTGGCGGCGGCGAGCCGCTCGGCGGCCGCGTGCACGGCTCCAGCGAATTGCGCCGGCTTGGCGATCGAATCGACGAGTCTCCAGTCGACCGCCCGTTGCCCGCGAACGCCCTCGACGCTGGTGCAGAAGATGTCGGCGAGGTCGTGCCGCACCTTGCGCTTGTCGGTGACGCGCGTGAGGCCGCCGGTGCCGGGCAGCACGCCGAGCAGCGGCACCTCGGGCAACGACACCGACGACGACCGGTCGTCG
>JBBSPY010000229.1:0-5611 GCA_038258415.1 Burkholderiales bacterium
CAACTGCGCGGCTACGGGTTGACCATCATCGTCATCGACAAGTACATCCGCCGCCTCGTCAAGCTCGCCGACCGGCACACCATCCTCGAGAAGGGGAAGGTCGTCTGGCAGGGCGCGTCGGACGAACTGTCGCGTCGCCACGACCTGTGGGAGCGTTACCTGAGCGTTTGAGCGGTCTATCGATGGCGGCGATAATTTTCGACAGGTTTCAGCCCAGTCCTGCGAGGAGCAAGCCATGTCCGAAGCGACCTACGACGCGTATCGTGAAGCCACGGCGGGCCGCGCCAATGTCGGCGACACACCGGAGCTTCGCGCCTACTACGCCGAGCTCGACCGCCTCGACACGGCAGCCCTGTGGACCGTCGCCAACAAGATCGAGCCTTGGCAGCCGAAGTCGGACTCCGTACCCGTCCTCTGGCGCTATCGCGAACTGCGCGAGCACGTGCTGCGTTCGGTCCACCTGGTCACGCCCGAGCAGGCGGGGCGACGCGTCATCTACCTGAACAACCCGGGCCGGCGCGACATCGCCGCGGCGGTCGGGCACCTCTACTCGGGCCTGCAGGTGATGCACCCGGGCGAGGTTGCCAGCTCGCACCGGCACTCGGCCTCGGCGCTGCGCTTCATCATGGAAGGCAGCGGCGCCTACACGGTCGTCGACGGCATGAAGATGACGCTCGGCCGGAACGACTTCGTGCTCACGCCCAACGGCTCGTACCACGAGCACGGTGTCTCGGAAGACGGCTCGCCCTGCATCTGGCAGGACGGCCTCGACATCCCGCTGATGAACGCGCTCGACGCCGGCTTCTACCAGGTGCACCCGGACCTGCAGCAGTCCGTGACGCATCCGGTCGACGCGTCGACGGGCGCGTGGGCGGCACCGGGCCTGCTGCCGCACGGCACCGGCTGGTCGCACGACTACTCGCCGTTGCTGAAGTACGAGTGGGCTCCGACCTACGAGGCGCTGACTCGCTGCGCCAAGGTCACCGATGGATCGCCATACGACGGCGTGATGATGGATTACGTCAACCCGCGCACGGCCGGCCCCGTCATGCGGACGATCGGCGCGCGGATGCAGATGCTGCGTCCCGACGAGCGGACGAAGGCGCACCGTCACACCGGCAGCACGATCTACCAGGTCGCCAAGGGCTCGGGCCATTCGGTGATCGACGGCCAGCGCTTCGACTGGACCGAGCGCGACATCTTCTGCGTGCCGTCGTGGGCGTTCCACGAACACGCCAACGGCTCGGCGTCGGAAGACGCGTGCCTGTTCTCGTTCCACGACCTGCCCGTGATGCACGCCCTCGGCCTCTACCGCGAGGAAGCGCTCGCCGAGGGCGACGGGCATCAGGGCATCGCGGCCTGATCTGCCGAATTCGCGGCCGCCGCGCCGCAATCAACAAGGAATCCCGAATGCAACTGGTGACGTATCGATCGCACCCTTCCGCCGCGGCCCGGCTCGGCGCCCGCGTCGACGACATGGTGCTCGATGTCGAGCGGCTCGGCACCGCCTGCGGCGTCTCGCTGCCCGCCGACATGCTCGACTTCATCGACCTCGGCCCCGCCGCGCTCGCAAGGCTGAAGCGGGCGATCGACGCGTCGCGCGAGGACTGGCCGGTCGACGCGGCGATTCCCGCCGGAAACGTCAAGCTGCTCGCGCCGATCCAGCGGCCGCGCAAGAACCTGTTCGGCATCGGCCTCAACTATGTCGAGCACGTCGAGGAGTCGAGCCGCTCGCTCGACACGGCGAAAGAACTTCCCAAGCAACCCATCATCTTCTCCAAGCCGCCGACTGCCGTCGTCGGGCCCGGCGACCCGATCGAGCACGACGCCAAGCTGACCAAGCAACTCGACTGGGAGGTCGAGCTCGCCGTCATCATCGGTCGCCGCGCGCGGCGGGTGAGCCAGGACGATGCGCTCGCGCACGTGTTCGGCTACAGCATCGCCATCGACGTCAGCGCCCGCGACTGCCGGCGTGCCGGCCAGTGGATCTACTCCAAGGGCATGGACAGCTACGCGCCGTTCGGCCCCTGCATCGTCACCACCGACGAGATGCCCGACCCTCACGTGCTCGACCTCTGGCTCACCGTCAACGGCGTGCAGAAGCAGAAGGGCAACACGCGCGACATGCTGTTCAAGGTCAGGGACCTGATCGCCGACATCAGCGCCGGCATGACGCTCGACCCGGGCGACATCATCCTCACCGGGTCGCCCTCGGGCGTCGGCGCCGGTCGCACGCCGCCCGAGTGGCTGTGGCCGGGTGACGTGGTGGAAGCCGGGATCGAAGGCATCGGCCGCATCCGACACCCGGTCGTCGCGGTCTGACGAGGCATCCCCGACATGCTGAACCTTCCAACCTTCAAGGCCGCCGCGGTTCAGGCGTCGCCGGTCTTTCTGGACACCGACGCCACCGTCGACAAGGTCTGCCGGTTGATCGCCGAGGCCGCGAGTCAGGGCGCGACGCTGACGGTGTTTCCGGAGGTCTTCGTCTCTGCATACCCGTACTGGAACTGGGTCATGAACCCGATCCAGGGCAGCCCGTGGTTCGACAAGCTCGTCCGCTCGGCGATCGAGATCCCGGGCCCGGAGATCGGGCGCATCGCCCAGGCGGCCGCAGCGAACGCGATGCACGTCGTCGTCGGCGTCAACGAGCGCAGCCCGACCGGCATCGCGACGATCTACAACACACTCGTCATCATCGGCCCCGACGGCACCATCCTCGGCCGGCACCGCAAGCTCGTTCCAACCTGGGCCGAAAAGCTGACGTGGGCGAACGGCGACGGGGCGTCGCTGCGCGTCTACGACACGGCGGTCGGCAAGCTCGGTGTGCTGGCGTGCGGCGAGAACACCAACACGCTGGCCCGTTTCGCGCTGCTCGCGCAGGGCGAGCTGGTGCACGCGGCGAGCTACATCTCGCTTCCGGTCGCGCCACCCGACTACGACATGGCCGAAGCGATCAAGCTGAGGGCGATGGCGCACTCGTTCGAGGGCAAGGTCTATACCATCGTCGCGTGCTCGACGATCTCGCCCGAGATCGTCGACGCGATGAGCGCCGAGCATCCCGAGGCGCGCGAGCAGCTGACGCGCCGCAGCAGCGCCTTTTCCGGCGTCATCGGCCCCGACGGTCGGACCGTGGGCGAACCGCTGATCGACGATGAGGGCATCGTCTACGCCGACATCGACCTCGGACGCTGCATCCAGCCGCGGCAGATGCACGACATCACCGGCCACTACAACCGCTTCGACATCTTCGATCTGCGCGTCAACCGGCGGCCGCTCCAGTCGGCCCAGTTCGACGCCGGCGACGACGCCTTCACCGACGCCGCTGAAGCCACACCGCACCGGCGCCCCGGCGAAACCGCGGCATGAGCCCACGCCGGATCCGCATCGGCCAGATCGTCCCGTCGTCGAACACGACGATGGAGACCGAGATTCCGGCCATCCTGAACGCCCGTTGCGCCGTGCACCCCGAGCGCTTCACCTTCCACTCCAGCCGCATGCGGATGAAGAAGGTCGAGAAGGCGGAGCTGGAAGCGATGGACCGCGACAGCGACCGCTGCGCGCTCGAGCTCTCCGACGCGAGGGTCGACGTGCTCGGCTATGCCTGCCTGGTCGCGATCATGAGCATGGGCCTTGGGTATCACCGCACGAGCGAGCGGCGCCTGCATGCTCAGACGGTGGCCAACGGCGCTCCGGCGCCGGTGGTGACGAGCGCCGGCGCGCTGGTCGATGCCTTGCATGCGCTCGGCGCGAAACGCATCTCGCTCGTCTGCCCGTACATGAAGCCGCTCACGAAGCTGGTTGTCGACTACATCGAGCACGAGGGTGTCGAGGTGCACGACCACATCGCGCTCGAGATCGCCGACAACCTCGAGGTCGGCCGGCACGACCCGGAGCGCCTCATCGAGATCCAGCAACGGCTCGACCGCACGGGCATCGACGCGCTCGTGCTGTCGGCCTGCGTGCAGATGCCGTCGCTCGCGGCGATCGACCGGGTCGAGCGGCAGTCCGGTGTTCCGACGCTCTCGGCCTCGATCGCGACGACGTGGCAGATGCTGAAGCGTCTCGAGCTTCCGACCGACGTGCCGGGGAACGGACACCTGCTGTCGGGGCGCTTCTGAGGCGTTCGATGGAACCGATGCCGACCCCCCGGATTCCGAGACTGCGCCCCCCTGCACCCGACCGCGAGGAGGGCGTCGCACGACCGCCCGGCGCCGCGCTGCTCGCGCTCGAGGGGAGGGCGCCTCTCGAAGGCGCGGCCTTGCTGGTCGCCCTGCCGTGGCTGCGCAGGCTGCCGCGCGGCGATGGCCATCCGGTCCTTGTCTTTCCGGGCATGGGCGCGAACGACCTGACGACGTTGCCGCTGCGCAAGTTCCTGTCGGGTCTCGGCTACACGGTGCAGGCGTGGGGGCAGGGCTTCAACAGGGGGCCGCGCGCCGGCGTCCTCGATCGCGCCAAGGCCGACGTGCGCGCCCTGTCCGAGGCGCATGGTGGCGCGCCGGTGAGCCTTGTCGGCTGGAGCCTCGGCGGGCTCTACGCGCGCGAACTCGCCAAGGCGCTGCCCGGCCTGGCGCGCTGCGTCGTCACGCTCGGCACTCCGTTCACGGGTCATCCGAAATCGACCAACGCCTGGCGCGTGTTCCAGTGGCTGAGCGGCATGGAGGTCGGCGACCCGGCGCTGATGCGCGAGATCCGCACGCCGCCGCCGGTGCCGACGACGTCGATCTACTCCCGCACGGACGGCATCGTGTCCTGGCGCTGCAGCCTCAACGAGCCGGGCCAGCTGGTCGAGAACATCGAGGTCCACGCCAGTCACGTCGGCATGGGCATGAATCCGCTCGCGCTCTATGCGATCGCCGATCGGCTGGCGCAGCCCGCCGCGTCGTGGCGACCCTTCGACGCGTCGGGGGCGCGCCGCTGGTTCTTCCGCACCGGCCTGCCGGCGGCGATGGTCGGCTGAACCGCCGACACGCGTCGCCGACACGATGCAGGTCCGCGCCAACGGCGTCTCCCTCGAGGTCGAGGACCACGGCTCGCCGGGAGGCGACCCGCTGGTGCTCGTGATGGGACTCGGCATGCAGCTGATCGCCTGGCCCGATGCCTTCGTCGCTGCCCTCGTCGGGCGGGGCTTCCGCGTCATCCGATTCGACAACCGCGACATCGGCCTGAGCGAGTCGCTCGATGCGGCAGGAGTGCCCAACCTCGCGCTCGACGCCGTCCGCCATGCGCTGGGCCTTCGTGTCGCGAGCCCGTACACGCTCGGCGACATGGCCGCCGACACTGTTGGCGTGCTCGATGCGCTCGGCATCGCCAGCGCCCATGTCTGCGGGGCGTCGATGGGCGGCATGATCGCCCAGCACATCGGCTTCTCCTTCCCCGAGCGGCTGAGAAGCCTGACGCTGATGATGACGACGACTGGCGCCAGGCGGCTGCCCGGCCCGACGATGAAGGTGCGGGCCGCGCTGCTCTCGCGGCCGAAGCGGCCTCGAGAGCTGGCGAGCATCGTCGACCACTACGTCGCCCTCTACGGCCTGATCGGCAGCCCCGCGTTCCGACCCGATCCCGCGTGGCTGCGCGACCGGCTGACGTCGTTCGTCAAACGTTCGTACCGACC
>JBBSPY010000230.1:0-5605 GCA_038258415.1 Burkholderiales bacterium
GAGATGGCGGCTCGCCTGGACGCTCCGCTCTATTTCGAGACGACGACGCGGCTGCTCGTCGACCTGAACCGTTCCGTCGGCAACCCGGGTCTGCACTCGGAAGCGACGCGCGACCTGTCGATCGGCGAGCGCCGCGCGATCCTCGACCGCCACTACCACCCGCACCGCACGAGAGTCGACGCCGCCATCGTCGCTGGCGCTTCGCGGGGGCGAGTTGTCCACATCGCGTCGCACAGCTTCACGCCGGTGCTCGACGGCGTCGTGCGGACGGCCGACATCGGCATCTTGTACGACCCGAGGCGACGCGGCGAATCCGCACTAGCCTCTGCGTGGATCGCCGCGTTGCGGGCCGCCGATCCCACGCTTCGTCTGCGTCGCAACTACCCCTACCTCGGTGCTGGCGACGGGATCATGTCGCCCTTGCGCCACAAGCTCGCGGACGATCGCTACGTCGGCATCGAGCTTGAGCTGAACCAACGCTACGCCGAGGCCGGCGGCCGCGAGTTCGGTCGTGTGCGCCGCGTGCTCGTCGAGACGCTGGCCACCGCGCTCGGCCGCGGCTGAAGGGGCGCCGCTGAACGGTCAGGTCAGCGCCGGGTAGTCCGTGTAGCCCTTGGCGCCGCCGCCGTAGAACGTCGCCTTGTCGGGCTCGTTGAGTGGGACGCTTTGGCGCAGCCGGCGCACGAGGTCGGGGTTGGCGATGAAGGGTTTGCCGAAGGCGACCAGGTCCGCGCCGTTCGCGATGGCCTCCTCTGCGAGTTCGCGGTCGTAGCCGTTGTTGACCATCCACGCGCCGTGCCCGCCGGCGGCACGCCACGCGTCGCGCATCGCTGCGAAGTCGAACGGCCGGTCCGGGATCTCGCGCGGCCCGCCGGTGGCGCCTTCGATCAGGTGCAGGTAGGCGAGGCCGAGCGGCCCGAGGCCCTTCACGACGTGGTCGAAGAGCGGCTGCGGGTCGGCGTCGACGACGTCGTTGGCAGGCGTGACGGGCGACAGGCGGATGCCGGTGCGGCCACCGCCGACCGCGCCGGCCACCGCCGCTGCGACCTCGAGCGTCAGTCGCGCCCGGTTCTCGATCGTGCCGCCGTAGGCATCGTCGCGTTTGTTGGAGCCGGTCTTGAGGAACTGGTCGAGCAGATAGCCGTTGGCGCCGTGGATCTCAACGCCGTCGAAGCCCGCGGTCTCGACGGCTGCGATCGCGGCGCGACGGAAGTCGTCGACGATGCCGGGGATCTCGTCGAGGCGAAGGGCGCGTGGCGTCGAGGTCTCGACGAAGCCCGCCTTGCCGTCGTCGATGACGTAGGTCTTCGTCTTCGCCGCGATCGCCGAAGGCGCAACCGGCGCGCCGCCGCCCGGCTGCAGCGACGTGTGCGAAACGCGGCCGACGTGCCAGAGCTGCACGACGATCCGACCTCCGTCGGCGTGCACGGCGTCGGTCACGCGTCGCCAGGCGTCGAGCTGCTCGGTCGCGTAGAGGCCGGGCACGTCGGCGTAGCCCTGGCCCTGATGGCTGATGGCCGTCGCCTCGGTGACGATCAGGCCGGCGGTGGCGCGCTGCTGGTAGTAGGTGACGGCGAGTTCGGTGGGCACGGCGCTCGGCGAACGGTTGCGCGTCAGCGGCGCCATCACGATGCGGTTGGGCAGGCGCAGATCGCCTGCGGACACGGGGTCGAAGAGGGTGGGCATGCGGCGCTCGGAAGACGAAAGCGGCGCAGGATAGGGGGAACCCTCGATTCGTGCTGGCGGCGGGGACGGTTGTCGTCGCCAGGCCGCAGGGCGCTTCAGCCGTGCAGGCGGCTCGACTTCGGCACGCTGGCGAGCAGGAACTCCATCTGGTCGGCCAGGATGCGCCGGCCGCGCAGGATCATGTCTTCATGCAGGCTCGGCACATAGGGCAGGTAGTGCAGCGACACGCCGGCTTCTTCGGGCAGGCGGTTGCCCTTGTGGCCGTTGCAGGCGCGGCACGCGGTGATGCAGTTCATCCAGCTGTCGGCTCCGCCGCGCGACGTGGGCACCACGTGCTCGCGGGTCAGCTCGTCGAGCGTGAAGCTACCGGTGCAGTAGGCGCAGACCTGCCGGTCGCGCGCGAACAGCTTCGGGTTCGACAGCGCCGGCGTCCGCCGCCAGGCCCGGCTCGGCACCGCGCCGCGGACCGCGATGATCGGATGCACCTCGATCCGCGACTGCAGCCCGGTGCGCCGCTGGATGCCGCCGCGCAGCACGTGGAAGGGGTGGCCGAGCGTCCAGGCGACGCTGTCGCTGGCATAGAGGATGGCGGCCTCTTTCGACGAGACCCAGGCCTGCGGTCGACCGGACAGATCGAGCTGAAGGACGTCCATTGAGCCGCTAGCGTAATGCATCGCGGCCGGGTGCGGGAAGCCGTCAGCCGTGCGGCGTCGCAGGCGGGTAGAGACCGCGCACCCGTGCCATCAGCCGCGACAGGCCGAGCAGGGCGCCGATGTTGGGCGTGTCGACGCCGAGTCGTCCACCGATCTCGTGCACCGCGGTGACGAGCGCGTCGAGCTCCAGCGGGCGCCCGGCGGCGGTGTCCTGCAGCATCGAGGTTCGGAAGTCGCCGAGCTGGCGCGCCAGCTTCATTCGCTCGGCGCCCGACTGCTCGATGGCGCAACCGAGCTTCGCGCCGATCGCGGCCGCCTCGGCCATGGCCCGGACCATAAAGGCGAAGACGAGCGGGTCGTCGAGTATCGGCGTGCTCGACGCCCCGGTCAGCGCCGAGACCGGGTTCATCGTCATGTTGCCCCAGAGCTTGTACCAGACCTCGCGGCGCACGTCGGTGCTGGCTTCGGCCTTGAAGCCGGCATCGGCGAGCGCCTTGCATACGGCGTGGGTGCGTGTCGAGTCGCCACCGAGCGGCTCGCCGACGATGAGGCGTTCGCCAAAGGCGTGGCGAACAAACCCCGGCTCCGGACACGACGCCGACAGGTGCACGACGCAGCCCAGCACGCGCTCGAGCGGGAAGCGCGCGAGCAGCTCGCCGCCGGGGTCGACGCTGTCGAGCGGCGGCTGCCCCGGCATCGCCGCTGGGAGGAACCACCACGGCACGCCGTTCATCGCTGGAACGATGACCGTGTCGGGGCCGATGAGCGGCTCGAGCGTCGGCGCGACGGCGGCGAGCGCCGGCGCCTTGAGCGCGATCAGCACCACGTCCTGCACGCCCGCGGCCGATGGATCGTCGGACGCGTTGACGCGCGCGGTCGTGCGTTCGCCCTTCGACTCGACAACCAGGCCGCGGTCGTGGACGTTGGCGAGCGTCTGCCCGCGCGCCAGAGCGAACACCGTGTGACCGGCGATGGCGAGTCTCGCTGCGACGAGGCCTCCGACAGCGCCGAGGCCGATCACGGCCACTTTCATGGGGTGACCACCCCAGATTGCCCGTTCGCGTCGTTCATCGCCTGTGTTTCCTGCAAAATAGCACGATCGTTCTTTTTTCCGATCGGCTCGTTCGAACGAATGACATCCTTGGATTCTCTCGCCTCCGCCATGCAGACCGCCGAAGCCGATCCGTCGGCTGCTGCTCCGGTGCGCGTGTTGCCCAAGGGCAGGCAGACACGGGCCACCATCGTCGACGCCGCGCTCGGGCTCGCGTCGCAGATCGGGCTCGAGGGCCTGTCGATCGGCGCCCTCGCCGAGGCGACCGGGATGAGCAAGTCGGGGGTGTTCGCGCACTTCGGGTCGCGCGAGGAACTGCAGATCTCGGTCGTGCTCGAGTACCACGGGCGATTCGAGGCCGAGATCTTCGAGCCGGCGATTGCCGAGCCACGCGGACTGCCGCGGCTCGAGGCGATGTTCGAGCGCTGGATCCGGCGCGTGTCGGTGGAGGTCGACTCCGGCTGCATCTACATCAGCGGCGCCGTCGAGTTCGACGACCGGCCGGGGCCTGTGCGCGATGCGCTGGTCGACATGGTGCGGACTTGGCAGCGGGCGCTCGAACGGGCCATCCGCGCCGCCGTCGCCGAAGGCCACCTGCGACCCGAGACCGATGTCGGCCAGCTTCTGTTCGAGATGCACGGCCTGATCCTCGCGCTGCACCACGACGCGCGCTTCCTGCGCAACGCGGGCTCGGAAGCCCGAGCGCGCCACGGTTTCGCACGCGTCGTCGACGGCTGGCGTCCCGGAGCGGACTGACGCGGTCGAGCCGCCCCACTTCTTTCATCTGCAGAGGACTCTTCAACATGCCCACCTACACGCCGCCCTTGCGCGACATGCGGTTCGTGATCCACGAGCTGTTCGGCGCCGTCGACGTGCTCAAGGCGTTGCCCCGCCACGCCGACCTCGACGCCGACACCGTCGATGCCGTGCTCGAGGAGGCGGGCAAGTTCGCCGCCGGTGTCGTAGCGCCGCTCAACTCGAAGGGCGACGAGGAAGGTTGCACGCTCGACAAGTCGACCCACGAGGTGCGCACGCCGACCGGCTTCAAGGACGCCTACGCCCAGTACGTCGAAGGCGGGTGGCCGTCGCTCAGCTGCGACCCGGCGCTCGGCGGCCAGGGGCTGCCGCACGTCGTCAACCAGTGCGTGTTCGAGATGCTCAACTCCGCCAACCAGGCGTGGACGATGTACCCGGGTCTGTCGCATGGCGCCTACGAGTGTCTGGTCGAACACGGCTCGGACGAGCAGAAGACGACCTACCTCGGCAAGCTCGTGAGCGGTCACTGGACCGGCACGATGTGCCTGACGGAGCCGCAATGCGGCACCGACCTCGGCATGCTGCGCACCAAGGCCGAGCCCCAGGTCGATGGGTCGTACAAGCTGACGGGCAACAAGATCTTCATCTCTGCCGGCGAGCACGACCTCGCCGAGAACATCATCCACCTCGTGCTCGCAAGACTGCCGGACGCGCCGGAGGGTTCGAAGGGCATCTCTCTCTTCATCGTGCCGAAGTTCAAGGTCGTCGCCGGCGGCGAGGGCATCAAGCTCGGCGAGCGCAACGCGATCTTCTGCTCCGGGCTCGAGCACAAGATGGGCATCCACGGCAACGCGACGGCGCAGCTCGTCCTCGACGGCGCCGAGGGCAGCCTCGTCGGCGGGCCGAACAAGGGCCTGCAGGCGATGTTCGTGATGATGAACGCGGCGCGCATCGGCGTCGGCATGCAGTCGCTCGGCCTCACCGAGGTGGCGTACCAGAACGCCGCGGCTTACGCGAAGGACCGGTTGCAGATGCGGTCGCTTTCGGGCCCCAAGGCACCCGACAAGCCCGCCGACCCGATCATCGTCCACCCCGACGTGCGCAAGATGCTGCTGACGGCGCGTGCCTACGCCGAGGGTGGCCGGGCACTCGCCGTCTTCACCACGCTGCTGCTCGACCGCGAGCACGCGACCGACGACGCTGCCGAGCGCCAGGACTGCGCCGACCTGGTGGCACTCCTGACGCCGATCGTCAAGGCCTTCTTCACCGACAACGCGTGGATCTCGACCTCTCATTGCATGCAGGTCTTCGGCGGTCACGGCTACATCCACGAGTGGGGGATGGAGCAGTTCGTCCGCGATTCGCGCATCAACATGATCTACGAGGGCACGAACACGATCCAGTCGCTCGACCTGCTCGGTCGCAAGGTGCTGTCCGACAACGGCGCGAAGCTGAAGAA
>JBBSPY010000231.1:0-5524 GCA_038258415.1 Burkholderiales bacterium
CGACTCCCCTGCGCGCCCAGCCGATGCTGCCGCCGCGCCGGGCGAAGGCGCCACGGTTCGCGCCGGCCGGGCAAAGCACGCAGATGATCGTCGGCGCCGACGCGTCGAGCGACACGACCATCCTCGGCGCCAGCGCCATGCTCTACGGCTCTTATCACCTCAAGCGCGTCTACTACTCCGCCTTCAGCCCCATCCCCGACGCCGCCCGTGGCCTGCCGCTGAAGGCGCCGCCGCTCATTCGCGAACATCGCCTCTACCAGGCAGACTGGCTGATGCGCTTCTATGGCTTTTCGCACGACGAGATCGTCGCCGGGCCGACCGGCATGCTGTCGCTCGAGATCGACCCGAAGCTCGCCTGGGCGGTCGCCCATCGCGACCGCTTTCCGGTCGATCTCAACCGGGCCCCGAAGGAGATGCTCCTGCGCGTTCCCGGTCTTGGCATGAAGGCGGTCGGCAAGGTGCTGCAGACGCGCCGCGTCCGCCGGCTGCGCGCCGCCGACCTCGAACGCATGCATGTGCCGCTTCGTCGCGTGCTCGCTTTCGTCGAGGTCGCCGACCATCGACCGGGTCCGCTGCTGGAAGCCGCCGACCTGGCGCAGCGGCTCGCGCCTCCCGGCGTCGGGCCGGCTGCGGGCGGGCCGAGGCAGGGCGACCTGTTCGGCTGAGCTGAAGGCGAAGGCGATGGAGTCGATGCCCATCGACCCCGGAGCGGCCGCCATACGCAGCGTCGTCCTGGCCGGCGCGACCGACTTCGCAGGCTTTCGCGTCGCATGTCGCACGCTGTGGGCGGAGCAGGTCGAGCCTTCGCGCGTTGACTGGCACACCGCCGAGGACCCCGAGGGCGATCTGTTCGCCGACCCCGCGGGTCGGCGTGGCGACGTCGGCTCGATGCGGCCGGCAACGAGTTCTGGCGCTGTCGTCGAATCCTCCCCCCTGCGCATTCCCCCTCGGCTCATGTCCGCCATCGAGTCGGCCGCGCTGCACCGCGATCCTGGACGTTTCGCTCTGCTCTATCGGCTCGTCTGGCGGATGCAGACGGAGCCACACCTGCGCGACGACGCTCTCGACGCCGACGTCGTCCACGTTCAGCAGATGGCCCAGGCGGTGCGCCGCGACATGCACAAGATGAAGGCATTCGTCCGCTTTCGCACCGTCGAGGAGGACGCACGTCTCGGCCCGACTCAGGCGCTCGACCGCGACATCAGCGAATCGCTGGCGACGTACGACGCCAACGCGGCCGCGGAAGTGGAGGCCGAAGCGGAGCTCGCCGAGTCCGAAGGGCCGGCGGCCCCCCACGCCGACGGCCCGCTGCACGTCGCATGGTTCGAGCCCGAGCACCATGTCGTCGAGGCCACCGCGCCGTTCTTCGTGCGCCGCTTCACGGCGATGCGCTGGGCGATCCTGACGCCGGAACGCAGCGTCGAGTGGGACGGCAGCCGCCTCGTACTCGGCCCTGGCGCGCGGCGCGACCAGGCGCCCCCCGCCGACGCCGGCGAGCGGCTGTGGCTCACCTACTACGAAAGCATCTTCAACCCGGCCCGTCTCAAGGTCGCGATGATGAAACGCGAGATGCCGGTGCGCTACTGGAAGAACCTGCCCGAGGCGCCGCTGATCGGCGGCCTCGTCGCGCACGCCAACGAGAGGAGCGCCCGCATGGTCGACCGCCCGGCCACCGATCCGTCGCCGCGCCACGCGGTCGCCCCGGTCACCGCCCGCGAGACGCGTTCCGCAACGGGCGGCGCCGCGCCGACCGGCATCGACACACTCGCTGCGGCACTCGACCGCTGTCGCGAGTGCCCGATCGGCGAGCACGCCACCCAGGCCGTCCCGGGCGAGGGCGGCACGAAGCCGCGGCTCATGTTCGTCGGCGAGCAGCCCGGCGACGTCGAGGACCTGCGCGGACGCCCCTTCGTCGGGCCGGCGGGGCAACTGTTCGACCGCGCCCTGAAGCAGCTCGGCATCGACCGACGCGACACCTGGGTCACCAATGCCGTCAAGCACTTCAAGTTCGAGCTGCGTGGCAAGCGGCGCATCCACAAGACTCCGGCGCAGCAGGAGGCCGCCGCTTGCCTGCACTGGCTCGAATCCGAGATCGACTTGGTCGATCCGGGCGCGATCGTCGCCCTCGGCGCGACCGCGGCGCGCCAACTGATGGGAACCGCCGTGGCGGTGACGCGGCAGCGCGGCCAGTGGCTGCGCCGAAGCGACGGGCGTCGGGTGCTGATCACGCTGCATCCCTCGGCACTGCTGCGCATGGAGGCCGAGCATCGCGACACCGCCTGGGAGGCCTGGCTCGCCGACCTGCGGCACGCCGCCGACGCCATGCGCGAACCGCCCGCATGATGGGCACGAAAGCGCCGCCCATGCCGTCGGGAACGCGCCTTGCCATCTGGTTATGCCGACGAGATGTCTCAGAGGGACGCCTCGCGACTGTCAGGATGTGCTCACCCGCGCGACTTAGGGGTGGGGCCATCCGGCCACCCACGTCAACACCCTAGGAGACTCCAGATGAAGACCCTCAACGCAGCCCTGATTTGTACCGCCCTCGCGTTCGCCGCCGGAACCGCTTCGGCGGCCGATGACATGAAGAAGGACTCGATGAAGATGGACAAGCCCATGACCATGCAGGAATGCAAGGATCACATGGCGATGGCGAAGAAAGACGGGATGAAAAAGGACGACATGATGATGAAGAAGGACACCATGTGCGGCGACATGATGAAAAAGGACGACGCGATGATGAAGAAGGACACGATGAAGAAGTAATCGCTTCCGTCCTTCGCGTCAGGTGCGGCGCGAGCGGCGCTCGTCCTACAGCCCGGTCGGGCAGCGCCTGACCGGGCTTTGCTTCGTCCGGTGCTGGAATCGTCCGCTGAACCTCCAACACCCACAAGAGAACTCATGAAAGACACCACCGACCAGCGCAAGCAGCTCTGGGACATGATCAAGGACATCAAGTTCGGCATGTTCACCACCAAGCACGGCAACGGCCACCTGCACGCGCGGCCGATGACGACGCAGAACAAGTCGCTCGACGCGGACGACAGTCTGTGGTTCTTCATGTCGAAGTCGGGCGACCCGATCGACGACGTGCGCGACGAGCCGACCGTCGCCGTCATCTACGCCGACTCCTCCGACGACCGCTACGTGTCGGTCTCGGGCCGCGCCGCGATCATCGAAGACCCGGCGAAGAAGCAGCAGCTCTGGAGCAAGATGGCCGAGGCGTGGTTCCCGGGCGGGCCGTCCGATCCCGATCTCGCGCTGGTGCAGGTCGAGATCGTCCACGCCAACTACTGGGACGTGAAGGAGAGCAAGATCGTCCAGCTGTTCACGATGGCCAAGGCGGTGGTCACCGGCAAGCCGCCGACCGACCTCGGCGAGCACGGCGAGGTCCGCATGCGCGGCTGAGCGCCTCCGCGCGGCGCGGTTCCGACGGCGTCCACTGCGGGCTTCGCGCGCGATCAGCGCTCGAAGCCCGTCGCTTTTCCGGGCATCGAATCCGCGCCGGAGCGCGAACATGGCGCCTCGACATCGGAAGCCCGGAGGCCACCATGCGCCACGCACCCTCGACCCTTGACGTACGGCATCGCTTCGCCCCTCCCCTGGCCGCAGGCGGCATCGAATGGGAAGAGTTGCCCTCGCTCGCGAGCCGGGTTCGCGCACTCGGCAGCCTTGCCGCAGCAGCGGGAAGCGCGTGGGACGCCACCCGTCCCGCCGAGCTCGAGCCACGCGCCGTGCCGACGCCGTTTCGCGAGCCGGTCGCCGGCGTGTCGGTGCGCGAAGTCATCGAGCCAGACGTCTTTCGTCACTTCTTCGGTCCCTGAATCGACGGCCTCGCGGCGCCGGGGGATACTGCCCCCGAGCCGATGAGCGCCTCGACGATCGAACCGAACCGACGCCTGCACTGGGAGGACTTCACCAGCGGGCAGGTGCTGTCCTTCGGCCATCACGAGGTGACGCGCGAGGCGGTCCTCGCATTCGCCCGAGATTTCGATCCGCAGCCCTTCCACCTCGACGATGCGGCGGCCGCAGCATCGCTCTTCGGGCGGCTGAGCGCGAGCGGCTGGCACACCTGCGCGATGGCGATGCGGATGATGTGCGACGGTTACCTGCTCGACTCCGCGAGCCTCGGCTCGCCAGGCATTGAGGCGCTGCGCTGGACCCGGCCCGTTCATCCGGGCGACATCCTGCGCATGCGCGTCACGATCGTCTCGGCGCGCCCGCTCGCGAGCCGGCCCGCTGTCGGCCTGGTCGAGAGCCGCTCCGAGGTGCTGAACCAACACGACGAGCTCGTGCTCACGATGCATGGCTCGGGCTTCTTTCTCAGGCGCCATCCCGCGACCGGGGACGCGCCGTGACTTTGTGTGTCGCCCCGGCGTCGCCCCCGATGGATCACCGCCAGAGCGGACACGACAATCCCTGAGCACCCATGCCCGCTCGCGGGCCGTCGGTGGCAACTCCCTCCATGGCAATCCGAACGGCACCGCACCCAGACCCGTCCGCGCTCGCGCCCGGCGGAGCGGGCAGCGGCGAACGCGGATCGCCGCAACCGCTGCTGCCGGGAACGCGACTGCGCGACTACGAGGTACAGGCCGTGCTGTCGGCCGGCCCCAGCGGCTTCGTCTACCGCGCCTTCGACCATTCGCTGCAGCGCACGGTCGCGCTCAAGGAGTTCGTTCCCGATTCGATGGCGTCTCGCGCCGCGGGCTCATCGGTCGTCGTCGTCGGGTCCGAGCGCCACTTCGAATCCTATCGCGCTGCGCTTCGCAGCTTCGTCGAGGAGGCGCGGCTGCTGGCGCGCTTCGAGCACCCCTCGCTCGTCAAGGTCTACCGCTTCTGGAAGGAGAACGGCACCGCGTACCGGGTGATGCCCTTCCACGATGCGCCCACCCTGCGCGCGTCGCTGGCCGCCCTCGGCCGGGTGCCGACCGAGAGCGAGCTGCGCGCATGGCTGCGGCCGGTGCTCGATGCCGTCGCCGTCCTGCACGACGGCAAGGTCTGGCACGAGCACATCGCCCCCGGCAGCATCCTGCTCGCGCCCTCGGGCCCCGTGCTGCTCGGCACCGCGGCGGCCAAGCGCACGCTTGCTGCGCAGGCGCATGCGCCTGCGGCCGCGCTCGAAGCCGGCTACGCCGCCGTCGAGCAATACGGCGACGCCGCCGCCGCGACCCGCGGCCCGTGGACCGACCTCTACGCACTCGCCGCCATCGTCTACGGCGCGATCGTGGGCGAACCTCCGCAAGCGGCCGCCGATCGGCTGCGCAGCGACCGGGTCAAGCCGCTCGCGCACGTGGCGGCCGGGCTCTACAGCACCGAGTTCCTCTCGGCCATCGACGCCGCGATGGCGCTCCAGCCCGAGCGGAGGCCGCAGGACCACCTCCGCTTCCGCACCCTGATGGGCGACATCGAGGCACCGGAGCGCGTCGATCTCGCGCCGCGCCTCGACCTCATGCAGGAGCCGTTCATCGGCGCCGCGCCGGTCGGCGAGACCACCGTTCCAGACTGGCCCGCCGCTTCGCCACCC
>JBBSPY010000232.1:0-5522 GCA_038258415.1 Burkholderiales bacterium
CGGCCCCTGGCTGGCACCGGCACCCGCAGTGACCGCCGCGGCCCGGTCGAGGCCCGCCCGCGCGAGGCGCAGGCTCGGTGAACCGGCCACGGCCTGATCGATCAGCGACGTCATCCGCGGGTCGGCGAAGCCGATCCACCAGTCGGCTGCGATCGGCGTTCCGGCGTCCGCTCCGCCAGCGCCGAGCACGGTCGCGTCGACCGGTCTGGCATCAGACTCGATTCCGGCAGGGCTTGCGCAGCCCGCGAGCGTCAGCACGACGGTCGCGGCGAAGGCCAGCACGACGGTCGAGACGGTCCTGGCGGCCGCAGCGAGTTGCGGCGCTCTCAGCGAGCGCAGACGGTCGCATCGCATCATGGTGCCCCCTTGCGCGCCGTCGCCACGGCAGGTTCGTCTGCGGCCGCGGCGTTGGCGATCATCCGGTTCAAAAGATCCTTGAGCTGCGCCCACTCCGCCTTCGAAAAGTCGGCGAGGTGCTCGTTCAGAACCTTGCTCAGCACGTCCGGCACCTGAGCCGCCGCCGCCTCGCCCTCGGGCGTTAGCGCGATGTGGACCACGCGGCGGTCTTCGGTCGAGCGCTCGCGCTTGCAGAAACCCTTGGCTTCGAGCCGGTCGAGCAGCCGCGTCATCGCTCCCGGGTCGGTCTGCAACTCGCGGGCAAGCTCGGCGACGGTCGAGGCGCGGCAGCGCTTCAGCATGAAGAGCGGCGCCCACTGGACATGCGTGATGCCCTGCTCGGCGAGCCGGCGGTCGGCTGCAGAGGTGATCGACATCAGCACGCGCTTCATCAACCAGCCGACGCTCTCGTCGGCGCAGTAGCCGGCGGGCTCGTAGAACCGGTGCGGCAACCGGGAGGACGCTTGTGCCATGCCGGCGAATATAGATGCCTATGCAATCATTGTCAAGGCCGTGTTTGTCTGAGCGGTCATTGCCCGCGCTTTGATTGCCCTGGCGCCGACCGGCCTAGACTTCGAGCAATGCCGACCGCTCCGATGCCCTCCGCCGCGCCCTCGAGGGCGCGCGACACGTCACCGCCGCCACCGCGCGACACCACCCCCGCCCGCGACGTCCGCTCGCTGTCGGGCCTGCGGCCCTTCCTTCGCCCCTACCGCTGGAGCATCGCCGCCGCGGCGCTCTTCCTCGTCCTCGCGGCAGCGAGCACCCTCGTCTTCCCCGTGGCGCTGCGCTCGCTGATCGACAACGGCTTCATCTCGGCCGATCCCGGCGCCCGCGTGCTGGCGCTGCGCGACCACTTCCTCGCCCTCTTCGCCGTCGGCATCGCCCTCGGCATCTTCTCGGCGGCGCGGTTCTACCTGGTGAGCTGGATCGGCGAGCGCGTCACCGCCGACCTGCGAAACGCCGTCTACGCCCACGTCATCCGGCAAAGCCCCGAGTTCTTCGAGACGGCGCAGACCGGCGAGGTGCTGTCGCGCCTCACGACCGACACCACGCTCGTGCAGACGGTCGTCGGCTCGAGCCTGTCGATGGGCCTGCGCAACACGGTGATGGGCATCGGCGCGATGGCGATGCTCGTCGTCACCAACCCGGTCGTGATGACGCAGGTGCTCGGCATCCTCGTGCTGGTCGTGCTGCCGTCGGTGTGGTTCGGCCGGCGGGTCCGCCGCCTGTCGCGCGCGAGCCAGGACCGGGTCGCCGATTCGAGCGCCATCGCCGCCGAGGTGCTCAACGCCATCCCCGTCGTGCAGAGCTACCTGCAGGAAGACCGTGAGGCCGCCCGCTTCGCCGAGGCGACCGAGCGGGCCTTCGAGACCGCGGTGCGCCGCACGCGCATGCGCGCCTGGCTGGTCGCCTTCATCATCAGCGCGACCTTCGGCGCGCTGCTCTGGGGCCTCTACCAGGGCACGCAGGCGGTGGTGCGCGGCGACATTTCCGCGGGCCACCTCGGCGAAACCGTCGTCTACGTGATCATCCTCGTCGGCAGCGTCGCCGTGCTGTCGGAGGTCTACGGCGACCTGCTGCGCGCCGCCGGCGCGACCGAGCGGCTGATGGACCTGCTGCAACTGCGTTCGCCGGTCGTCTCGCCAGCCGAGCCGGTGGCGCTCGCGCTGCCGCGTGGCGGTTCGTCGCTGGCGCTCGAGCGCGTGACTTTCCGCTACCCGTCGAGACCGCTGCAGCCGACGCTCGCCGGGTTCGACCTGCACGTTGCGCCGGGTGAGACCGTGGCGCTGGTCGGCCCGAGCGGGGCCGGCAAGAGCACCGTGTTCCAGCTGATCCTGCGCTTCTACGACGTCGAGTCCGGCGCGGTGCGGATCGAAGGCGAGGGCGTCGACCGCGTCTCGCTCGCCGAGCTGCGCTCGCGCATCGGCATCGTGCCGCAGGACAGCACCGTGTTCTCGGCCGACGCGATGGAGAACATCCGCTACGGCCGGCCCGATGCGAGCGACGACGACGTCGTGGCCGCCGCCAAGGCCGCCTACGCGCACGACTTCCTGACGGCGCTGCCCGAGGGCTATCGCACGTTCCTGGGCGAGCGTGGCGTTCGCCTCTCGGGCGGACAGCGGCAGCGCATCGCCATCGCCCGGGCGATCCTGAAGAACCCGCCGCTGCTGCTGCTCGACGAAGCCACCAGCGCGCTCGACGCCGAAGGCGAGCGCATGGTGCAGGCCGCGCTCGAGCACGCGATGGAGGGCCGCACGACGCTCGTCATCGCCCACCGGCTGGCGACCGTGCAGCGCGCCGACCGGATCGTCGTCATGGACGCCGGCGAGATCGTCGACACCGGCACGCACGCCGAGCTGGTGGCGCGCGGCGGCCTCTACGCGCGACTCGCGGCGTTGCAGTTCGAGCGCGATCCCGCCGAGGCCGTTGCCGATAATCCGACGTGATGGACACGATGACACGGCCGGTTCGCTCGCAGTACGAGGATTTTCTGCGCCTGGTGCGCGACACCGGCGTGGCCAAGGCGGACCGCACCGGGACCGGCACGACCAGCCGGTTCGGCCACCAGATGCGCTTCGACCTGCGGGAGGGCTTCCCGCTGGTCACGACCAAGAGGGTGTTCTTCAAGGCGGTGGCACTCGAACTGCTCTGGTTCCTGCGCGGCGACGGCAACGCACGCTGGCTGCAGGAGCGCGGCGTGACCATCTGGGACGAATGGGCCGCTCCGAACGGCGACCTCGGTCCGGTCTACGGCGTCCAGTGGCGCTCGTGGCCGACGCCCGACGGTCGTCGCATCGACCAGATCGCCCGCGTCGTCGAGCAGCTGAAGTCCGACCCCGACTCGCGCCGCATCGTCGTCAGTGCGTGGAACGTCGCCGACCTCGGCGAGATGGCGCTCGTGCCCTGCCACGCGTTCTTCCAGTTCTACGTCGCACCGGCCGAGACGCCCGGTGCGACGCGCAGGCTTTCGTGCCAGCTCTACCAGCGCAGCGCCGACATCTTCCTGGGCGTGCCGTTCAACGTCGCCAGCTACGCGCTGCTGGTGCACATGCTGGCGCAGCAGTGCGACCTCGACGTCGGCGACTTCGTCTGGACCGGCGGCGACTGCCACATCTACGACAACCACGCCGAGCAGGTCGAGCTCCAGCTCTCGCGGTCGCCTCACCCGTGGCCGACGCTCGCGATCCACCGGCGCCCGCCGACGATCTTCGACTACGCGTACGAGGACTTCGGGATCCTCGACTACCGGCACCATCCGGTGATCAAGGCACCGGTCGCGGTGTAGGATCGCCGGCCGCCAGCGTGGCGAAGTTCACTGCCGCGCCGTTCCGCGCCGCGCCGTCCGGCGATACAGTGACGGGATGACCACGAATTTCCTCTCCCCGACTCCCGCCGAGCTCGAGCGCGACTGGGGCCTGGTTCTCGACGACGACTGGCACACCGATGTCTGCGCCGGCGACTACGCACCCATCGTGCGCCGCTTCGGCCTCGGCGAGGCCGCGCAGCGCGAGGTGGTGGTGGCCCGCTTCGGCCTCGTGCCATCGACGGCGAAGTCGATGCGCGCACCCGCGGCGACCCTCAACGCCCGCTCCGAAACCGCGGCCACACGCGCCGCGTTCAAGGCCGCGTGGGCCGCGCGCCAGTGGTGCATCGTCCCGGCCCAGTGCTTCTACGTCCCGCACTACGGCGAAAGCGGCGACGACCAGCGTTCGACCCGCTGGCGGGTTCGCCGCACCGACCGTGCGCCACTCAGCATGGCGGGGCTGTGGGACCAATGGACCGACGAGGCCGGCAAGACGATCGTCAGCTTCTCCATCCTCACCCTCAATTGCGACCTGCACCCGCTGCTCGCCCGCTTCCACCGGCCGACCGGAGACAAGGGCGAGGCGAGCGAGAAGCGAACGCCGGTGCTGCTTGCCGAGGAGGACTACGACGCCTGGCTCGACGCTTCGCCGGGCCGCGCGCCGATCTACTTCGGCACCTTCGGCAAGGACGACCTCGAGGCCGAGCCGGCGCCGGCGGCGGCGCAGAAGACGACGACGATGGTGCCGCTCGACACGATCGTGTCGGACATCTGACCCACTCCGGCGCGGCGGCGGCTGCGCGAGCGCTTCAGGCCACCGCCGTGGCCGCCCGGATCTGCTCGAGCACGCCCTTCGCACTGGAAGGAATGGGCGTTCCAGGCCCGTAGATGCCCTTGACGCCAGCCGCATAGAGGAAGTCGTAGTCGCCGCGTGGGATCACGCCGCCGACGAAGACGACGATGTCGCCACCGCCCTGTGCCTTCAGCGATTCGATGATCGCCGGCACCAGCGTCCTGTGGGCAGCCGCCAGCGTCGACACGCCGACCGCGTGGACGTCGTTCTCGATTGCCTGGCGTGCGCACTCCTCGGGCGTCTGGAAGAGCGGGCCGATGTCGATGTCGAAGCCGAGGTCGGCGAACGCCGACGCGACGACCTTCGCGCCGCGGTCGTGCCCGTCCTGGCCGAGCTTGGCGATCATCACCCGCGGCCGTCGTCCGTGTTCTGCGGCGAAAGCCGCGATGTCGGCGCGGATCGCGGCCCACGCTTCGGCGCCGTCGGAGCCCTCGTAGGCACCGGCGTAGACGCCGGTCACCTTCTGCGTGTCGGCGCGGTGGCGGCCGAACGCTGCCTCGAGCGAGTCGCTCACCTCGCCGACGGTGGCACGGGCGCGCATCGCGTCGACGGCGAGCCCGAGCAGGTTGCCGGACGCGGCGCTGCCGTCGCCCTTCGCGCACGCGGTGAGCGCGGCGAGCGATGCCTTCACCGCGGCGGCGTCGCGCTTCCCGCGAACCGCAGCGAGGCGCGCGAGCTGGTTGTCGCGCACCGCGTGGTTGTCGATGGCCAGCGTGTCGATCGCATCCTCGTCGGCGAGCCGGTACCGGTTGACGCCGACGATCACGTCCTGCCCCGCGTCGATGCGCGCCTGCTTCTCGGCCGCGCTCGCCTCGATCCTGAGCTTGGCCCATCCGCTCTGCACCGCTTTCGTCATGCCGCCCATCGCGTCGACCTCCTCGACGATCGCCCACGCCGCGTCGGCCATCTGCTGCGTGAGCGACTCCATCAGGTAGCTGCCGCCCCACGGATCGACGACCGCCGGGA
>JBBSPY010000233.1:0-5484 GCA_038258415.1 Burkholderiales bacterium
CACCCGTGCCCGCACGACCGAGGTGGGCGAGTCGACGAGGTTGATCAGCGAGCGCGTGTGCCAGGCGATCTCGTTGGCGTCGTGGCGCGCGAAGTAGCTGAGCTCGAGCGTGCGCCACAGCGGCGTCTCCACCGTGCCCGGCAGCGACGCCAGGTTGAGCAGCAGCCGCGCTTCGAGCTTGGTGGCCTCGATCTCGGCGTCGAGGTTGGGCCGGGCGCCGCCGAGCGCGCGCAGCGTCAGGCGATACAGGTCCTCGAGCAACTTGCCCTTCCAGGCGTTCCACACCTTCGGACTCGTGCCGCGGATGTCGGCGACGGTCAGGAGGTAGAGCGCGGTGAGACGGCGCTCGCTGCCGATGTCGGCGGCGAACCCGGCGATCACGTCCGGGTCGGACAGGTCTTCCTTCTGCGCGACGCGCGACATCTTCAGGTGCTCGGCGACGAGGAACTCGACGAGCTCGGCGTCGTCGCCGTCGATGCCGTGGGCGCGGCAGAAGCGGCGCACCTCCCGCTGGCCGAGCACGGAATGGTCGCCGCCGCGACCCTTGGCCACGTCGTGGAAGAGCGCGGCCACGTAAAGCACCCAGGGCCGGTCGAAGGTCGACGCGAGCTGCGAGCAGAACGGGTACTCGTGCGTGTGCTCGGGGATGAAGAAGCGGCGCACGTTGCGCAGCACCATGAGGATGTGCTGGTCGACCGTGTAGACGTGGAACAGGTCGTGCTGCATCTGGCCGACGATGCGGCGGAAGACCCAGAGGTAGCGGCCGAGCACGCTGGTCTCGTTCATGAGGCGGAAGGCGTGCGTCTGCCCGCGCGACGCCTTCAGGATCTTCATGAAGGTGGCGTGGTTCACCGGGTCGCGGCGAAACGACGTGTCCATCAGGTCGCGGGCGTTGTAGAGGGCCCGCAACGTTCGTGCCGAGAGGCCGCGAGTGCCGACCGCCTGCTGGTAGACGAGAAAGGTCCCGAGGATGGCGTGGGGGTCCGTGCGGTACAGGTCGTCGCTCACGACCTCGAGCATGCCGGCGCGCTCGAGGAAGTGGTCGTCGATCGGGCGCATCGGCGCGTCCTGCGTGCCGAGGATGCGCTCCTCGATGTTGAGCATCAGGATCTGGTTGAGTTGCGTCACCGCCTTGGCGGCCCAGTAGTAGCGCCGCATCAGCCGCTCCGACACGCGCTGGCCGGGCGACGAGCGATAGCCGAAGCTTTCCGCCACGGCCGTCTGCAGGTCGTACACGAGCCGATCCTCGCGCCGTCTGGCGACGACGTGCAGCTTGGCGCGGATCAGCTTGAGGATGCCCTCGTTGCGCTGCAGCTGCTTCACCTCGAACGGCGTGATGAGGCCGTGCGACGCGAGCTGCTGCCAGGTGCGGCCGAAGCCGGCGGCGCGGGCGACCCAGATCACCGTCTGCAGGTCGCGCAGGCCGCCCGGGCTCTCCTTGCAGTTGGGTTCGAGCGAGTAGGGCGTGTCTTCGAACTTCTGCTGCCGCTGCCGCATCTCGAAGGTCTTGGCACGCAGGAACGCCTTGGCGTCCATCGCCTCGCCGGTCGCCGTGGCGAATGCCTTGAACAAGGCCCGCGATCCGCCGAGGCGTCGCGCCTCGAGCAGCGCCGTCTGCACGGTCAGGTCGGCCGTGGCCATCGCCACGCACTCGTCGACGCTGCGCACCGAAGAGCCGATCTCGAGGCCGGAATCCCAGCAGGCGGTGATGAAGCGGCCCGTGGCGTCGCGCCTGGCGGCGTCGGCGGGGTCATCGGCGGCCGCTTCGGCCAGCAGCACGAGCACGTCGACGTCGGAATAGGGAAACAGCTCACCGCGGCCGTAGCCGCCGACCGCCACGAGCGCCGCATGCTCGTCGTCCATCCCGGCCTCGTGCCAGAGTTCGAGCAGCGTCACGTCGACCAGCGATGTGAGGTCCCGCAGCAACGTGTTGGCGGCACGCGCCATGGGCCGCCGCTCGGCAAAGCGGGTGAGCAACGCCTGTTTCGCGTCGCGAAACCGCTGGCGCACGCCGCCGCCAGCGGTGATGTCGACAGGCGCGGGGGAGAGGACGGCGGACATGGCGGCTTCGTGACGGAGCGGCACGAAGGCCGGTCGTGCCGCGCTCAGTCGACGGCGGCGGCGACCGCAGCGACGAACTCGGGCACGGCCGGCGAGCCGGCCGAGAGCGTCAGCACCTCGAAACCCGTCTCGGTGACGAGCACCGTGTGCTCCCACTGCGCCGACAGCGACCGGTCGCGCGTGACGATGGTCCAGCCATCGCCGGCTTCGCGGATGTCGCGCTTGCCGGCGTTGATCATCGGCTCGATCGTGAACGTCATGCCGGGCTTCAGCTCGTCGAGCGTGCCCTTCTTGCCATAGTGCAGCACCTGCGGCTCGTCGTGGAAGCGGGTGCCGATTCCGTGACCGCAGAACTCGCGAACGACCGAGAAGCCGTTGCCCTCGGCGAAGACCTGGATCGCGTGCCCGACGTCACCGAGCCGGGCGCCCGGCCTGACCTGCTCGATGCCCTTCCACATCGCCTCGTAGGTCTTGTCGACGAGGCGCTTCGCCGCGATCGATCCGCCGCCGACGATGAACATGCGGCTGGTGTCGCCGTGCCAGCCGTCCTTGATGACGGTGACGTCGATGTTGACGATGTCGCCGCTCTTGAGGCCGCGGTCGTTCGGAATGCCGTGACAGACCTGGTGGTTGATCGACGTGCAGATCGACTTCGGATACGGCGTGTAGCCCGGCGGCGCGTAGTTCAGGCAGGCGGGGATCGCCCGCTGCGCGTCGACGATGTGGTCGTGGGCGAGCTTGTCGAGGTGGTCGGTCGTGACGCCCGGAACGACGTGCGGCGTCAGCATGTCCAGCACCTCGGAGGCGAGACGCCCGGCGAGTCGCATGCCCTCGATGTCGGAGGGGCTCTTGATCGTGGTCGGCATCCGGCGATTATCCCTCGCCATCCTAGAATTGCCGGCTTCCACGATGCCAGCGGTCCACCACCTGAACGTCTTCGAAGGCGGCCGCGCGCTGTCGGCGTTTCGCGCCGCGGCGCTTCTCGAGCGGCTGCGGGTCCTCGTGCCCAGGGTCGGCGCGGTTCGCGCACGCTGGCTGCACGTCACGTCGGGCGACGCGCCGCTGTCCCGCACCGACCTCGACCGGACCGAGGCGCTCCTGCGCTACGGCGATCCTGCCGAGCCGCATGCACCCGGCGACGCGACGCTCGTCGTCGCGCCGCGCCTGGGCACCGTGTCGCCGTGGTCGTCGAAGGCGACCGACATCGCGCGCAACTGCGCGCTGCCGCTGACGCGTGTCGAGCGAGCCTGCGAGTTCTCGTTCTCGACCCGGTCCAGGCTCATCGGGCGCGGGGCGCCCCTCGATGCCGCGGACCTCGCGAGGGTCGCGCCGCTGCTGCACGACCGCATGACCGAGAGCGTGCTGGAAGGTCGGGACGACCTCGCGCGCCTGTTCGACGAGCAGCCTGCCGCGGCGATGGAGCGCGTGCCCGTCGACGACGACGGCAGCGCGCTCGCGAGCGCCAACGCCCGCTTCGGCCTGGCGCTGTCGCGCGACGAGCTCGACTACCTGCGGCAGGCGTTTCGCGACCTCGGCCGGGCGCCGACCGACGTCGAGCTGACGATGTTCGCGCAGGCCAACAGCGAGCACTGCCGGCACAAGATCTTCAACGCCCGCTTCACGATCGACGGCCAGCCGCAGGCGTTGTCGATGTTCGACATGATTCGCCACACGGAGGCCGTATCGCCGGGACGAACGATCGTCGCCTACAGCGACAACGCCGCGGTGATGCAGGGCGGCGAGATCGAGCGATTCGGTCCCGAGGGCTACACCAACGCACCGCGCTACGCCTCGCGCCGGGCGACGTCGCACGTGTTGATGAAGGTCGAGACGCACAACCATCCGACGGCGATCTCGCCGTTCCCGGGCGCCGCGACCGGCGCCGGCGGCGAGATCCGCGACGAAGGCGCGACCGGGCGCGGCGCGAAGCCGAAGGCCGGCCTGACCGGCTTCTCGGTCTCCAACCTGTACCTTCCCGAGACCGACGAGCCGTGGGAACGCGACCGCTGCGGCAAGCCCGATCACATCGCCGGCGCGTTGCAGATCATGGTCGACGGACCGCTCGGCGGCGCCGCGTTCAACAACGAGTTCGGTCGGCCGAACCTCGGCGGTTACTTCCGGGTGTACGAACAGACCGTCGGCGGCGCCCGCCGCGGCTATCACAAGCCGATCATGATCGCCGGCGGCCTCGGCGCGATCGACGCGGCGCAGACGCACAAGGTGGTCTTCCCCGCCGGCACGCTGCTGGTTCAGCTCGGTGGCCCGGGCATGCGCATCGGCATGGGCGGCGGCGCGGCCAGCTCGGTGGCGGCGGGGGCGAACGCGGCCGAGCTCGATTTTGACTCGGTGCAGCGCGGCAATCCCGAGATCCAGCGCCGGGCGCAGGAGGTGATCTCGCACTGCGCCGCGCTCGGCGCGTCGAATCCGGTCCTTGCCATCCACGACGTCGGTGCCGGTGGCCTGTCGAACGCGTTTCCCGAGCTCGTCGAAGGCGCGGGTCGTGGCGCCCGCTTCGACCTGCGCGCCGTGCCGCTCGAGGCGAGCGGCCTGTCGCCGAAGGAGATCTGGAGCAACGAGAGCCAGGAGCGCTACGTGCTCGCCGTCGATCCGGGGTCGATGCCGATGCTCGAGGCGATGTGCGAGCGGGAGCGCTGCCCGTGCGCCGTGGTCGGCGTCGCGACCGAGGCGCCGCGCCTCCTGCTCGCGGAGGGGGAGGGCGCCGTGGCCGCGGTCGACATGCCGATGGACGTTCTCTTCGGCAAGGCGCCGAAGCTGCACCGCGATGTGCGCCGCGCGCCGCTCGTGCTGCCGCCGCTCGACCTGACGGGCGTCGAGCTGCAGCGGGTCGCCTTCGACGTGCTGCGCCACCCGACCGTCGCGAGCAAGCGTTTCCTCCTCACCATCGGCGACCGCACCGTCGGCGGCCTGTCGTGCCGCGACCCGATGGTCGGACCCTGGCAGGTGCCGGTCGCCGACTGCGCGGTCACGCTCGCCGACTTCTCGGGCTTTGCCGGCGAGGCGATGGCGATGGGCGAACGCTCACCGCTCGCCGTGCTCGACGCGCCAGCCTCCGGTCGCATGGCCGTCGCCGAGGCGATCACCAACCTGCTCGCGGCGCCGATCGAGCTCGCGCGCGTCAAGCTCAGCTGCAACTGGATGGCCGCATGCAGCGACGATCAGGCCGACCCCGGCGACGATGCCGCCCTCTACGACACGGTGCGGGCCGTGGCGATGGAGCTGTGCCCGGCGCTCGGCATCGGCGTTCCGGTCGGCAAGGACAGCCTGTCGATGCGGACCCGCTGGACCGACGCGTCGAGCGGCGAGCGCAAGCAGGTGACGGCGCCGGTCAGCCTCGTCGTCACCGCGTTCGCCACGCTCGACGATGTCCGCGGCCACGCGACGCCGCAGCTGCGTCCCGGCGAC
>JBBSPY010000234.1:0-5480 GCA_038258415.1 Burkholderiales bacterium
GGCCAGCCGAGCAGCTTCACGGCTTCGACGATGGGCTCGATCTGCAGCGCCAGGTCGGGCGGCATCGGCGATCGGGTGGCCTTGTATTCGGGGTACCAGTCGTCGCGGAAGGTTCTGCCCTTGTCGTCGAAGACGCAGGCGCCGTGCGCCGCCGGGTACTGCTCGCGCAGCAGCTTCATCATCGACACCACGCCGCGGATCGCGCCGGTCGGAAAGCCGTCCTTCGAGCGAAGGTCGGGAAGCGCGTGGTATGCGCGATAGAGGTAGCTCGAGCCGTCGACCAGCAGCAGGGTCTTGTCCGCCATCGCGTCATTGTGCAGGGTGCGTCCTAGAATGCACCGCATGCGCAACGCCGCTCGGATCGCCCCCGCCATCGTGGCTTTTGCCGCTGCCGCAGCGCATGCGCAGTCAGCTCCCGACCCGACCGCCGACGGACGACGCGGCGGTGAGCCGGCCGTACAGCGGACCGTCATCGAAGACGGCCGCGCCCGAATCGAGGAGTTGCGTGTCCGCGGCCAGCTGCAGAAGGTGACGGTCGATCCGAAGGGTCGCCTGCCGAGCTACGAGATCGTCGTCGGCGACGGCTCGCGCGACCTCTCCGAGGGCGCCGGCTCGTCGCGGGGCGCAATCGGCAAGCGGGTCTGGAACGTCCTGAAGTTCTGATCGCCCGCCTCGCCATGGCGGTTTTCACCGAGGTCTCGTCCGGGGAAGCGAAGCGATTCGTCGCGCGCCTGGCCGTCGGCGAACTGGTTTCGATCGCGCCATGCGCCGGCGGCATCGAGAACACCAACTACTTCGTCGACACCACCACCGGCCGCTTCGTACTCACGCTGTTCGAGCGGCTGACAGCCGACGAGCTGCCGTTCTACCTGCACCTGATGAAGCACCTGGCCGACGGCGGCATGCCGGTTCCAGGACCGCAGGCCGACGCCACCGGGCAGTTGCTGTTCGAGGTCGCCGGCAAGCCCGCCGCGCTCGTCGACCGCCTGCCTGGCGAGCACCATCTTGCGCCCGACGCGGCCGACTGCGCGAGCGTCGGCACCATGCTCGCCGGCCTTCATCTCGCGGCGGCCGACTACGGTCGCACCCAGCCCAACCTGCGCGGCCTCCCGTGGTGGACTGCGACCGTTCCCGACGTGCTGCCGCACCTGAGCGACGACCGCGCCGCGCTGATGGCCGACGAGCTGGCCTGGCAGCAAACCCTCGCCGCCAGCGAGGCGTATGCGGCGCTGCCGCGCGGGCCGATCCACGGCGACCTGTTCCGCGACAACGTCATGTTCACCGGCAACCTCCTCGCCGGCGTGTTCGACTTCTACTTCGCCGGCGTCGACACGTGGCTGTTCGACCTCGCCGTCGCGCTCAACGACTGGTGCATCGACCTCGACACTGGCCGCCTCGTCGAGCAGCGTGCCGATGCGATGGTGCGCTCGTACGACAGCGTGCGGGCGCTCGAGAGCGCCGAGTGGCGCCTGTTGCCGGCGCTGATGCGGGCTGCGGCGTTCCGCTTCTGGCTGTCGCGGTCGTGGGACCTGCACCTGCCGCGCAGCGCCGTCGTGCTGACCGCGCACGATCCAGACCATTTCGAGCGGGTGCTGATGCAGCGCCGCGAGTCGCCGTGGCATGCGCCGCGGGTCCGCACCTTCGCCACATGAGCACCGTTCGATGAGCGCCATGACGTTTCGCGCCGCACCCGCCGCGGAGGGCGCAACATGGGTCAAGGACGCCTTCGCCGCGTTCGCCCGCCAGCCGCTCGGCTTCGCGGCGCTTTTCGCGTTCTGCGCGCTCGCCTCGCTCGTGCTCGCGAGCATTCCGACAGTCGGCTGGGTGGTGCTCGTCGTCGCATGGCCGGCCGCCTCGCTCCTGTTCATGATCGCCACCGAGCGCGGCGCCGGCGGGGGCATCAGGCAGACGATGGGCGCCTTCGCCGCGCTGGCGAAGCGGCGCGACCGCCTGACCGAGCTTTTCAAGCTCGGCGTGTGCTACCTCGTGGCCGGCGTCCTCACGTCGTGGGTCGTCGGCTGGCTCGACGGCGGCGCTTTCGCCGCGTTTCTCGACGCCGCTTCCAACGCACAGACCGTGCCCGACGCGATGGCCGACCGGCTGGTCGATCCGGCCGTGCGCTACAGCTTCCTCCTTCGCATGACGGCGACCGCACTGCTGTCGATCCCGTTCTGGCATGCGCCCGCGCTCGTCTTCTGGGGCGAACAGAGCTGGGCCCAGTCGATCTTCTTCAGCACCGTCGCGCTGTGGCGCAACCGCGCCGCCTTCCTCGTCTACGGCCTCGTCTGGTCGGCGATCGGGATCGGCTTCTCGTTCGCGCTCGGGCTCGCCGTGGGCCTTGCGGGCCCGGCCACCGGCGTCGCCTTGGCGGCACCGCTGATGATGATCTTCTGGACCGTGATGTACGCCAGCCTCTGGTTCACCTTCGTCGGCTGCTTCGACCTCTCGCCGACTCCGACCCCCGCCCTGGAGACGAACGCACCATGAACGAAAACAACCGCATCGCCCTCGTCACCGGTGCCGGCAGCGGCGTCGGCCGCGCCTCGGCGCTCGCCCTGCTCGCCGACGGCTGGTCGGTGGTGCTCGCGGGGCGCCGCGCCGACGCACTGGAGGCGACGAAGGCCGCCGCCGGCGACCGCGCCGGAGAGACGCTCGTCGTGCCGACCGACGCAACCGATCCAGCCGCCGTCAAGGCGCTGTTCGCGGCCACGAAGGCGCGCTACGGCCGCCTCGACCTGCTCTTCAACAACGCCGGAACCGGAGCGCCCGCGGTGCCGCTCGACGAGCTCGACATCGAGAAGTGGAAGGCGGTCGTCGACGTCAACCTCACCGCCGTCTTCCTCTGCACCGCCGAGGCGATGCGCATGATGAAGGCGCAGAAGCCCAAGGGCGGCCGCATCATCAACAACGGTTCGATCTCGGCGACCACGCCGCGCCCGTACTCGACGCCCTACACCGCCACCAAGCACGCCATCACCGGCTTCACCAAGTCGGTCGCGCTCGAAGGCCGCGCCCACGACATCGCCTGCGGCCAGATCGACATCGGCAACGCAGAGACGGAGATGACGGCGCGGATGGCGGGCGGCGTTCTGCAGGCCGACTTCGAGATGGCCATCGAGCCGCGGATGGACGTGCGCCACGTCGGCTCCGCGGTCGCCTACATGGCGAGCCTGCCGCTCGACGCCAACGTGCACACGATGACGATCATGGCATCCAAGATGCCGTTCGTGGGCCGGGGCTGACGCGTGACTTCCTGACGTGGCCGGCCGGGTGCCTTGCGCCACAATCGCCCGATGGTCGCGCCCCGTGCTCGAGCCCTGCTGCCCGCCGTCCTCGCGTTCGGCTTGAGCGCGCTGTCGGGCTGTGCGGTGGTTTCGCTCGGCACCGCGGTCGTCGGCACGGCGGTCTCGATCGGCGGCGCCGCCGTCTCGGTCGGCGGCGCGGTCGTCGGCGGCACGGCGAAGGTCGCGGGCAAGGCGGTCGGCGCGACGGTCGATGCGCTGACGCCCTCGTCGCCGCCCGCGCCCGCGAACGCACCGGCGAAATAGCGGCCTTCGCCGCGGCACCAGCACCAGCACCAGCACAGGAAACCCAGGACACGATGACCACGACGACGAACATCCACTTCATCGGCGGCGAGAAGGGCGGCGTCGGCAAGTCGCTGATGTCGCGCGTGCTCGCGCAGTACTTCATCGACCACCAGATGCCGTTCCTGGGCTTCGACACCGACCGCTCGCACGGCGCGCTGATGCGCTTCTATTCGGGCTTCGCATCACCCGTGACGGTCGACAAGGTCGAGTCGCTCGACGCCATCGTCGAGGCCGCCGTCGACCAGCCCGGCCGCCGCATCCTCGTCGACCTCGCGGCGCAGACGCACGACGCGCTCGCCGGCTGGATGGACGACGCCGGCGTCGTCGGCCTCGCCGACGAGCTCGGCATGAAGCTCCACTACTGGCACGTGATGGACACCGGCCGCGACTCTGCCGACCTGCTGCGCAGGCTCCTCGACCGCTTCGGCACGGGCGTGAACTACGTGCTGGTCCGCAACCAGGTGCGCGGCGCCGATTTCGCGGCACTCGAGCAGTCGGGCGAACAGGCGCGTGCGGTCGGTCTCGGCGCGCGCGTGGTCAGCGTCAAGAAGCTGTCGGAATCGATCCTGGCCCGGATCGACAACGCCAGCAGCAGCTTCTGGAAGGCGACCAGCGGCGAAAAGGACGGCGCCGGCTTCGGCCTGATGGACCGCCAGCGGGTGAAGATGTGGCTTCGCGACGTCTACCGCGAGATCGACGAGGTCGGCGTCTGACCGACCGGGGCTTGCGCCGCCGTCGGCTCTTCGTCGGCGCCGCCGCGCTGGCCGTCGCGCCGGCGTTCGTCCGTCACGCGCGCGCGGCCGACGTTCCCCGCTTCTCGCTCGGCGTCGCCTCAGGGCAGCCGCGGCACGACGGCATGGTGCTGTGGACACGGCTCACCGGCGATTCGCTCTCCCCGCGCGAGACGGTTCGTTGGGAAGTTGCAGACGACGCATCGTTTCGCCGCATCGTCAGCCACGGCGAGGAGATCGCCGAGGCGGAACATGCCCACAGCGTGCATGCCGAGCCCGCGGGGCTCGAGCCCGGACGCTGGTACCACTACCGCTTCACGTCGCTCGGCGACCAGAGTCCGGTCGGCCGAACGCGCACCGCGCCGGCCGCCGACGCGGCAGCCACGCTCCGCTTCGCGCTGGCCAGCTGCCAGCGCTACGACGTCGGCCACTACGCCGCGTGGCGGCAGATCGCCGCCGACGAGCCCGACCTGGTCGTCTTCGTCGGCGACTACATCTACGAGTCGGCGATGCGCAAGGACGCGATCCGGCGCTACGAAGGCGGCATCGCGCGCACGCTCGACGGCTACCGCTCCCGCTACGCCACCTACAAGAGCGACCCGCTGCTGCAGGCCGCGCACGCCGCCGCGCCGTGGCTGCTGGTCTGGGACGACCACGAGGTGCAGAACGACTACGCCGGCCTGCAGGCGCCTGACCTCGACCCGACGTTCGCTGTGCGACGCGCTGCGGCCTATCGCGCGTACTGGGAGCACATGCCGTTTCCGAAGGCAGCCCGCCCGGTCGCCGCCGACATGCGCATCTACGGCCGACTAGACTGGGGGCGGCTGGCCCGCATCCACCTCCTCGACGACCGCCAGTACCGCGATCCGCAGGCATGCCCCAAGCCCGGCCGCGGCGGCACCAACACCAGCGCGCTCGCCGACTGTCCCGCCTACCGCGACCCGAAGCGCACGCTGCTCGGCATGGCGCAGGAGCGCTGGCTCGCTGAAGGCTGGGACACGTCGCGCCCGTGGAACCTGCTGGTGCAGCAGACGCTGATGTCCCGGTTTTCGTGGAGCGACCCCGCCGTCGGCGGCGGCACCGAGTGGTCGGATGGCAGGGACGGCGACGCCGCGTCGCGCCGCCCCCAGCAACCCGCCGCGGCGGCGGAGGCACTACA
>JBBSPY010000235.1:0-5473 GCA_038258415.1 Burkholderiales bacterium
GGGCGCGGCCCCGCCGCGCCCCCGCCCCGGCGGGCGGGGGCGGGGTTGTCGTGGGGGCCGCGGGGGCCCCTGGCCACGGCTGCGCCGGGCCCCCGCGCCCCCACGACGAGGACGTTGCGGCCGTTCGTCGCGTCGCTCGCACCACCCTCGAAGAAGAAGGTGCGTTGCCCGTCTCCCGAGGTCTGGAACTGGCCGGGTGCGGCACGCGAGAGGTCGGAGCGCTTCTCGAAGCGTTCGCGAAGTTCCGCCGTCTTCGCGTTCTGCCACGGCCAGGCGAAGAACACCAGAGCGGCGATCACCGCCACGACCGGCCAGCCTGTGACGAGCACCGGGCGCAGGAAGCGCGTGAGCGGCACGCCGCTGGCGAACCAGATCGTCATCTCGCTGGCGCGGTACATGCGCGTCACGGTCGCGACGACGGCGATGAACATCGACGCCGACAGCATCGTCGGGAGAAAGCCGAGACCCACGTAGGCGAGCAGCAGCATGACGTCCTGCGGCGCGATGCGACCGACCGCCGCCTGGCCGAGGACGCGGATGAACATGATGGTCAGCACCACCGTCAGCAGCACGACGAGCGTCGCACCGAAATTGCGCGCCAGCTCTCGCCTCAAGGTCGAATCGAATAACATCTTGCGCCTGTCCGAGGGCCACGCCGTCGGCCAATCTCACCACTGGAAACCATGGACTTTACCCACCGCATCGTCGGCGCCGAGAGCGTCGCTTCGATCGACGTCGACGCGCTCGTCGTCGTCGCCGCGGGCGATGCAGTCGACGGGTCGCTCGGCCCTGCCATCGCCGGCATCGTCGGCGATGCCATCGCCAGCGGCGACCTGGAGTGGAAGAAGGGCAAGCTGCTCTACGTCCATCGGCCGGCAGGGCTCGGCGCCCGACGGCTCGTCGTCGCCGTCGCCGCCGACTCCTCCGCAAAGGCGTTCAAGGCAGCCGCTGGAAAGGCCTTTACGGCGCTCAAGGCCACCGGCGCGAAGTCGATCGCCATCGCGGCCAGCGGCATCGCGCCGATGGACGACGCGCACGCCGAAGCGGCGGTGCTGGCCATGTCCGACGCCGTCTACCTGTATCGACACAGCAAGCCGAGCGCCCCCGCGCCGTGGGGCGCGGCCTCGCTCGTGGTGGCCTGCCGCAGGGGCGAGGCGCGGTCCGTGCAGCGGGGCATCGAGCGCGGTGCTGCGATCGCCGCCGGTGTGACCTTCGCCCGCGAAGCGGCGAACCGTCCGGGCAACGAGTGCACCCCGACCTGGCTCGCCAGCCAGGCGAAGAAGCTCGGCAAGGCGCACGGCCTGACGGTCGACGTGCTCGACCGCAAGGACGTCGAGAAGCTCGGGATGGGCGCCTTCGTCGCAGTCGCGCAGGGCTCGGCCGAGCCGCTGCGCTTCATCATCGCGCGCTACGACGGTGCCGCCGACGCGACCGGCAAGGCGGGCGCGAAGGGCAAGCGGGCCGCCAAGGGCGCGGCACCGATCGTCCTCGTCGGCAAGGGCATCACGTTCGACACCGGCGGCATCTCGATCAAGCCGGCGGCCGAGATGGACGAGATGAAGTTCGACATGGGTGGCGCGGCGAGCGTGCTCGGGACGCTGCTCGCGGTCGCGACGCTGAAGGCCAAGGTCAACCTCGTCGTCCTCGTACCGGCGTGCGAGAACATGCCGAGCGGAGCGGCCGTCAAACCCGGTGACGTCGTCACCAGCCTGTCGGGCCAGACCATCGAGGTCCTCAACACCGACGCCGAAGGCCGGCTCGTCCTGTGCGACGCACTGACCTACGCCGAACGGTTCAACCCCGCCGCCGTGGTCGACGTCGCGACCCTGACCGGCGCGTGCGTGATCGCCCTCGGCCACCACCATTCGGGGCTGTTCACGGCCGACGAGACGATCGCCGCGGAGATGCACGCCGCCAGCCTCGCCGCGCTCGACCCGTGCTGGCGCATGCCGCTCGACGAGGAATACGACGACGCGCTGAAGAGCAATTTCGCCGACATGGGCAACGTCGGCGGGAGACCCGGCGGCGCCATCACGGCGGCGATGTTCCTGCGCCGCTACACGAAGCGGTATGCGTGGGCCCACCTCGACATCGCAGGCACGGCGTGGCGTGGCGGCGCCGCAAAGGGCGCGACCGGACGGCCGGTCGGGTTGCTGACCCACTTCGTGCTGTCGCGGGCTGGCTAGCACGCGACGTCGATCGGCGCAGTGACCGGGATCCGCTTCGATTTCAACGTCGCCGACCGCGTCGACTACGCATGCCGGCTCCTGCGGAAGGCCTGGCGTGCCAACTCGCCGGTGGCTGTCACCGGGGAGGAGTCCACGTTGACGGCCATCGACGTCGCGCTCTGGCGGATCGGCGCCGCCGATTTCGTTCCGCACGCATGGGCGAGTCGCGCCGATGCGGTTCCCGAAGCCCTGCACGCCAGCACCGTGTGGCTCGCCACCGACCCCGATTCCGCACCCGGGCACGGCACGCTGGTCAACGTCGGCGCGCACACGCCCCGCGGCTTCGAGTCGTTCGAGCGCCTGATCGAACTGGTGACGACCGACGAGGCCGATCGCCAGGCCGCCCGCGACCGGTGGCGCGCCTACGCGCGACGCGGCTATGCGATCGAGCGACACGAGGTGGCGGGCGCGTGAGCACCGGGCGCGCGCCACCGCCGGCCAGCGTGCCGACGCTGACCGAGGTCGTGAGCTGGCCCGACGAAATCTCGCCTGCGCCATCTCCACCCGCGCCTCTACCCGCGCCGGCACCCACCCCGACGGCGATCCAGCCGCCGCCGTCAACGCCGGCGCCGGCGCCGCCGCCGGCGGAATCCGATGCCGACGTCGCGACGCGCCTGCTTGCTCAGATCCAGCAGCAGCTCGACCTGGCAATCGACGTTCGCCTTCGCGAGGCGCTGACGCCGGTGCTGGCACGGGCCGCCGACACGCTGGTGCGCGATGCGCGACGCGAGATGGCTTCGGCTTTGCGCGACATCGTCGCGCGAGCCGTCGACACCGAGCTCGCCAAGCGCCGCGGAAAGTAGCGCGGCCGACCCTGAAATCGGCCGGCGCGAACGCGTTGTCGATGAAACTCCGTAGGCGGACAGGCCCGGCTCTTGCGTTATCGTCGTGCGCTTCGGGAGCCCCGGCTACACCCGATTCCCATACCAAACGGAGGTTTTGCATGCAGTTCAAGCACAACGTCATCGCTGCGGTCGCGCTCGGCCTTGTCGCCGGCGGCGCCCTGGCGCAGGACATGGTCGTCAAGATCGGTCACGTCGGCCCGACCAGCGGCGCGATTGCCCACCTGGGCAAGGACAACGAGAACGGCGCCCGCATGGCGATCGACGAGCTCAATGCCAAGGGCGTGACGATCGGCGGCAAGAAGGCCAAGTTCGAGCTGCTCGCCGAAGACGACGCCGCCGACCCGAAGCAGGCCACCTCGGTCGCCAACAAGCTGGTCGACGAGAAGGTCAATGGCGTCATCGGCCACCTGAATTCCGGCACGACAATCCCGGCCTCGGCGATCTATCACACCGCCGGCATCCCGCAGATCTCGCCTTCGGCGACCAATCCCAAGTACACGCGCCAGGGCTTCGAGACGGCGTTTCGCGTCGTCGCCGACGACGTGCACCTCGGCGGCACGCTCGGCCGCTACGCGGTCAAGGACCTGAAGGGCAAGTCGATCGTCACCATCGACGACCGCACCGCCTACGGACAGGGCGTCGCCGACGAATTCGGCAAAGCGGTCAAGGCGTCAGGTGGCAAGATCGCCGACGCACAGTACACAACCGACAAGGCAACCGACTTCACCGCCATCCTGACCGCCGTGAAGGCGAAGAAGCCGGACATCGTCTTCTACGGCGGCATGGACGCCGTCGCCGGTCCGATGATCCGGCAGATGAAGCAGCTCGGCATCGACGCCAAGCTGATGGGCGGCGACGGCATCTGCACCGGAGAGTTGCCCAAGCTCGCCGGCGGCGCAATGGCCGACGGCCAGGTGGTCTGCGCCGAGGCCGGTGGCGTCGAAGGCACGCAGAAGGTCGGCATGGACAAATTCAGGGAGACCTACCAGAAGAAATTCGGCATTCCGGTCCAGATCTACGCCCCGTATGTCTACGACGCGGTCAACGTCATGGTTGCGGCGATGGTCAAGGCCGGCTCAGCCGATCCGAAGAAGTACCTGCCGGTGCTTGCCAAGACCGAAGGCTACAAGGGCGTGACCGGAACGATCGGCTTCGACAAGAAGGGCGACATCAAGAACGGCGCGCTGACGCTCTACACCTACAAGGGCGACAAGCGCCAGGAGATGAAGGTCGTTCGCTGATCGCGACGGGCTTTCGCCTACACGAACAAAGGGCGCCGCGAGGCGCCCTTTTCGTTGCGGCGACGAGGCCGCCTACTTCCTGGCGTCGTAGTCGGCCTTTGCCTTGGTCAGGGCGGCGTCGGCGTCGGCCATGGTCTTCTTGTAACGGGCCTCGGCGTCCTTCTTGCACTGGCCTTTCGCGCTGTCGGTCTTCACGTCGCATTGCCCGTCGGCCGACTTTTCGTCCGCCTTGGCCTGCTTCTGCGCCATCTCGTGGGTCTGTTCGGCCTGCTTGATCATGGCCTTCGCAGCCGGGTCGGCAGCGAGCGTGGGAAGGGCAAATGCAGCGCCTGCGGCGATCACGACAGCCAGCAGCGTCGAGGTGGTTTTCATGTCTTGCTCCCCTCAGGTGGATGCTGGATTCTCGGCTCGCTCCGCTAAGATCGATGCGCCGCGGAGAGGTGGATGAGCGGTTTAAGTCGCACGCCTGGAAAGCGTGTGAGGGCTAATCACCCTCCGCGGGTTCGAATCCCGCCCTCTCCGCCACTCGTGTCGTGTCCAACCGGGAGAAGTCAGATGGCCACCAGCAAGTCAGGCGGAATCGTGGGCAAGGTGAAGCGGGCCGTCTCGAACCTGTTCAGCAGCGAGCCCGAGAAGCCGGAGAAGAAGGCGACGGCCGCGAAGAAGGTCCCGGCGAAGAAGGCCCCGGCAAAGAAGGTCCCGGCGAAGAAGGCGCTCGCGAAGAAAGCGGCTGGCAAGCCATCGACTCCCGCAACGAAGTCCGCCGCCAGCATGGACCGCAAGCTCATCGCGCTTTCCGAGCCCTACGAGGTCCGCGACTGGTGCAAGTCGCTCGGCTGCAGCGAGGCCGAGTTGAAGGCCGCGGTGAAGGCAGTGGGGAATTCGGCTGCGAAGGTCAGGGCGCATCTGAAGCGCTGACGTCCCTTCTCTCGTCAGTGCAGCGGCTTGGCGTTCAGGAACAGAGGCGTGGCGTAGGGATCCTTGGTGACGGCAACACCAGGCGACACGCTCGCCTTGTTTCTGACGATCTCTTTTTCGCCCTTGACGGACGCGAGACCCACCGCTCGCGGGAGTGACGAGCCCGCTTCGATCCGTGAAGCATCGCGGGCAACCGGGCTTTCGACGGCGTGAGACGCGACGGCGATCAAGCTGCCGGCGA
>JBBSPY010000236.1:0-5418 GCA_038258415.1 Burkholderiales bacterium
ACGAACCTCGTTGCCTCACCCCGCTCCCGTGCCCTCGCGCCACCGTGATCCCCCGCCCGCCACCGCCCGGTCCGTCGCCGATCCGACGATCGACCGCTTCGCCGACGCACTGTGGATCGAGGACGGGCTTGCCGCCAACACGCTCGCCGCGTACCGCCGCGATCTCGCGGCGCTGGCCGCCTGGCTGGCCGCGGAGGCCGGCCGCCCTCTGCTCGCTGCGACCGAGTCCGACCTGCGCGCCTATGCGGTGGCACGCCACGCGGCCAGCGCGCCGACGAGCGCCAACCGCAGGCTCACGGTGTTCAAGCGCTTCTACCGGTGGGCGATGCGTGAACGGCTCGCTGCGGCCGATCCGACGCTGCGCTTGACGACGGCGAGGCAGCCGCTGCGTGTGCCGACCTCGCTCAGCGAAGCGCAAGTCGAGGCATTGCTCGCTGCGCCCGACGTCGACACGCTGCTCGGCCTGCGCGACCGGTCAATGCTCGAGCTGATGTACGCGAGCGGGCTGCGTGTCGGCGAGCTGGTCGCGATGAAGACGGTCGAGCTGAGCCTGGTCGACGGCGCACTGCGCGTCACCGGCAAGGGCTCGAAGGAACGGCTCGTGCCGTTCGGCGAGGAAGCGCGCTCGTGGGTCGTTCGCTATCTGGAGAGCGCGCGGGCCGCCATCCTCGACGGGCAGGCCAGCAGCGCGCTCTTCGTCACCGCGCGGGGCGGTGCGATGACCCGGCAGATGTTCTGGAAGCTTGTCAAGGCGCATGCGCTGCGCGCCGGCATCGACGTTCCGATCTCGCCGCACACGCTGCGCCACGCCTTCGCGACCCACCTCCTGAACCACGGCGCCGACCTTCGCGCGGTGCAGATGCTCCTCGGCCACGCCGACATCTCGACGACCACGATCTACACGCACGTCGCGCGCGAGCGGCTGCGCGCGCTGCATGCGATGCACCATCCGCGAGGATGACGTGCGCCGCGACGCCGGGCTCCCACCGGTTTTCAGAGGCCCAGGTAGGCTTCCCGCACGCGCGGGTCGTCGAGCAACTCGGTGCCGCTCCCTTCAAGCACGATGCTGCCGTTCTCGAGCACGTAGGCGCGGTTGGCCAGGCGCAGCGAAGCCGCCACGTTCTGCTCGACCAGCAGCACCGTCAAGCCGTCTTCGCGGTTGAGACGGGCGATGATCTTCAGCACCTCCTGCACGATCGTCGGTGCCAGGCCGAGCGACGGCTCGTCGAACATGATGAGGCGGGGTGCGCCCATCAGGCAGCGGCCGATGGCGAGCATCTGCTGTTCGCCGCCCGAGAGGGTTCCGGCTGCCTGGCGGCGCCGCTCCAGGAGGCGCGGAAACATCGTGTAGACGCGTTCCTGGGTGCGCGTCGCGCCCGAGCGCGCCCGCGGCAGCATGGCGCCGATCTCCAGGTTCTCCTCGACCGAGAGCGTCGGAAAGATCTGCCGCCCCTCGGCGACCTGGCCAATGCCGAGGTCGCACACCACGTGGCTCGGTTGGCCGGCGATCTCCCGGCCCTCGAAGCGGATGCTGCCGCTCCTGGGTGTGAGCACGCCGCCGATGGTCCGGATCAGCGAGGTCTTGCCGGCACCGTTGGCGCCGATGATGGCGACGATCTCGCCGGTGTCGACATGCAGCGACGCATCGGCGAGCGCCTGCGCATCGCCATAGAACACCGACAGGTCACGGACCTCGAGCATCGTCGTGCTTCAGTGCGCGACATCGCTGCCGAGATAGCTCTCGAGCACGCGCGGGTCGCGCGTGACCTCGGCCGGTGTTCCGCTGGCGATGATCTCGCCGTGATGCAGCACGTAGACGCGCCCGGCCAGCGCCATCACCGCCCGCATGACGTGCTCGATGAGCAGGATGGTCACGCCGTCCTCGGCGTTCAAGCGGCGGAACACGGCGACCATCTCGTCGGTCTCGGTAGGCCTGAGGCCCGCCATCACCTCGTCGAGCAGGAGCAGCTTCGGCCGCGTGGCGAGAGCGCGCGCGACTTCGAGGCGCTTGCGGTCCGGCAGCGTCAGTCCGGACGCAAGCCGGTCGCGCAGCTTCCACATGCCGAGGGCCCGCAGCGCGTTTTCGGAGCGCTGGCGGGCGGATTGCTCGTCGCGCGTGCCGAGAAAGCCGCCGACCATCGCGTTCTCGATCACCGTCATGTCGGCGAATGGCTTGACGATCTGGAAGGTGCGGCCGATGCCGGCCCGGCACGCCTGGTCGGGGCGCAGGCCGGCGATGTCGTGGCCTTCGAAGACGATGCGGCCGCTGGTCGGCGGGAACACGCCGGCGACGAGGTTGAAGAGCGTCGTCTTGCCGGCACCGTTCGGCCCGATCAGGGCGACGATCTCGCCTTGGTCGACGCGCAGCGACGCCTCGGAGACGGCCTTCAGGCCGCGGAAGTGCTTTGATGCGCCGACAAGCTCAAGCATCGTCGCCGGCCTCGTCGTCACGGCGCCGCCGGTGCAGGCCGAGCCAGCGCGCGATCGCCGGCCAGACCCCGTTGGGCATGAACATGATCGAGGCGGCGAGCACGACGCCGTAGAGCACCTGCTTGACGCCCGGAACGTCGACGCCGATGGCGCCGAGCCCCGTGGTCAGCGCCTCCGAGAGCACGGCGAGGATCGCCGCGCCGAGCACCGGGCCGAAGAGGGTGCCGATGCCGCCGATGATCGGCACCAGCACGATCTCGATCGAACGCGAGATGTTGAAGATCTGGTCGGGAAAGAGGTTGTTGTAGTAGAACGCATAGAAGACGCCGGCCAGCGCCGTGAGGCCGCCGGAGATCTGCACGGCGAGCAGCTTGTAGCGGAAGGTGTCGATTCCGGCCGCACGCGCCGCGTCCTCGTTGTCGCGGATCGCTCGAAAGTAGTAGCCCGCGCGCCCGCGCAGCAACCACGCCGAGACGACGAAGGCGAGCACCGCCAGGGCCAGCGCGACGTAATAGAACATCAACGGGCCACCACGAAGGTTGAGCCAGTCGCGCGTGCCACCCGGCGCGACGCGGATGAAGAAGCCCGCGGCGCCGCCCATCAGCGGCCAGTTCTCGAAGCCGATGCGCGTGAACTCGGCGAACGCGATCGTCAGCAGCGCGAAGTAGGTGCCGCCGATGCCGAACCGAAACGCCAGCCAGCCGATCGCCGTCGCCGCGACGACACAGACGACGACCGCCACCAGCATGCCGAGCCACGGCGTGAGCGCGAAGAAGTTGAAGAGTGCCGCGGAGGTGTATGCGCCGAGGCCGACGTACAACGCGTTGCCGAGCGAGAGCTGGCCGGCGAAGCCCATCATGATGTTCCACGCCTGGCCGACAAAGGCGAGCGTGAGGATGACGATCATCGTCGTCAGGACGTAGCGGTCTGCCACGAGGGGCAGCAAGGCCAAAACCACCAGCAGCACGAGCAGTGACCAGCGCGAACGCGCCGGCGCGTCGCGCCAGACCGCCGTCCAGCCCGGCTTCATCGGCTGGAAGGCGTTTCGCGGCGAAGCACGCTCACGTGCGCCGCGCGAACAGACCCTGCGGCCTGAACGCGAGCACGGCGATCAGCAGGGCGAACGACAGCATGCTCTTCGCCGAAGGCGTGATGATCAGGCCCGCCACCGCCTCCGAGACGCCGATGAGCACGCCGCCGGCGAGCGCCCCGACCATCGAGCCGAGGCCGCCGATGATGACGATGATGAAGGCCAGCAACGTGTAGCTCGGTCCGAGTGTCGGCGTCACGTCGACCAGCAGCGTGAGCAACACGCCGGCGGCGGCGACGCAGGCGCTGCCGAGGCCGAAGGTGAGCGCGTAGAGATGCGGCACGTTGAGACCGACGATCTGCGCGCCGAGCAGGTTGTCGGCCGCGGCGCGGATCGCCCTGCCGAAGGCGGTATAGCGAAAGATCGCGAACAGGAGCGCGCACATCGCCAGCGCGACGACGGCGCAGATGACGCGAACCTTGTCGATGATCAGCGGCCCGACCGCGAACGAGTCGAGCGCGTAGTCGACCTGGACGTTGCGCGCATCCGGACCGAAGACGATCAGCAGGCCGTTCACCAGCACGAGCGCCACCGCAAGCAGAAGCATGAACTGCGAGTGCTCGGGCCGGTCGATGAACGGGTTGATGAGCACGCGCTGCAGGGCGTAGCCGAAGGCGAAGAACGCCAGCGTGACGGGCAGCAGCGTCCACAGCGGATCGAGTTGCCACGCGGCGAAGAGCATCACCGCCGCGTACATCGCCATCGTCATGATCTCGCCGTGTGCGAAGTTGACGATGCGCACGACGCCGTAGATGACCGACAGCCCGAGCGCCATCAGGCCGTAGACGAGCCCCGTCAGGAGCCCGCTGACGACGATGTTGACGACCGCTTCGAAGGGCATGGGTCTGCGCCGCCAGCGACGCTCAGATCTTGCCCCACCCCGGCATCGGAAACACGGGCTTGCGCTCGGCGCTGGCCGCCGGCAGCACGACCGTCGGCTTCAGGCCCAGGTTCTGTACGCAGGCCGAGCCGATCTCGTTGTTCTGGCCTTCGGCGTCGAACTTGATCGGGCCACCCAGCATCATGCGCTCGGCGATGTTGGTGCTGCGCAGCGCGTTGGCGAGGGCGGCGCCGTCGGTGCTGCCGGCGCGCTTGAACGCGTCGCCCACGACCATCATCGCCTCGACCGTGAAGCCGACGTTGAGGGCGTGGAAGACCAGCTTCTCCTTCGGGAACTGCTTTTTCATCCCCGCTTCGACGATGCCCGTGAGCTTGGCCTTCGGGTCGTACCAGGGAACGTTGGAGATCGCGTACTCGGAGTACTTGCCGAGCGAGTCGTAGAACGCTTCCTCGTACATGCCCGGCGAGCCGGGGGTGATGAGGCCCATTGGCGTGTAGCGCTGCTTGACCATCTCGCGCACGAGCAGGATCGCGTCGTTGAGCCGCGTCACCGCCATCACGAAGTCGGCGTTGCTGGCCTTGGCCTTGGCGACCTCGACCGACAGGTCGCGCGCCGCCGGGTCATAGGCGATCTCGTCAACGATCTTGAACGGCAGGTAGTTCAGCTTGGGCAGGATCGCCTTGATGCCGCCGGTCATCGCCACGCCGAAGGTGTCGTTGACATGCATGAAAACAGCCGTTCGCGGCGCCGTTCCGGTCGCCTGGAACAGGTCGCGGAACAGCGCCAGGCCGTTCGTCACGAGTTGCGGCGCGGTCGGGAAATTGCGGAACGTGTACTTGTAGCCCTGCTTGGTGATCTGCGGCGCCGCGGCGATGTTGATGACGAACGGGATCTTGCGCTGTTCGGCCACTTGCGCGATCGCCGCCGACGCCCCGGAGTCGAAGGCGCCGACCAGGATCTGCGCGCCCTCGTTGATGAGCTTCTCGGCCCGCGAACGCGCCTCCTCGACCTTCGACTCGAAGTCGGCGTTCATGAGCTCGAGCTCGACGCCGTAGAG
>JBBSPY010000237.1:0-5386 GCA_038258415.1 Burkholderiales bacterium
GCGACGAGATCGGCATGTCGCTCACGGAGAGCCTGGCGATGCTGCCGGCCGCCAGCGTCTCGGGCTTCTACCTGGCCCATCCCGACGCGCGCTACTTCAACGTCGGCCGGATCGGCGACGATCAGTTGCGCGATTGGGCGGTGCGCAACGCGCTCGACGTTCGCGATGCCGGGCGGGCGCTCGCTCCCCTGCTCGCCTAGGGCGTTTCAGCGCCTGGAAGGGGCGCTCTCAGACGCTGGCCACGACCGTCCGTCGTGACAGCCTGTTTCCCTGGCGAGCGATACGTTTGCTGACATCTGGCGCATGTCCTTGCAAGACTCGCCAATTGCGGCTTGGGCCCCGTCGCGCCGACCTCCCGGCGACAGTCCGATTGCCAGTTTTTGACGTTCTTCCACCGTTCATCCCCGTCTGCCGTACCGCCCGAGGCTTGGCACAAACGCTGCGTTGCTGAGCCTGTAAAGAAATTTGTTCGACGGGGGTCGCATGGTCAAAACGCTAGAAGTCAATCCAGTCGCGGTCGGCAAGGGCATCGCCCGCACCGGCCGTTTCCCGCTCCACACGGTCGCCGCGGCTGCCGTGCTGGCGCTCGCTGCCTGCGGCGGCGGCAGTGGCAACAGCTCCGACGGAGTCGGTGACGGAACCGGCGACGGCAGCACGACCACGCCGGTCAGCACGTCGGTCAAGCCCAATGCCGCCGAGGCGTCGCGCTTCCTGATGCAGGCGACGATGGGCCCGAGCGAGGCCGACATCACGAAGCTCAGCAGCTCGAGCTACGGCGACTGGCTGAGCGACCAGTTCGCCAAGCCGCAGACGCTGCACCGGCTCTACATCAACCAGGCCGCTGCCGACCTTTCTTCGGTTGGCCAGCAGCTGTCGGCCACCAACTTCTGGGACTCGTGGTGGAGCCAGGCGCTCGGCGCCGACGACCAGCTTCGCCAGCGGGCAACCTTCGCCCTTTCCGAGATCCTCGTGATCTCGTTCGCCAACGACGTGCTGATCAACCAGCCGCGTGGCGTGGCGTCGTACTACGACATGCTCGGCGAGAAGGCCTTCGGCAACTTCCGCGACCTGCTCGAGGGCGTGACCTATCACCCGATGATGGGCATCTACCTCTCGCACCTGAAGAACCAGAAGGAAGACCCGACGGTCGATCGCGTTCCCGATCTCAACTTCGCGCGCGAGATCACGCAGCTGTTCTCGATCGGCCAGTACCAGCTCAACCTCGACGGTACCGAGAAGATGGGCGCCGATGGCCGCCCAGCCATCGCCTACAAGCCCGCCGACCTCGACGGCCTGTCGCAGGTCTTCACGGCGCTGTCGTGGTATGCCGGCCCGAACCTCACGGACCGCACGTCGCGCCGTTTCTCGGGCCAGGACCCCAACCTCGAGCGCGACTGGCGGCCGATGCAGGCGTACGACGAGTACACCGCCAACACCAGCTACCACTCGATCAGCCAGAAGACGTTCTGGACGACGGTCATCGCACCCGAGACCAAGCCGACGACCGACGCCGACGTCAAGATCGCGCTCGACACGATCTTCAACAACCCGAACGTCGGCCCGTTCATCGGCAAGCAGCTGATCCAGCGGATGGTCACCAGCAACCCGAGCCCGGCCTACGTGTCGCGCGTCGCGTCGAAGTTCAATGACAACGGCTCGGGCGTGCGCGGTGACATGAAGGCGGTCTGGAAGGCGATCCTCCTCGACCCGGAAGCGCGCACCGCCACCACCTCGCCCAGCTACGGCAAGGTCCGCGAGCCCGTGCTGCGCCTGTCCAACATGCTGCGTGCCTTCAATGCGAAGTCGACCAGCGGCCGCTACACCGGCATCGGGCTGACCGACAACCCGGCGACGAGCCTGGGCCAGACGCCGATGTACGCGCCGACGGTGTTCAACTTCTTCCGCCCCGGCTACGTGCCGACGAGCGACGTCATCACCAACGCGAAGCTCATCGTTCCGGAGCTGCAGATCACGACCGACATCTCGGTCGCGGGCTACCTGAACTACATCCGCGCCTGGACCTCGCTCAGCACGACGCGCGACATCCAGCACAACTACGACGCCGAGATCGCCCTCGCGGCGACGCCGACGGCGCTGGTCGACCGGATGAACCTGCTGCTGTTCTCCGGCACGATGCCCGATGCGCTGAAAACGCAGATCTCCGACGCCGTCGCCAGCCGCGTCATCCCCGCCGCCACCTACACGACGGCGACGGCGACGACTGGCGGCACGGTCCTCAAGATCGCCAACGAGGGCGAGAGCTTCACGGTGACCGGCACCGGCACCGTTCGCTATGGCACCGCCGCGAAATACGTCGAAAAGACGGTGACCGGCATGGGCCAGTGCTCGAACGAGTTCTTCGGCGACGACCCGATCGTGGGCACGGCCAAAGCCTGCTACTTGTTCAAGCCGACGGCGATGGCCGCCGCCTCCGCAGCCAGCACCGCCGCGAGCGCTCCCGCCGTCGTGGCGAACCAGACCGCGATCGACACCGCCAAGCGCGACCGTGTCTACCTCGCTGTCTTCCTGTCGATGTCGTCGCCGGACTACCTGGTCCAGAAGTAATCAAGAGGGAAATCCGATCATGTCCAAACTCAACGCCACGCGCCGCCAGTTCCTGCGCACCGCGTCCGTCGTCTCGGGCTCGGTGGGCACGGCCGCCGCGCCGTTCGCACTCAACATGGCGACCCTCAACGCCGCCGTTGCGCAAAGCGCCGCCACCGACTACAAGGCGATCGTCTGCATGTTCTTCTACGGCGGCAACGACTCGTCGAACATGGTGCTGCGAACCGACTCGCTGTCGTTCGACGAGTACACGCGTCTGCGCAACAACGGCACCGATCCGATCGCGCTGAAGGCGCCCGGCACGGCGCCGAACAACGGCGCCACGCGGGCCTCGCCGGCGCGCCTCGGCGGCGTTCTGCCGATCACGCCGAAATTCACCGTCTCGCAAGAGAACAAGGACTTCACCTTCGGCCTGCACCCGGTCATGACCGAGGTGCAGAGCCTGTTCGCTGCCGGGCGGCTGGGCATCATCGCCAACGCAGGCCCCCTGGTCGTTCCGCTGACGCGCGCCGAATACACGAGCAACTCCAAGCCGCGGCCGCAGGCGCTCGGGTCGCACAACGACCAGCAGTCGACCTGGCAGGCGCTCGGCCCGGAAGGCGTGAAGATCGGCTGGGGCGGACACATCGGCGACATGATCGCCAGCCAGAACGCCAACCAGACCTTCACCAGCATCGGCGTGTCGGGCAACGCGGTGTTCTCGGCCGGCCAGACGACGTACCAGTACCAGGTCGGCGGTGGCGGATCGACGCAGATCGGCGGCCTCACCGGCACGCTGTTCGGCTCGCCCACGGCATCGACGACGCTGCGCTCGATCGTCACCGGTGACAACCAGCACCTGTTCGCCAAGGAGATGTCGACGATCGTCGGCCGCTCGATCACGGCGCAGCAGACGTTCCAGACGGCGTTCGCGGCCTCGTCGGCGATGAACCCGACCAACTATGTCCAGCCGTCGAGCGGGAACAACCAGCAGAACGGCCTGGCCCAGCAGATCCAGACGGTGGCCCGGGTGATCGGTGCGCGCAACGCGGTCGGCGCCAAGCGGCAGATCTTCTTCGTGTCGATGGGCGGCTTCGACACCCACGACAACCAGAACCCGAACCAGGCCGACCTGCTGGCGCGCATCTCGCATGCGATCGCCTACTTCGACACCGCGATGTCGAACGTCGGTGGTGTCGACATGCGCAACAACGTGACGCTGTTCACCGCGTCCGACTTCAACCGCACGGTCACCACCAACGGCGACGGCACCGACCACGGCTGGGGCTCGCACCACTTCGTCGTGGGTGGCGCGGTCAAGGGCGGCGAGATCTACGGCCGCTTCCCGCAGTTCCAGCTCAACGCGGGCCAGGACGCGGCGAACAACGCCTTCCTTCCGTCGACCTCGGTCGACACGATCGGCGCCACGCTCGGCAAGTGGTTCGGGGTCAGCGACACCGACCTCGACACGATCTTCCCGAACCTGAAGAACTTCCAGCGCAACCTCGGCTTCGTGTAGCCGGACTCGCCACGGCGAGCAGGACGGGCGGCCTCGGCCGCCCGTTTTCGTTCGAGCCACCGAACGGCCGAGCCGTTCAGGTGGGAAAGAGCACGCGTCGGTACTGGATCGCCTCGGCGAGGTCGACGGCTTCGATCGCCGGTCGACCCGCGAGATCGGCCACGGTGCGCGCCACCCGCAGCACCCGAACCATGCCGCGACCCGACCAGCCCAGCCTGGCGGCGGCGCCGCGCAGGAACGCCGTGCTCGCGGCGTCGAGGTCGGCGTGACGATCGAGCGCCTCGCCCTCAAGCCGCGCGTTGACGCAGCCCTGGCGGTCGAGGGCCCGAGCGGCCGCGACGGCGACCCGAGCCGCGACGGTGGCGCTCGGCTCGCCCGGCGGCGCCGCGACGATGGCCTCGGCGTCGACCGAGGGCACCTCGATCTGCAGGTCGATGCGGTCGAGCAGCGGGCCGCTGACGCGGGCCCGGTAGCGCAGCACCGCATCGGGCGTGCACCGGCAGGCCCGCAGGCGGTCGCCATGGTGGCCGCAGGGGCAGGGGTTCATCGCCGCGACGAGCTGGAAGCGGGCCGGGAACTCGGCCCTGCGGGCGGCCCGCGACACGATGATGCGGCCGGTCTCGAGCGGTTCGCGCAGCGCCTCGAGCGCGGCGCGCGGAAACTCGGGCAGCTCGTCCAGGAAGAGCGTGCCGCGGTGCGCCAGCGACACCTCGCCCGGTCGCGGCGGCGATCCGCCGCCCACCAGCGCGGCGGCCGAGGCACCATGGTGCGGAGAGCGAAACGGGCGGATGCGCCAGCTCGCCGGATCGAAGACCCCGGCGATGCTCTGCACGGCCGCCGCCTCGAGGGCCGCGTCGTGCGTGAGGGGCGGCAGGAGCCCGGGCAGGCGCTGGGCCAGCATCGACTTGCCGCTGCCGGGCGGCCCGACCATGAGCAGCGCATGCTCTCCCGCGGCGGCGACTTCTAGCGCGCGACGAGCGGCGGCCTGGCCGCGCACGTCGCGCAGGTCGGGGTACGTGCGAAACGGCGCCGCATCCAGCGCCGGCGGCGGTTCGACGAGGCCCGCATCGTCGGCGGCGTCGCCCGGCAGCAACGCCCGCACCACGTCGAGCAGATGACGGGCTCCGCGCACCGACAAGCCGCCGACCAGCGCGACTTCCTCGGCACTCGCTGAAGGCAGAACGAGCGTGCGACCGGCTGCGCCGTCGCCGCTCCGCCGCGCCGTCGCCAGGCCGATCGCCAGCGCGCCGGGCACTGTGCGCAACTCGCCGCCGAGCGAGAGTTCGCCGGCGAACTCGAACGCGTCGAGTCGCCTCGCGTCGA
>JBBSPY010000238.1:0-5361 GCA_038258415.1 Burkholderiales bacterium
CGGCGGCACCAACACCAGCGCGCTTGCCGACTGTCCCGCCTACCGCGACCCGAAGCGCACGCTGCTCGGCGTGGCGCAGGAGCGCTGGCTCGCCGAAGGCTGGGACGCGTCGCGCCCGTGGACCCTGCTGGTGCAGCAGACGCTGATGTCTCGGTTTTCGTGGAGCGATCCGGCCATCGGCGGCGGCACCTACTGGTCGGATGGCTGGGACGGCTACGCCGCGTCGCGCGACCGGCTGCTCGCGGCGGTTGTGGCGAAGCGAGTCTCGGGTGCCGTCGTGCTCGGCGGCGACGTCCACAGCCACTACGTGTCGGATGTCCTCGCCGACTTCGACGACCCGCGTTCACGCATCGTCGCCACCGAGTTCTGCGGCACCTCCATCACGAGCACGAGCCTGGCGCAATCACGCATCGACGCAGCGCTCCCCTTCAACCCGCACCTGCACTACGCGCGCTCCGATCAGCGTGGCTATGTCGGCTTCGACGTGAGCGAGACGGATCTCGCCGCTCGGATACAGGTGGTCGAGCGCATCGCCGACCCGGCGAGCCCGGTGCGCACGGCGGCGCGCTTCAGCGTCGATCCGTCGCGGCCCGGCGTGCACGCCGCCTAGCGCTGCCCGTAGCGGGCAGGCGGTCAGAACAGGCCGACCTTGCCCGCGGCGTCGACGACGAGCTTCGACAGCTCGGTCATCTGGCCTTCGATGTCCGACGACGGTGGCGCACTGGCCCGCGCCGTCCACAGCAGCCTGCCGTCGGCCGTATCGGTGACGCGGCCATTGGCCGCGTAGCCGGTCTCGACACGGCCGCCGCCGATCGGTGCCGACACGCCGACGCCGCCGGCACTGTGCCGGCCGAAGCCGAAGCCGCCGATGCCGATCGAGAAGCCGGGGCTGACGTCGGTGACCGCGGGAGCGATCGTCACGATCAGCATCGCCCTGGCTCCGGCGTCGCGTGCGGCCGGCAGCAACTGCACGTCGACCGAGCGGTCGCCGGCGAGCGCCATGTCGCCGGCCGCGAACACCGGCGTCGCGCCACGCGCGCCAACCTCTCGCGCCAGCCGCTCCTGGCAGATCTGGCGAACGACCAGGTCGGACGCGTCGCATGCGACCAGCACCTTGGCGCCTCGCATGATGTTCGAGTTGACACCGGCTTGGGAGTCGACCCACTGCGCGTCGATGCGTGTCGTGGCGCACCCGGCGAGCAGCGCTGCGCCGACCACGGCGAGGGCCGTCGCGACGCGGCCGAACTGGGGTGAACCTGCTTTGATGACGACCATGGCGAACTCCTGATTCGGTGGCAGCTTAGGTGCCGCCAGGCGTTCGCGGCTGCAATCGCGAGCGGTTGTCGTCCGCTCCTACGCGCCACCCCGACCAGCGCCGACACGCGCGCGGGTCAATCGACCGGCGTCAGCTTGGCGATGCCGAGCGCGAGCCACTTGACACCGTGGCGCCCGAATTTCACCTGCGCCCTCGCGTCGTCGCCCGCGCCTTCCAGCGTGAGCACCACGCCCTCGCCGAACTTCGCGTGGAACACGCCCTGCCCCGCGCGCAAGCCGTGCGACGGCGCCTTCGGCACGACCGCCGCCGGCTTCGGCTCGCCCCAGCCGCCGGCCCGCCCGGCGCCGACCATCGACTGCAGCCCGCTGCCGCGCTGCCATGCGGCCGCGTAGTCGCGCGAGAACCCCGAGCCGAACCCTTGCGACTTCGGCGTGATCCAGCGCAGCGCCGCGTCTGGCAGCTCGTCGACAAATCGACTCTTCACGTTGTAGCGCGTCTGCCCGTGCAGCAGCCGCGTCTGCGCGAAGCTGAGGTAGAGGCGCTTGCGCGCGCGCGTGATCGCCACGTACATGAGGCGCCGTTCTTCCTCGAGCCCGTCGAGGTCACTTGCGGAGTTCTCGTGCGGGAAGAGGCCTTCCTCGAGGCCGGAGATGAAGACGCAGTCGAACTCCAGGCCCTTGGCGGAGTGGATCGTCATGAGCTGGACCGCGTCCTGGCCCGCCTGCGCCTGGTTGTCGCCGGCCTCGAGCGCGGCGTGGGTCAAGAAGGCAGCGAGCGGTGACTGGACTTCTCCCGTGTCGCCATCCCGGACCTCGCCAGCAGCTTCGTCGGCGACGGCCTCCGCGCCCGGCGTGTTGAACTCTGCACGCCCCGATTCGTCTCCGAACCTCGCGATGCCGCTGGAGGCCCGCTGCTCGTCGAGCGGCAGCGCCACCGCGTCACGGCCGAAGCCCTCCTGCGTGACGAAGCCCTCGGCCGCGTTGACGAGCTCCTCGAGGTTCTCGATCCGATCCTTGCCTTCGCGCTCGGCCTTGTAGAAGTCGACAAGGCCCGACGCTTCGAGCACGTGGACGATGATCTCGCGCAGCGTCGAGCCGCGCGTGGCGACGCGCATCGCATCGACCTTCAGCGTGAAGGCGACGAGGTTCGAGCCGCCCTTGCCCGGCACCGAGCCGACGCCGCGGTACAGGCTCCCGCCCGACGCCTTCGCCGCGTCCTGCAGCTGCTCGATCGTCCGCGCACCGATGCCGCGAGTCGGAAAGTTCACGACCCGCAGGAAGCTCGTGTCGTCGTCGGGGTTCTCGATCAGCCGCAGGTAGGCGAGCGCGTGCTTGACCTCGGCACGCTCGAAGAAGCGCAAGCCGCCATAGACCTTGTACGGGATGTGCGCGTTGAAGAGGGCGCTCTCGATCACCCGGCTCTGCGCGTTGCTGCGGTAGAGCAGCGCGATCTCGTGGCGCGCCGTGCCCTCGCGGTGCAGCGCGTGCGCCTCCTCGATGAACCATTGCGCCTCGGCGTAGTCTGAAGGCGCTTCGTGCACCCGCACTGGCTCGCCGGGTCCGGCCTCGGTGTGCAGGTTCTTGCCCAGGCGCCTCGAGTTCTTGGCAATCAACTCGTTGGCGGCGTCGAGGATGTTGCCGAACGAGCGGTAGTTGCGCTCGAGCTTGATGACGGTGCCGACCCGGTACTCGCGCTCGAACGCCGCCATGTTGCCGACCTGCGCGCCGCGAAAGGCGTAGATGCTCTGGTCGTCGTCGCCGACGCAGAAGAGGGCCGAGCCGTGCTCGACCGGCCCGGCGAACATCTTCAGCCACGCGTACTGAAGCCGATTGGTGTCCTGGAACTCGTCGACCAGCAGGTGACGGAAGCGACGCTGGTAGTGCTCGCGCAGCGCGGCGTTGTCGCGCATCAGCTCGTAGCTGCGCAGCATCAGCTCGGCGAAGTCGACCGCCCCCTCGCGCTGGCACTGGCTCTCGTACGCCTCGTACACCTGCACGAGCACACGGCTCTGCTCGTCATTGACCTCGATGTCCTTCGGCCGTTGCCCATCGTCCTTGGCACCGGCGATCGCCCAGGTGAGCTGCTTGGGCGGGTGCCGCTCCTCGTCGAGGTTGATCGCCTTGCAGACGCGCTTGACGGCCGAGAGCTGGTCGGCCGTGTCGAGGATCTGGAACGACTGCGGCAGGCCGCTCAGCTTCCAGTGCGCACGCAGGAACCGGTTGCACAGGCCGTGGAAGGTGCCGACCCACATGCCGCGAACGGGAATCGCGAGCATCGCGTCGAGGCGCGTCAGCATCTCCTTGGCGGCCTTGTTGGTGAACGTCACGGCCAGCACGCCGCCCGGGGAAAGCTGTCCGGTCTCGATCAACCAGGCGATGCGGGTGGTGAGGACGCGCGTCTTGCCCGACCCGGCACCGGCAAGGATCAGCGCCGGCTCGGGAGGCAGGGTGACGGCCTCGAGTTGCTCCGGGTTGAGACCTTCTAGAAGACGGGAGTCGGAGCGATGCGGGACGGCGTTCGAGGACATGGCGGCCATTGTCGGTTCCTCGGCCATGTCGCCATGCGAAGCAGTCGCCGCTGCGACGCTGAAGCCCGGTTCGGCCGCGAGGTTCAGCCGCGCGACTCGGTGCCTCGCACCTGGCCCACGGAGATCGTCAGCCACTCGAGCATCGCCGCGGCCCTGGGGCGCGCGACATGCAACCTGACGGCATCGTCGCGGCCATGCCGATAGAGGATCGCCGGTAGGCCGGCGAACGGGCGTGCGGCCGACGCCGAAGGCCTGTCGAGGAAGACCGCAGCGCCGAGCGACAGAAGCTCCTCGAGCCCCGGGCCCGAGATGCTGAACACGATGCCGGCATCGTCGCTCCGCGACACGGCGAAGCCCTCGCCGTGCCAGCCCGGTGTCAAGGTCGTGCCGCCGCCGACGAGGGCCCGATCGCGGGCCGTCCGGACGGCATACGAATCGCCGCTCGCGACCTCCGGCCAGCCGACCGGCGACGACGCGATCGCAGCCGCGCCCAGCGCCGCCTGCAGATCGCCGTTTACGACCGACACCTGCTGCAAACGACAGGTCGAGACGGACACACCGCCCGCTTCGATGAGGATCGAATCCCAATCCCGCACCGGCTTCCAGTTCGACCCGAAATCATAGGCGGGGGTTGCCGCCGCGATCCCCGTGTCCGGGGCATGCAGATCAGCCATTGATGCGGGCTCCTTGCGGGTCCAGCGCGCAAGGCGGCACGACCTTCGCGGTTCGCGTCTGGCCCAGATGGAAGACCCGCACCGTCTCTCCGACGCGCGATCTGCCGTTGCGCAGCAGCGCCAGGGCGATGGGCCTGCCGAGGTTCGGGCTCCGGTAGCTCGAGGTGACGAATCCTTCGCTGGCGCGGCGTGGACCGTCGACCGTAAGGATGTGCGCTCCGGCGGTCAACGGTTCGCCGTCGGCCTCGAGCCCGACGAGCACGTTCCGGTTTGGGCGCGACGCCTCCTCGGTGAAGAGGCCACGCTTGCCGATGAACTCTCCTCCCTTCTTCTCGCGCGGCGCCGGGAACCCGAGATCGTGCGGCATCGTCTGCCCGTCGGTGTCCTTGCCGACGATGATCAATCCCTTCTCTGCGCGCAGGATCGACAGGCCCTCGAGTCCGAGCAGGCTGGCGCCCAGTTCTGCGCCGGCGCCTTTGAGCCGAGACCAGAGGGCCGGGGCCTGCGAGGCCGCGACACTGATCTCGTAGCTCCGATCGCCGGTGAACGAGACACGCGAGATCCGGACCGGACCGAGGTCGACGAAGCTCATGTGCGCAAACGCGTCGTCGTTCAGGTCGAGCTCCGGATAGACCGAACCGAGCAACTGCCGCGACGCCGGGCCGGTCAGCGTGAGCGTCGCCCACTGCGCCGTCGAGTCCTGGATGAAGATGCGGTCGGCGTCGAACTGGTCCTGGCGCCACGTGTCGAGCATGGCCGCCACGGCGTCGACGTGAGACGACGAGCACGAGACAACGAAATGGTCGGGTCCGATCCGCGACAGCACGCCGTCGTCGAACACCGTTCCACTCTCGTTCAGCATGAAGCCGTAGCGGATGCGCCCG
>JBBSPY010000239.1:0-5357 GCA_038258415.1 Burkholderiales bacterium
CGGTGCGTGATGAGCTCGTCGATCGCGACCTTGCCGTCCATGTACCAGTCGACGATCTTCGGCACGTCGGTGCGGCCGCGCGCCCCGCCGAACGCCGAGCCGAGCCAGCGCCGGCCGGTGACGAGCTGGAACGGGCGCGTCGAGATCTCGGCGCCCGCCGGCGCCACGCCGATGACGATCGACTGCCCCCAGCCCTTGTGGCAGCACTCGAGCGCCTGGCGCATCGTCGTCGTGTTGCCGATGCACTCGAAGCTGTAGTCGGCGCCACCGTCGAGCAGCTGCACGATGTGGTCGACGACGTTGGCCACGTCCTTCGGATTCACGAAGTCGGTCATGCCGAACTTGCGCGCCATCTCTTCTCTCGCCGGATTCAGGTCGACGCCGACGATGCGGTTCGCACCGACCATCCTCGCGCCCTGGATGACGTTGAGGCCGATGCCGCCGAGCCCGAACACCACCACGTTCGCGCCGGCCTCGACTTTCGCCGTGAACAGCACCGCGCCGACGCCGGTGGTCACGCCGCAGCCGATGTAGCAGACGACGTCGAACGGCGCGTCGTCGCGGATCTTCGCGAGCGCGATCTCGGGCACGACGATGTGGTTGGCGAAGGTCGACGTGCCCATGTAGTGGAGGATGGGCTTGCCGTCGATCGAGAAGCGGCTGGTGCCGTCGGGCATCAGGCCCTTGCCCTGCGTCGAGCGGATCTGCTGGCAGAGGTTGGTCTTCCTCGACAGGCAGAACTTGCACTGCCGGCATTCGGGCGTGTAGAGGGGGATGACGTGGTCGCCGGGCTTGAGTGTCGTCACGCCGGCGCCGACCTCCAGCACCACGCCTGCGCCTTCGTGGCCGAGGATCGCGGGGAACAGGCCTTCGGGGTCGGCACCGGAGAGCGTGAACTCGTCGGTGTGGCAGATGCCGGTCGCCTTCACCTCGACCAGAACCTCGCCGGCGCGCGGGCCCTGCAGGTCGACCGTCTCGATGGTGAGCGGGGCGCCGGCCTTCCAGGCCACGGCAGCGCGTGTCTTCATGTCGTGATTTCCAGGTGGTGGCCTTGACCTGTCTGCTCGTTGGAGAGGGCGGGGGCGGGGACAGTGCCGCGGATCAGGTCGACCGCCTTCTCCGCGATCATGATCGTCGGCGCGTTGGTGTTGCCGCTGACGATGTTCGGCATGATCGACGCGTCGACGACGCGCAAGGCATCGATGCCGTGCACGCGCAGCTCGTCGTCGACGACGTCGAGCGGGCCGTGGCCCATCCGGCAGGTGCCGACCGGGTGGTAGATCGTGTCGGCGTGGGAACGGATGAAGGCTTCGATGCCGGCATCGGTCGTCGCGCCGGCCGATGCGGCGAGCTCGCGCGCGCCGTGGTTCGCCAGCGCCGGTTGCGACAGGATCTCCCGCATCAGTCGAAAGCCCCGCACGAGGCGCAAGGTGTCGTCGTCGTCGGAGAGGAAATTCGGGTCGATCGCGGGCGGTGCGGCCGGGTCGGCACTGGCCAGCGTGACGCTGCCGCGGCTTTTCGGCCGCAGCAGGCAGACATGGCAGGAGTAGCCGTGGCCGAACACGGTCTTGCGGCCGTGGTCGAGCAGCTTGCCGACGACGAAATGCAGCTGCAGGTCGGGCCGCGTCTCACCTGGGCGGCTCCTGATGAATCCGCCGGCCTCGGCGAAGTTCGTCGTCAGCATCCCGCGCCGGTGGCGACGCCACTCGACGATGCCGCGCAGCGTGTTCGCGGCACCCGCGAGCGAAAGGCCGAACAGGTCCTTCAGGTGCGGCGCGTCGAGCACCTGGACGACGTCGACGTGGTCGTGCAGGTTGCGGCCGACACCGGGCAGGTCGTGGGCCATCGCGATGCCGCGAGCGCGCAGCTGATCGCCCGGCCCGATCCCCGAAAGGAGCAGCAGGTGCGGCGACTGGAATGCGCCGGCGCAGAGCAGGACTTCACGGCTCGCGCTCACCAGCTTTCGCCGGCCGTCGACCACCACCTCGACGCCGATGGCGCGCCTGCCGTCGAGCACGATGCGCGTCGCCGCGGCGCCGGTGAGCACGGTGAGATTCGGCCGCGAGAGATGGGGCGTGAGATAGGCGCGCGCTGCGCTCCAGCGTTCGCCGTCCTTGTGCGTGACCTGGTAGAGGCCGACGCCTTCCGGGTCGGCGCCGTTGAAGTCGTCGTTGCGGCGGTGACCCGCCTGCACGCCGGCATCGACAAACACGCCGCCGAAGCGGTGCGGCGTCGTCAGGTCGCGCACGTTGAGCGGGCCACCGGTGCCGTGAAAGGGCGAAGCTCCGCGCTCGTTGTGCTCGGCGCGCTTGAAGTACGGAAGCACGTCGTCGTACGCCCAACCGGCGTTGCCCTCGCGTGCCCAGCCGTCGTAGTCCTCGCGCTGGCCGCGGGCGTAGATCATGGCGTTGATGGAGCTCGAGCCGCCGAGCACCTTGCCGCGCGGCTGATAGCCGCGGCGGCCGCCGAGGCCGGCCTGCGGCACGGTCTGGAAGCCCCAGTTGAGCGCGCGCTGGCGCGCCATCAGGGCGAGGCCCGCCGGGCAATGGATCAGCACGCTGGTGTCGCGCTGGCCGGCCTCGATCAAGCACACGCGCGTGGCCGGGTCCTCGCTCAGTCGGCCCGCGAGCACGCAGCCGGCGGAGCCGCCGCCGACGACGACGTAGTCGGCGTGGATCGTGCCGTCGGTCGCGGGAGCGGTCATCGGCTCATTGTGCCGCGCGGCCCGCGGCCGGCCGGTTCAGAGCAACTGTTCGGGAACGAACCAGCCCAGCAGCGAGTTGTGCACCCGGAGCCAGAACGACGATTCCGGCTCGACGGCGAGGATCACCTCCTTGTCGCCGTCGGTCGTCAGCCACTGGAGGTTGCGCGACTTCGGTGCGAAGCGAACGCGGTAGGCGCCGTCGAGCCGGCTGATGTTGATGACGCGCAGCAGTTCCTTGGCGATCGCCGGGCTTTCGATGAACATGCCGAGCTCGGTGTTGGCGCTGGCCGAGCGCGGATCGAGGTTCATCGAGCCGACGAAGACGAGGTGCCGGTCGATGACGGCGGTCTTGGCGTGCAGGCGACCGAGCGACTTGCCGAACATGCCGAGCCGCTTGGTCATCTGGGTGCGCGTCGGCGAGAGTTCGTAGAGGTCGACGCCGGCGTCGAGCATCCGCGCGCGGTACTTCGAATAGCCGTTGTGGACCAGCGGCTCGTCGGTCGCGGCGAGCGAATTCGTGACGACGGTGACGTCGACCTTGGCCTTCTGCAGCCGCAGGAACGAATCGAGCCCCATCACGCCGGGGATCATGTAGGGCGACGTGATGACGAGTTCCTTCTTCGCCTCCCACACCGCCATCATCACGTTGTTGGTGACGCTGGTCTCGTAGGCGATCTTGGCCGAATCGGACAGCAGCTTCTCCGGCGGGTCGGCGAAGGCGCGCGCCTTGCCCCAGACGAGGCCGATCTGGCCGGACTCGAGGCCTTCGGACACCGGCCCGTAGCCGAGCACGTCGTTCGACGGCAGCTCGATCGGCAGGCCGATGGGCAGGGTCGCCATGGTGTGGTCGAAGGCTTCGCGGCGCTTCGCCTTGTCGCCGATCGGCGTGCCGATCGACCCGATCGGGTAGACGACCTCGCTGTTCCAGTACTTGTCGAAGATCGACGACAGGTCCTTGACGACGGCGCCGACGACGTAGGCGTCCATGTCGACGAAGTTCGCTGCCTCGCTGCGCAGGAAGTACTCGTCGGCGAGGTTGCGGCCGCCGAGCACGCCCATCACGCCGTCGGCGATGAACAGCTTGTTGTGCATGCGGTGGTTGAGCCGCTTGAAGTCGAAGAGCGATGCGGCGTAGCGGCCGACGAGCCCGCTCTCGCGGGCACAGCAGAACGGGTTGAAGAGCCGCACCTCCACATTGGGAAACGAGGCGAGGTCGCGGAACAGCTCGTCGGTGTTGGTCGTGTAGAGATCGTCGACGAGCAGGCGGACGCGGACGCCGCGCTCGGCGGCGGCGCGCAGCGCCACCATCATCTGCCGGCCGGTCGCGTCGTTCTCGAACTGGTAGTACTGCAGGTCGAGCGAGCGCGCGGCCTGGGCGGCGAGCTGCAGCCGCGTGTCGAGCGAGTAGGCACCGAGCGGCAGAAGGCGAACGCCGGTGAGCTCGGGCCCCGGGGTCGATCGCTGCGCGATCTGCACCAGTGGCGCGGCCGCGTCGAGCGGTAGCGAGAGGGTGTCGACCTTGCCTACGTTCGCGGGCAGGGTGCCGCAGGCCGAGAGCAGCGCCGCCGCGACGACAAGACAGGCGGCGACGGCGCGTCGCATACCCTCGCCGCGGTCAATGCCGCGCGCCGGCGCGGCATCCTGGACGAGGCCTTTCTCGTAAGATGACCATCGCACCGATCGACCCGAACACAACATGAAGAAATCCCTTTGGTCGCTCATCGCGCTCGCGCTCTTGGCGTTGTCACGACCGACATACGCAGCACTCGATGTCGGAGATGCAGCGCCGAACTTTACAGTCCAGGCGGCACTGGGCGGCAAGGTCAGCCGCTTCGTTCTCGCCGATGCGCTGGCCAAGGGGCCGGTCGTGGTGTATTTCTTCCCCGCCGCGTTCTCGGTCGGCTGCTCGATCGAGGCGCACGAGTTCGCCGAGGCGATCGGCCGCTTCCAGGCGCTCAACGCGACGGTCATCGGCGTCTCGGCCGACGACATCGACACGCTCAGCAAGTTCTCGGTCCAGGCCTGCCAGAGCAAGTTTCCGGTCGCCTCCGACAGCTCGCAGAGCGTGATGAAGTCCTACGACGCCGTGCTCGCGCTCAAGCCCGACTACGCCAACCGCATCTCGTACGTGATCGCGCGCGACGGCAAGGTCGTCTACAACTACCAGAGCCTCAACCCGAGCCGGCACGTCGAAAAGACGCTGGCCGCGCTGAAGGAACTCGAGCAGGCGAAGAAGCCGTGACCGGCCGGCTCGGTGCCGGCGGTTTCGCGCTGGCCTGGGTGGCCGCGCTGGTCGCGCTTCTCGTCCTCGACGGGCTCTGGCTCGGCGTGCTCGCCAAGGACCTCTACCAACGCGAGATGGGCAGCCTGATGGCCGACCCGATTCGCGTCGCGCCGGCGGTCGCCTTCTACCTGCTGTATCCGCTCGCCGTCGTCTACCTCTGCCTGCACGCGCAGCCGACTGGCTGGTTCGAGGCGGTGTGCAAGGGTGCCGTGCTCGGCCTCGCGGCCTACGGTGCCTACAACCTCACCAATCTCGCCGTGGTCAAGGGCTGGCCGGTGTCGCTGACGGCTGCCGACTGGCCCTGGGGAGCCGTCGTCACCGCCGCGGCGGCACTGGCCGGCTACGCCGCGACGTGGGGCCGAGACTGAC
>JBBSPY010000240.1:0-5353 GCA_038258415.1 Burkholderiales bacterium
CAGCGCGGCCAGGCGCTGCTTCAGAAGCTGCTGATCGCGGCGTCGCTCGAGAGCCGGGGCTGAACCCGCCGCGACATCGTGGCGGGGCAGATGCGAGAACGCGGTGGCCAGGCTGCGCAAACCCTGGGCAGCGGCGTCGTCCGCGATGCCGCCGGCGGCCCTGTCGAGGACCTCGGCATAGCTGCGCGGATCGAGTGGAAAACGGTGCTCGAAGTACGTGAGGGCAAAGCTGCCAGTCGACGTGTCGAACTCGAGGGCCAGCTCGCCGGCGTCGAGGGCCTCGCCGTACTGGCGACCCAGCACGGGAAGCAGGACCTTGCCGTCCAGTTCGGCGTTGACGGGGTGCCAGTCGATGTCGAAATAGTCAGCGTATGGCGACGAGATCCCGTTCTCGACGACATCGTTCCACCAGGCGTTGTCCGAGCCCAGCACGCCCATGTGGTTGGGAACCATGTCAAGCAGCTGACCCATGCCGTGCGCGCGCAGCGCGGTCGTGAAGCGCTCGAAACCGGCCTCGCCCCCCAACTCCGGATTGATCTGGTCGTGGGCGACGACGTCGTAGCCGTGCGTGCTGCCGGCCCTGGCGCGCAGGATGGGCGAGCAATAGACATGGCTGACTCCGAGTCGCTCCAGGTAAGGAAGGACACGAATCGCGTCGTCGAAGCCGAACCCCTTGTGGAACTGCAGGCGGTAGGTCGCGCGCGGAACGATCGCCTCATGGCTGGCGCCGGCTTCGCACTGCGTTTCCGGTCGGGGTCGCACGACGGCGATGCGGCCGGCCAGCGACGCCAATCGGGGATCGGTCGCCAGTGCCTCCAGGCTGAGCGGCAGACGCTGGCGCCAGTTCGGATGCTGATCGACGGTGCCGGGCAGATTGGCCTGGTCTTCGACGCCCAGCACGTCCTCGAGCTGAACCAGCATGACCTCGGCCTCGCTGCTCGCTGCGAACGCGTGGACGGCTTCGGCCAGCGCCTGAGTCAACTGCGGCACGGAATCGAGCCGTGTCTCGACGCCGACTGGCAGCAGCCCGGCACGTTCGAGCGCCAGCAAAAGCCGCATGCGGTCCTGCGCGCGACCTGCCAGTTGCTGCTCGTAGACCGTGCCTGCCGGGAACAGACCCAGGCGCTGGCGCACGACCAGATCGTGGCCGGTCCACCAGCCGGCCAGGGTTGGCAGGTCGTGCGTGCTGACCGCCACCAGGGCGCGGCGCGGGTAGGCCTCCGGCGGCGTGAAGGCGCCGTCGGCCGTGCGCTCGAAGTAGAGCAGCCGATACGACAGCATCCCGAAACGGCGCATCGCCGTGCGAATCTCGTCAGCGACCGTACCCAGGTCCTCACCGATCACCAGGCACCGGTTCGCCTGGCTCTCGCGCACCACGATCGAGATGAGCTCGTCGAGCGGGTACAGGACATAGGCACCGGCAGCCGGCGACTGGCCCGGCGGTATCCAGTACAGCCGCATCAGGCCCATGACGTGATCGAAGCGCAGGGCGCCGGCATGGCGCATGGCGGCGCGTACCGTGTCGGTGAAGAGCGCGTATCCGGACTCGCGCAAGCGGTCCGGACGCAGGGGCGGCAGGCCCCACCCTTGTCCGTTCGGGTTCACCTCGTCGGGGGGCGCGCCGATCGTCGCACCCGGTGCGAACTGGGCCGCGTGCGACCAGGCGTCGGACCCGGCTCGGTCGACCGAAACCGCCAGATCGAGGTAGAGGCCGATCGCCATGCCCCTGTCGACGCAGCGCTGTCGCGCCGCGGCAAGTTGCCGGTCGGCGAGCCATTGCAGATAGAGATGGAAGTCGACCGCCGTGCGTTGCGCGTCCAGGAAGGCTGCGACCGCAGGCGCATCGGGCGACCGATAGGCCTCGGGCCAGACTGGCCAACCCCAAACCTCGCTGTCGGCGGCGAAAAAGTGACCTTGAAGTGCCTCGAAGAGGGCGTGGCGCAGGAGCGACGGACCTCCCTCGGCCAGGAATCGACGGTAGTCGTCGCGGCGCGGATCGGGGCCTGCATCGCGATGGCGACCCGCGAACTGCGCGTGCAGCAGGCGCAACACCTGGGTCTTGAGTGCGGCGACTTCGGGATAGCGAACCGTGTCACTGGCGCGCAGCACCGCGAGCCGGGCCTGGAAGTCCGGGCTCGCGATCAGGGTCCTGGCCTCTTCGCACTCGACCAGGTCGACCACCGAGTCGACAGCGACGTAGAGCGTGTTCAGGCGCAGGCGCGACGACGGGCTGTACGGACTGATGTGCGACGGGTTGTGTGCGAACAGCGCATGCAGCGGGTTGAGGCCGACCAAGCTGGCGCCGCGTGCGGCCCATTGATCGATCACCGTCAGCAGATCACCGAAGTCGCCGATGCCCCAGTTCGTGTGCGAGCGCAGCGAGTAGAGCTGGACGGCGGGGCCCCAGACCCGGCCGCCCGCGGCGAGTGCGTCGGGTTGGAAGCAGGCGTCCCCCTCGGGGGCTCGCTCGTGCCCGCTGTCGTGGGCAGCGTTCGTTCCGGCGACCTCGACGCTGTTCGGATCGACGTCGAGCTCCGCGAGCAACGCCGCCAGGGTCTCGTTCGAGGCCTCGTGCCGCTGGCCCCAGATGTCCGCATAGCTGGTCAGCACGCCGTGACCGACGGCCAGCCGGACCAGCCGGTCGCGGTCCGTCGTCATCGCGCCGTCCGCCCGATCCAGACGGCCGATGGAGCAAACGTCAGTCGCCCGGCTGACATCGCCGAGGTTCCGCTCGCGAACACGACTTCGGCGTTCTCCGGCAAGTCACGCTGCACGGTACGGGCACTGAAGTTCGCGCTCATCGACCAGCTTGATCCTTCGTTCAGTTGCCAGTCGACGGCGATGAACCCGTCGTCGGCCGTGTGCGCGCCGCGTGTCGCGCCGCCTGCGAGCCGGGGGACGAGCTGGTCACGACGGAGCATGAGCAGCCGGCGTATCAAGGCCAATCGATGTGCATGCTCAGCGCCGCCGCGCTCGCTCCAGTCGAGCTTCGACGCCTCGAAGGTCGAGACCGCGGCCGGGTCCGGGATGCGCGCTCGACTTGCTTCGTCGCCAAACGCGGGAAAGCGTCCGAACTCCTTGCGCCGGCCGGCGGTGACTGCTCGTGCCAACTCGCTTTCGAAGTCACAGAAATAAAGGAACGGGGCGGAGGCCGCGAACTCTTCGCCCATGAAAAGCATGGGAACGTGCGGCGACAGCAACAGGCACGCGTAGGCCGCGTCGAGCTGCGGCGCGGTGGCGAGTCGGTCCAGCCGTTGCCCGTAAGCGCGGTTGCCGATCTGGTCGTGGTTCTGCAGGCAGGACACGAAGGCCGTCGAGGGCAGGTCGTCGCTCGGTTCCCCATGACGCTCGCCCCCACGGAAGGCCGACGCCTGGCCTTGGTAGATGAAGCCCTCGGCCAGCGCCCGGGCGAATGCGGCCGCCGGCGCTTGCGCGTAGTCGGCGTAATAGGAGTCGACCTCGCCGGTCAGCAGAACGTGAACCGCGTGGTGAAGGTCATCGTTCCATTGCGCGCTGGCCCCGCCTGCGGAAGAACCCTTTGCGGCAATCAGACTGGCTTGATTGCGCTCGTTCTCGAGCACCAGATGGACATGACGCTCGCGTCCCGGTCCTTCACGCAAGGCGCTCGCGATCTCCTCGACGATGTGGCGCGAGGTGTCATCGGCGATGGCGTGGACGGCGTCGAGGCGCAGGCCGTCGAAGCGATATTCCTCGACCCAGTGCAGCGCGTTGTGGACGTAGAAAGCACGAACGGTCTCGTGCCGATCGCCATCGAAGTTGATGGCGGCGCCCCACGGCGTCTGATGGCGCGGGTTGAAGAATTCGGGACAAAAACCGTGAAGGTAGTTGCCGTCGGGCCCGAAGTGGTTGTAGACCACGTCGAGCAGCACCATCAGCCCCAGGCCGTGGGCGCGGTCGACGAACGCCTTCAGATCGTCGGGCCGTCCATAGCTCGCATCGGGCGCATAGTGAAGCACGCCGTCGTAGCCCCAGTTGCGGCGCCCGGGAAAGTCTGCCACCGGCATCAGTTCGACGGCTGTGACCCCGAGGTCCCGCAGATCGCCAAGACGCTCCGCGGCCGCCGCGAAGTTGCCTCGCGCCGTGAACGTGCCGACATGGAGTTCATAGATCACCGCCTCGTGCCAGGCGCGCCCGCGCCAGTTGTCGTCATGCCATTCGTAGGCGGCCGGGTCGATCACTTCGCTCAAGCCATGAACGTCGTCCGGGTTGGATCGCGACGCCGGATCGGGAACCAGCTGGCCTCCGACGACAAAGCCGTAGCGCGTGCCCGGACCGGCCTCGGCGATCGTCAGCTCGTGCCAACCGTCGCCGTCGCGCTGCATCGGGTGGCGTGTTGGATGCGGCGAGCCGAGCTGAAGCGCCACGGCGCTTTGACTTGGCGCCCAGAGACGAAAGGTCGTCCGAGTGTCCGCCGCGCCGGAGGAAGCGGCGAACTGCGCCCCGAACGGGCCCGCATGGACGTGTCTCACGCGCCTGCGGCGGTGCGCGTCAGCACGGCCAGCGAGCGACCGATCAGCGGGTAGCTCTCTCCCCTGCCCAGTTGGCGCTCGGCCGCCACACCGGTCGCTTCGCGGGTGTCTATGAGCGCGCTCCAGGGCTCGCCGTCGATGGACGGCATCTGGAACTCGACGTCGTCGTGTCCGGCGTTGAAGATGACCATGAAGTCGTCGTCGACGATCGGCTGGCCGTGCCGGGACGTGTCGGCAATGCTCGAGCCGGACAGGTACATGCCAAGGCAGCGGGCGTGTTCGTGCTCCCACTCGTCATCGGACATTTCCTGTCCGTCCGGCTTCAGCCAGAGCAGATCCGTCAAACCGCTGCCGTGCAAGGCTCGGCCGGCGAAGAAGTCGCGCCGGCGAAAGGTCGGATGGCTGCGCCGCAGGGAGATCAGGCGGCGTACGAAGGCGAGCCGGGCGATCTTCTCGTCGGTCATCGACCAGTCGAGCCAGCTGGTCTCGTTGTCCTGACAGTAGGCGTTGTTGTTGCCTCCCTGCGTGCGCGACAGCTCGTCTCCGGAGAGCATCATCGGCACGCCTTGCGACAGGAACAGGGTGGCCAGCAAGTTGCGCTGCTGGCGCTCCCGCAACGCGTTGATCTCGGGGTCGTCGGTCGGCCCTTCGACCCCGCAGTTCCAGGACAGGTTGTGACTGTTGCCGTCGCGGTTTTCCTCTCCGTTGGCCTCGTTGTGCTTGTCGTTGTAGCTGACCAGATCGTGGAGCGTGAAGCCGTCATGAGCGGTGACGAAGTTGATGCTGGCATGCGGTTTCTTGCCGGAGCGTCCGTACAGGTCGGACGAGCCGGTGAGCCGCTGGGCGACGTCGCCGATCACTCC
>JBBSPY010000241.1:0-5341 GCA_038258415.1 Burkholderiales bacterium
CTCGAAGCCGGCTACGCCGCCGTCGAGCAATACGGCGACGCCGCCGCCGCGACCCGCGGCCCGTGGACCGACCTCTACGCACTCGCCGCCATCGTCTCCGGCGCGATCGTGGGCGACCCTCCGCAAGCGGCCGCCGATCGGCTGCGCAGCGACCGGGTCAAGCCGCTCGCGCACGTAGCGGCCGGGCTCTACAGCACCGAGTTCCTCTCGGCCATCGACGCCGCGATGGCGCTCCAGCCCGAGCGGAGGCCGCAGGACCACTTCCGCTTCCGCACCCTGATGGGCGACATCGAGGCACCGGAGCGGGTCGATCTCGCGCCGCGCCTCGACCTCATGCAGGAGCCGTTCATCGGCGCCGCGCCGGTCGGCGAGACCACCGTTCCAGACTGGCCCGCCGCTTCGCCACCCAAGTCTTCGCCGACGCCAGCGCAGGCGTCTCCGCCCGCGGCCACGCCGTCCCGACCGGCGCCACTCGCTGCTTCGTCGCGACCCGCCGGGCTCGACGCGACCGCCACTCCCCGCGCCCGGCGTTCCCGCCCCTCGGAGGCGCCGCCTCGCAACCGGGCAACTGCCGACCGCTCTTCGGGAGGGTTCGGCCGACACGCGTGGTACGGCGTCGTCGCGATCTCGTTCGTGCTGGTCGGTGTCGTGGCGCTGGGCCTGCAGTTCCAGTCGCGCCAATCGCGCGCGACAACGGCGGCGGCCCCGACCCTCACACCGCCGCCGCCGCCGGCGACGTCTCGATCGACGCTGCCGGCCACCGTCGCGCCGGCTCCGAGCGTTGCGGCATCGCCGATGGCGCCGCCGGCCCCTTCGGCTATTCCCGGCGCGTCGGTCGCTGCCGTGCCGGCGGATGTGCAGTCCCGCTGCCTCGGCATCCTGCAGAAGGCCTCGCTCGAACCCATCACCGCGGCGGAAACCGCCTTCTTCCGCAAGGAATGCCGATGACCCGAATCGCCCGCTACACCCTCGCGCTGGTCGTGGCGCTCGCCTCGGCGTGCACGCCGAGCGGGCCTCAGACCTTCGAGAAGGCTGCCGCCGAGGCGACCGACGCGCTCGTCGCGCAGACCGGCAAGCTGCCGTCGTTCCTGTCGACGATCGAGACGACACTCGCCTCGGCCGAGACGAAGGACAAGCGCGGCATCGTTCTCGACCCGATGCTCGACACCATCACCGGTCAGCAGACCGAGACCACGGCGCTGCTCGAACGCAGGGTCGTGCAGCGGATGGGCAACAAGTTTCCGCAGTTCGAGTTCCTGCCGTTCCAGTCGGCCAACCTCGGCCGCGCCCAGTACCTGCTGACCGGAACGATCTCGCGTGCGCCCGACGAAGGCGCCCGGCACCTGATCCGGCTCAACCTCGCCCTGAGCGACCTGCGCAGTGGCCTCGTCGTCGCCCAGGCGTCGGCGATCGCCCGCGAGGAGAATCTCGACACGACGCCGTCGCGCTACTACAAGGACAGCCCGGTGCTGATCCGCGACAAGGTCGTCGAAGGCTATGCGAAGACGGCGATCACGCCGGCGGGCCAGCGCGCCGACCCGTACTACATGGAGCGCGTCGGTGCCGGCACGATCATCAGCGAGGCGACCTCGCTCTACAACGCCCAGCGCTACCAGGACGCGCTCGGCCAGTACAAGACCGCGCTCGCCACGCCGCAGGGCCAGCAATTGCGCGCCGAGAGCGGCCTCTACCTGACGAGCGTGAAGCTCGGCCACGGCGCCGAGGCCGAGTCGGCGTTCGGCCGCATCGTCGCACTGGGCATCGCCTACAACGAGCTCGGCGTGAAGTTCCTGTTCGCTCCCGGCAGCGTCGATTTCTGGGGCGACCCGAAGATCAGCGGCGAGTACGCGATGTGGCTGCGCCAGATCGCCCGCGGTGCCGTTTCGGCGGGCAGCTGCATGACCGTCGTCGGCCACACGAGCAAGAGCGGGCCGGCGCCGGTGAACGAGGCGCTGTCGCTCAAGCGTGCCGTGGTCCTGCGCCAGAAGCTCGTCGCGGAGCAGCCGGCGCTTGCCCAGCGGATCGAGGCCGAGGGCGTCGGCTTTCGCGAGAACATCGTCGGCAGCGGGACAGACGACGCGTTCGACGTCCTCGACCGTCGAGTCGGTTTCAAGATACACCCCTGCCCGCGCTGAGCCGGCAGCCGGACGCGCCCCCCCTCGTCGGCGGGCTGCGCACCGGGTCTCGGGCAGCGTAACCTCGCGGCGCGATGGACGATCCCGCTTCACCCGGACACGACGGCGACGACCGGACGACGATCGGGCCGAGGACCGCGTCGCCCGCCACGCCGGCTCCCCTGCCCGCTGGGCACGTCCTGCCGCTCGGCACGCGCCTGCTCGACTACGAGATCAAGGGCCTGATCGGCGAGGGCGGTTTCGGCATCGTCTACCTGGCGTGGGACCACTCGCTGCAGCGCAAGGTCGCGGTCAAGGAATACATGCCGGCCTCCATGGCGGCACGGGCCGCGGGGTCGTCGGCGATCGTCGTCAAGTCCGGGCGCCATCTCGACACCTTCCGCGCCGGGCTGAAGAGCTTCGTCAACGAGGCGAGGCTGCTGGCGCGCTTCGACCACCGGGCGCTGGTGAAGGTCTATCGATTCTGGGAGGAGAACGGCACCGCCTACATGGTCATGCCGTTCTACGAAGGGCCGACGCTGAAGTCGGCGCTCGCAGCACTCGGCCATGCGCCCGACGAGGAGGAAATCCGCCGCTGGTTGATGCCGCTGCTCGACGCGCTCGACGTCATGCACGCGGCGCAGTGCTTCCACCGCGACATCGCCCCCGACAACATCCTGCTCACGCCGGCCGGTCCGCTGCTGCTCGACTTCGGCGCCGCGAGACGCGTCATAGGCGACATGACGCACGCGCTCACGGTCGTCCTCAAGCCGGGGTACGCACCGATCGAGCAGTACGGCGACGTCGCCACCATGGCGCAGGGCCCGTGGACCGACCTGTACGCGCTCTCCTGCGTCGTCTACTACGCGATCACCGGGCACACGCCGACCTCGTCGGTCGAGCGGTTGATGGACGACCGGCTCGCGTCGCTGGCCTCGCTGGCCTCCGGCCGGTACTCGCCCGCCTTTCTCGTCGCGATCGACGCCGCGCGCGCCGTGCGGCCGCAGGACCGACCCCAGGACGCGCGCCGGTTCAGGGCCCTCCTCGACGCCGGCCGACCGGCCGCGAGCGACGCCGTCGACTCGGCGTCCGTGCCCCTGACGGGGAGCACGGTGCCCGGCGCCTTTCCGCGAAACCAGCAAGAGCTGCACACCACCGTCCCTCATACCCTGACGCCGGACCTCGCGACGCGGATCGAAGCGCGGTCACCGATCACGGCGGCCGAGCCGGCAAGTCCGGCGGTCTTGCCGCCCGTTCCGGCGCCCGCCAAGCCGCCGAAGGCGGTACGGGTGATCGCCTTGATCGCCTTGGCCGTGCTCGTGGCGGCCGCTGCGTGGTGGTCGTCATCGAGCGGGCCGGCGGCCGTCGAAACGGGAACCGAGCGAACCGAACCGGTGGTGCCGCAGATCGTCACGCCGGTCCCGCAGGCCGTCAAGCCCGAACCGGCGACGCCCGCCGCATCGGCAGTCGAGTCGACGTCGACCGGCATCGTCGAATCACCGGCGCCCGAACCGGTCGGACCGGCGCAGACGGACACCCGGATCGAAGCACCGCCGGCCGTCGCCGCCCCACCTCGATCGAGGCCACGCGAGCCGCGCCTTCCGGCACCGAGGCCGGAGGTGCGCGCCGAGCCCGTGGCGCCGACACGGCCGATCGGCGGCCGGTGCAGTGATATTCTGCAAAAGGGCTCGCTCCAGCCGTTGACCGCCGAAGAGTCGGCTTACCTCAGAAGAGAATGCAGATGACGACCACTGCGATCGTGCGGGCGGGGCGTGGCGCTCGTGGCGCCGCCGCCGCCGGGCTGCTCGGCGCAGCCCTCTTGCTGGCCGGTTGCGCAGCACCGCCTCAGGCGACGCAGTTCGACACCGAGCTGCCGTTCGACGAGGCCGTCGCTCTTGCGACCGATGGCCTTGCCGGCCAGACGCAGCGCCTGCCGGCCTTCCTCGCACGCGTCGAAGCGAAGGTCAACAGGCGCGGTGTCGTCCTCGACCCGATGCTCGAGGCGACGACCGGTCAGCAGACGGCCGCCACGGTCCTCCTCGAGAACAAGGTCAGCGAACGCCTGACGACGAAGTTCGACGCGTTCGAGATCCTGCCCTTCCAGTCGGCCAACTTGGGCAAGGCGCAATACCTGCTCACCGGCACGATGACCCGCTCCAATGGCGCCGCAGCCAATCGGCAACGTCCGCTGAGGATCAACCTCGCGCTCACCGACCTGAAGACCGGGACGGTGGTCGCGCAGGCCTCGGCCCTGGCCCGCGACAGCGGCCTCGACCACACGCCGCTCGCCTACTACCGCGACAGCCCCGTGCTCGTGCAGGACCAGGTCGTCGAAGGCTACGCGCGCACCTCGGCCACGCCGCCCGGCGGCCGCGCCGACGCGTTCTATCTCGAGCGCATCGCCGAGGCGACGCTCATCCGCGAAGCGACCCAGCTCTACAACGAGGAGCGCTACGTCGACGCGCTCGGCCGCTACCGCAGCGCGCTGGCCATGCCGCGGGGCGAGCAGTTGCGGGTCATGAACGGCATCTACCTGGCGAGTGCCAAGCTCGGCCGCTCGCAGGAGGCCGAGCAGGCATTCGGCCGCGTCGTCGCGCTCGGCATCGCCTACAACCAGCTGGGCGTGAAGTTCCTCTTCAATCCCGGATCGACCGAGTTCTGGTCGGACACGAAGATCAGCGGCGCCTATCCGATGTGGTTGCGCCAGATCGCCCGCGAGAGCCTTGCAGCGAAGGTGTGCATGAGCGTTGTCGGCCACACCAGCAGCACCGGCTCGGAGTCGTTCAACGACTCGCTGTCGCTGTCTCGCGCGAACATCATCCGGTCGCGGCTGACCGCGGAGTCGCCGTCGCTTTCGGCCCGGACGAAAACCGAAGGCAAGGGCTTCCACGAGAACATCGTCGGCAGCGGGTCGGACAACGCCGTCGACGCGCTCGACCGACGCGTCGAGTTCCGCATCATGCCGTGCGGCTGACGGTTGCAGCCCGTTCGCGCAGCAACCGCTCCAGGCATTGCTCGCGTACGCCCCAGTAGGTCTTCACCACCTCGATCTCGTCACGGGCCCGCGCCTCGGCCGGTGACGCACCAGCGCGGCGTGTCGCCAGGATCATCTTGTTCTTGCCTGTGTGCTCGGGCGAGACGAACTCGAACACCTTCGCGTCGTAGCCGGTCGACTCCAGTGCGAGGACGCGCAACGAGTCGGTGAGCATCTCGGCCTGCTGGCCGAG
>JBBSPY010000242.1:0-5324 GCA_038258415.1 Burkholderiales bacterium
ACCGCGAGCAGATCGCGCAGCGCGACCTCGGCCTCAACGCGGTCGACCGCGGGCAGCGCGAGCGTGCCGTCGCAGCCGACCAGGCGCCCCTCGACCGCCGAGCCGCACGCACCGCTCACCAGCGCGCGCACCCATGCGTCGATCAGCTTGTGGCGGCGCAGCGGGTGCTTCGCGTTGTCGGTGCGGAGCAGCGACGGTCGGACGTCGATCGAAACGCGCGAGCTGCCATCGCTGCGAACGCCGTCGAGCCAGTCGTCGATCACCGCGTCGTCGCTCTCGAAGCAGAGTCGCGCCGACGGCACCACTTCGGGAAAGGACGACTCGAGCCGACGCGCCTCCGTCAGCATCGGCTCGACGATGCCGACCAGTTCGGCGCCGAGCAGCGCACCGCCCTCGCCGATCGGCAGCCGGCCGGCATCGCGGATGCGCGCCAGCCGCTCGCCGATGGCGGGCGCATCGACGGCGCCTGCGATCAGCTCGCTCAGCACCGCGTAGCGCGCGAGCCCGCCGAGCGCGAAGGCCTCGTCGTCGTCGACGGTCTCGTCGTGCTCGTCGAACACGACCAACAGGCGCTCGCGGAAGAACGCCTTCACCGGGTTCTTGAGGAAGCGACCGAGCTGAGCCACGGTGAGCGGCGTGGTCGACTCGAACGGCGCCAAGGCAGGGACGGGAGCCGGTCCTTCTTCGGGCCGGGCGAGAGCCGATCGCCACTCGCGCGCATACGTCACGAGCCCGGCGGTCGCCGCGTCGGCATCGAAGTACCGGGTGCTGAACGGCTGCAGCGGGTGCTCGGTCGTGCGCATGGCGAGCGGGTCGCGCCCGTCAGCCGACGGCCACGCGTCGCGCAGATAGTCGCGCAGCCGCGAGACCAGCACCGACGGCGGCTGCTCGCTGTTGTCGCGGGAGCTGCGTCCGCTCCAGCTCACGTAGAGCGCGCGCCGCGCCGAGAGCAGCGCTTCGAGCATCAGGTAGCGATCGTCGTCGCGGCGCGAGCGGTCGCCCGGTCGCGCCTGGCCGGCCAGACCCATCAGGTCGAAGTCGCTGCGGCCGTCCGGGCGCGGATAGGCGCCGTCGTTCATGCCGAGCAGGCAGACGACCTCGAACGGAACCGAGCGCAGCGGCATCAGGGTGCAGAAGGTGACGCCACCGGCGAGGAAGCGGCGCGGCCCGCCGGGGGGATCGATGGCACCGAGCCACGCCTCGCGGAACACCGAAAGCGGGACGGGCTCTTCGAAGCCCGCTGCCTCGCAGGCCTCGAGCCAGCTTGCGAGCGCGACCTCGAGGGAAGCGACAGACAGTCGCTCGCCTTCTTCGGCGGGCTCGAACAACGAGCCGAGCAGGAGGCGGCCGCGGTGCGCCCATTCGCGCGGCAACGCCTCGCTCGCGCACTCGCGCGCCCATGACTCGAGTTGCCCGACGAAGTCGACGAGAGCGCCGATTCGCCACGCATCGAGGCCGCCGATCTCGTCGTACGGCTCGACGCCGGCGTAGCTCGCGCCACTGGCGTAGCCGAGGAGCATGCGGCGCAGGCCGAAGGCCCAGGTGTTCTGCGGGCCGGCGGCGCCCAGGTCGAGTGCGTCGCGCTGCCGCGCATCGAGCCCCCAGCGCACGCCGGAGCCGGCGATCCACGCGGCGAGCGGCGGCAGGTCGTCCGCGGCGAGGCCGAACCGGCGCGCGATCGCCGTCACCTCGAGCAGGTCGTGGACCTCGGAGAACCTGAAGCGCTGCGCCGGCGCACGCAGCAGCCACTCGAGTGCCGTCACGAGCGGGTCATGGCCGCGGCTTCGGATGTCGACGATGCCAAACGGAATGCGGCGGGCATCGCCCGGAGCGTGCTGGCCGAAGACGGCGCGGATCGAGGCGGCGAAGGTGTCGATGTCGGGGACCATGACGACCACATCGCGTGGCTTCAGCGGCGCCTCGGCGCCGGCACTCGACGCGAACATCGCCAGCAGCTGGTCGTGCAGCACCTCGACCTCACGCTGCGGGCCGTGGGCAACGTGAAAGACGATCGATCGGTCGGCCGGGTCCGCGGTGCGCCGTGGGTGCTCGGCCAGCGGCACCAGGTCGCGAACGGCAGCCTGCGTCTGCTCGAGCATCGTCTTGCCGGGCCCGTCGTCGTAGAAATCGACGCGCGGCGCGTCGAGGGCGCGGCGCATCCGCTCGGTGTCGTCGAAGACGTCGAGCAGGCGCATGAAGTCGCGACCCTGCCGGCCCCAGGCCGCCAGCAACGGATGGGCGTGCGCGTGCATCGCGGCCAACGGCACGGCCGCGAGGTCGCGGTCGCCCCTGGTGGCATGGCGGCGGCGCGCGGGGCGCAGCAGCTCGCGGCCGTCGACGATGTCGGCCCAGTGGTAGCGGCACGGGTTCGGAACCGCCATCAGCACCGGTGCACGCGCGGCCAGCGCCGCCAGTGCCTCGAGCGTCTGCCCCGGCACGTGAGAGGCGCCGAAGAGGACGACGCGGCGGGGCAGCGGCGCGTGCGGCGGGGCGCCGGAGGCGACGGCGGCCAGGAAGTCGCGATGCACCCGGGCGCGGGTGGCGCGACGCTCGTCGTCGTCGAGCTCGGAAAGCAGGGCGCGCCAGAGCGCGGGCTGCCAGCGCTGGTCGGGCGGCACGGGCGATGCGTCGCCGGATGGCGAGCGCAACACCTCTCGACCCTCGGCCCAATCGGAAAGCCAGTCGGCGCGGTAGACCTGGTACTGGTCGAAGAGGTGCGCAAGCCGCCCGGCAAGCTGCAGTCGGCGCTCGAGTTCGCCGCCGCGCAGGAAGCCGGCAAGCGGCGCGAACGCCGGGTCGCCGAGCCGCGCAGGCAGGAGGCGCATGAGCCGCCAGAGAAGCGGCTCTTCGTCGAGCGGCGACGACGTCGGCACGACGGACGGCCCGAGCATCTGCCGGTAGGTTCGCCACAGGAACCGCGCCGGCAACTCCACCCGGGTCGCGGCGCAGATGCCGCCCGCTTCGGCGAGCGACATCTTCAGCCACTCCGCGGCACCGTTGCTCGCCACGAGCAGGTGCTCTTCTTCGAGCGGCCCGAGCGGCGCCCGCGCCAGCCAGGCGGCGACCGCATCGCGCAGTTGCTCGAGGCGGTTGCCGTGCAGCGCGAGGAAGCCCGGGACGATGTCGGAGGTCATGAAGCCGCCAACTCTATGATGCGGGCCGGTGAGCCTCGAATCCGTCCGCGCCTTTCTCGCCGAGCACGCACCTGACATCGAGATCGTCGGGTCGGAGACGAGCACCGCGACCGTCGCGCTCGCGGCTGCCGCCCACGGCGTCGAGCCGGGCCAGATCGCAAAGACCCTGTCGCTGCGGCTGAGGGGCGACGTGATCCTCGTCGTGATGCGGGGCGATGCACGGCTCGACAACCGCAAGTTCAAGCAACGATTCGGCGCCAAGGCAACGATGCTCGACGCCGAGTCCGTGCTCGAGGCGACCGGCCATCCCGTGGGAGGTGTCTGCCCGTTCGGACTGCCGCGGCCGCTCGCGGTCTACGCCGACGTGTCGCTGCGCGACTTCGGCGTCGTCGTGCCGGCGGCAGGCGACACGCACAGCGCGCTGCGCATCGGCCCGGACCGTCTGGCCGCGCTCACAAACGCGGAGTGGGTCGACCTGGCGCAGGGCTGAACCGCGCCACGCCTGTCGTGGCGCGGTCGATTACCGGATCTTCGACGTCTCGGCCTCCATCTGGCTCACGAGCTTGTCCATCTGGTCGATCACGGCCTGGACCGTCGACCGCTGCGTCAGGTCGACTCCGGCCTTCTGCAACTGCGCCATCGGGTGGTCATTGCCACCGCTGCGCAGCAGCGTCAGGTAGCGGTCGGTGGCGGCCTGCTTCGATGCCGCCGTGCCGGTCGTCATGGCGTCGTAGAGGCGGGCAGACGACGCGAAGCACGTCGCGTACTGGTAGACGTAGTAGGGCGAGTTGAAGAAGTGCGGGATGCGGGCCCACGTGTACTGGTAGAAGTCGTCGATCGTCAGCGCGTCGCCCCAATACTCGTGAAGCAGGCCGGCGTAGAGCTTGTTGAGCACGTCGGTCGTGAGCGGCTGGCCGTGCTCGACCAGCTTGTGCGCGCGCAGCTCGAAGTCGGCGAACAGGACCTGCGTGTAGAACGTGCCGACGATCGAGTCGACGGCGTGCTCGAGGAGCAGGAAGCGCTCCTTCGGATCGGTGGTGCGCCGAAGCAGCTCGTCGAGCAGGAAACGCTCGTTCGTCGTCGAGGCGACCTCGGCGACAAAGATCGTGTAGCCCGACGTGACGAAAGGCTGCGACTCGTACGACAGCACGGTGTGCATCGCGTGCCCGGCCTCGTGGGCCAGCGTGAACGCGGCGCCGAGCGTGTCGTTGTAGTTCATCAGCAGGTACGGGCCGACGCCGTACACGCCGGCGTTGTAGGCACCGCTCTTCTTCCCCTCGTTCTCGTAGACGTCGATCCGGCCCCCCGAGACGAACTGGGTGTACTTCTGCGTGTAGCTGCTGCCGAGCGGCGCGACCGAGGCGAGCGCGAGCGCCCGCGCGTCTTCATACGGGTAGGTCTTGTCGCTCCGATACACGGGAACGGAGCCGTCGTACAGGTGGTAGCTCGACAGGCCGAGGAGCTTCTGGCGCAGCCTCGCGTAGCGGCGCAGCGGCGCGGTACCGGCGCGGGTGGCGTCGATCAGCGTCTCGACAACGGCGCGCGGGATGGCGTTCGAGTCGAGCGCGGCGTCGAGCGTGGTGTCGAAGTTGCGCGCCTGGGCGAAGAACCAGTCGCGCTGCAAAAGGCCGTTGTAGACGGCGGCGTAGGTGTTGGCGGTGGCGCCATAGGTGCCGACGTGCGCCGCGGCGGCGCGGCCGCGCTCGGCCTGGCTCGGGTTGGTCTGGAGCAGCGCCGAGTAGTTGGCCGGGCTCAGCACGACGTCCTTGCCGTCGGCGAGCCGAAGCGTCGGAAACTTGATGTCGGACGTCGACAGCTCCGAGTAGATCGAGCCGGGTGTGCTGCTGAAGCGCGACGCGAGCGACAGCAGGTGCTCGCCCTTCTGGTCGAGCACGTGCGCTTTCTGCCGGTAGTGGTCGAGGATGGTGAAGCGATACGGCGCGAGCGCGGGCGTCTGCTCGATCCAGCCCGTCACCGTGACCTCGGCAATGGCCAGCAGCTCGGGTGTGAACCAGGCCGTCGCGGTGGCGAACTTCGCGAACGCCGCGCCAACGCGCTGGAAGCGGCCGGCGATCGCCTGGTCGCGTGTGTCGACGTCGCGCTGCAGCTGCGGGTAGCGGTAGATGCGGTACTGAAGCTTGCCGATGTCGTCGTAGGCCTGGTAGGCCTTCAGCAACTGCCCGGGTCCCT
>JBBSPY010000243.1:0-5322 GCA_038258415.1 Burkholderiales bacterium
CGAGCCCCACTCGGGCGTCGGCGGCTGCGCGCCGAGGCCGAGGAAGCCGAGCGCAGCCGCGTCGAGAATGGCCGACGAGAAGCCGAGCGTCGACTGCACGATGAGGGGCGCGGCGCAGTTCGGCAGCACGGTGGAGAACAGCACGCGCGGCCGCCCGGCGCCGGCGATGCGAGACGCGACGACGTACTCCTTCGCCAGCTCGCCGATCGCCGCGGCGCGTGTCAGGCGAACGAAGTGCGGCAGCATGACGATCGCGATCGCATACATCGCGTTCGCCAGCCCCGGCCCGAGCACCGCCACCACGGCAACGGCGAGCAGCAGGCTCGGCAGCGCCAGCATGACGTCCATCGAGCGCATCACGAGATGGTCCGGCCAGCGCCCGCGTGCCTGCGCCGCGACGAGGCCGAGCAGGACGCCCAGCACCAGCGAGATGCCGACCGACACCGCGCCGATCGCGAGCGAGAGACGCGTGCCGTGGATGAGGCGCGAGAGGATGTCGCGGCCGACGGGATCGGTGCCGAGCAGGAAGACATGGCCGCCGACCGGTGCAAACGACGGCGGCTTCAGCGTCGCGTCGCGGAACTGCTCGGCCGGGTCGTAGGGTGCGACGACGTCGGCGAACACGGCGAACAGCACCAGCGCGGCGATGACGACGAGGCCGATCACCGCGCCGCGGTTGCGACGGAAGTCGTGCCAGAGCTCGACCGCCGGCGATGGAGGCGCACTGAGCGAGAGATCCATCATGCGCGGCGGATGCGGGGGTTGATGACGCCGTACAGCACATCGACGATCAGGTTCACGGCGATCACGACCGTTGCCGTCAGCAGGATGCCGCCCTGCACCACCGGGTAGTCGCGGCGGTGGATCGCCTCGACGAGCCACTTGCCGATGCCGGGCCAGGAGAAGATCGTCTCGGTCAGGATGGCGCCGGCGAGCAGCGTGCCGACCTGCAGCCCGATCACCGTCACCACCGGCACCAGCGCGTTGCGCAGCGCGTGGACGACGACGACGCGGACCCGTCCCGCACCCTTGGCCCGCGCCGTGCGGACATAGTCCTCGCGCAGCACCTCGAGCATCGACGAGCGCGTCATCCGGGCGATCACCGCGAGCGGAATCGTGCCGAGCGCGATCGCCGGCAGCACGAGGTGCGAGAGGGCGCTGCGAAAGGCGCCCTTGTCGCCCGAGAGCAGCGAATCGACGAGCATGAAGCCGGTCGTCGCCGGCACGTCGTACTGGATCGCGATGCGCCCCGACACCGGCGTCCAGCCGAGGCCGACGGAGAAGGTGAGGATGAGCAGCAGTCCCCACCAGAAGATCGGCATCGAGTAGCCGGTGAGCGACGCGCCCATCACCGAGTAGTCCCACACGGTGTTGCGCTTGACCGCAGCGACGATGCCCGCGGGGAGGCCGAGCACGAGTGCGAACGCCATCGCCACGAGCGACAGCTCGACGGTCGCCGGGAAGCGCGCGAAGAACTCGTCCGTGACCGGCTCGTGGGTGATGGTCGACAGGCCGAGGTCGCCGTGCAGCGCTTTCCAGACGTACTCACCGTACTGCACCGGCAGCGGCCGGTCGAGGCCGAACTCGTGCACCAGCCTCGTGTAGCGCTCCTCGGTCATGCCGCGCTCGCCCGAGAGCGCTTCCACGGGATCACCCGGAACGAGGCGGATCAACGCGAAGACGAGCAGCGTGATGCCGACGAAGGTCGGCACGACGAGGGCGGCGCGCTTGAGGAAGAAGGCGATCAAGGCGCGGGCCGCTCGTCGTCGCTCGCGGTCACCGGTTCGGCATGTCCACCTTGTCGAAGTAGTGGTGCGCGGTCGCGTCCATCTTGTAGCCGGTCACTTCCTTGCGGATCGGATCGAACCGCACCGAGTGCGCGATCGTGATCCACGGCGCCTCTTCATGTGCGATGACCTGCGCCTTCTCGTAGAAGCCGGCGCGGTTGGCCTGCTTCGTCGCGAGCTTGGCCTTCTGGATCAGGTCCTCGAAGTCCTTGTCGCACCAGCGCGAGACGTTGCCGCCGCCCTTGACGGCAGCGCAGCCGAGCAGCGGCACGAAGAAGTTGTCGGGGTCGCCGTTGTCGCCCGACCAGCCGAACATCATCGACTGCTGCTCGCCGGTCTTGCTGCGCTTTCGGTACTCGCCCCACTCGTAGGTGATCAGCTTCGTGCGAACGCCGACCTTCTCCCAGTCCTGCTGGATCAGCTCGGCCATGCGCTTGCCGTCGGGGTTGTACGGCCGCGTGACGGGCAGGTACCAGAGCTCGACGTCGACGCCGTTCGGATAGCCCGCCTGCGCCAGCATCGCCTTGGCCTTCGCCGGGTCGTACGGGTAGTCGACGACCTTGTCGTTGTACGACCAGAGCGTGGGCGGGATCGGGTTCTTCGCCACCTGGCCGGCGCCCTGGAACACGGTGTCGAGGATCGCCTTCTTGTTTGTCGCCAGGTTCAGCGCCTGGCGCACGAGCTTCGAGTCGAACGGCTTCTTCTCGACGTTGAACGCGATGTAGCCGACGTTGAGCCCGTTCTGCTGCACGAGGTTGATGTTCGGGTCGCTCTTCATCAGCGCCACGTCGGCCGGCTTGGGGAACGCCATCGCGTGGCATTCGCCGGTCTTGAGCTTGGCGTATCGCACCGACGCGTCGGTCGTGATCGCGTACACGAGGTTGTCGATCTTCGGCCGGCCGGCCCAATGCGCGTCGAACGCCTTGTAGCGGATCACCGCGTCCTTCTGGTACGACACGAACGAGAACGGACCGGTGCCGATCGGCTCCTTGTCGATCACGTCGGGCGTCTTCGCCGCCATCATCTTGTCGGCGTACTCGGCCGAGAGAATGGACGCGAAATCCATCGCCAGGTCGGCCATGAACGGTGCCTCGGGCTTCTTCAGCACGAACTTCACCGTCATCGGGTCGACCTTCTCGACGCGGTTGACGATGTCCTTCATTCCCATGTCCTCGAAGTACGCGTAGGTCTGGCCCGGCGTCACTTTCGCGAACGGGTGGCTCGGGTCGGCCATGCGGTTGTACGAGAACAGCACGTCGTCGGCGTTGAAGTCGCGCGTCGGCTTGAACTTCGCGTTCGAGTGGAACTTGACCCCGGGCCGAAGCTTGAAGGTGTAGCTCAGGCCGTCGGGTGCCGCGGTCCAGCTCTGGGCGAGGCCGGGGACGAGTGTCGTCGTGCCCGTTTCGAACTCGACGAGGCGGTTGTACAGCGGCACCGACGACGCGTCGGCGGTCGTTCCGGTGGAAAAGAACTGCGGGTTGAAGCCCTCGGGGCTGCCTTCGGAGCAGTAGACGAGCGTCTTGGCGGCGAGGGCGCCGACGGCGGCTGCGGCGAGCGCGGCGCCGAAGACGGTTCTGGCGAGGACGCGTCGAAGGTTCATGGCGGTTCTCGTTTCGGCGAAGGGCGAGATGATAGGTCGCGCACCCTGCCCACAATGGCAGCCGTCGTCGCTTTCAGGAGAAGCCGCCATGCCCACGGCCATTGATCCGTTCGCCGCCCGCCGCGCCGAGTTCCGCCGCCTGCACGCCAGCGGTTTCTTCGTGCTGCCGAACCCGTGGGACACCGGAACGGCGCAGTATCTCGCCGGCCGCGGCTTCAAGGCATTGGCGACGACGAGTTCCGGCGCCGCGTTCTCGCTCGGCCGCGCCGACGGTGGGATGACGCTCGACGAGACGCTGGCGCACATCGCGGTGATCGTCGCCGCGACACCGCTTCCGGTGAACGCCGACTTCGAGGACGGCCACGCCATCGATCTCGACGGCGTCGCCCGCAACGTGACGCGCTGCGTGGCCACCGGCGTCGCCGCCGTCTCGATCGAGGACGCGACCGGCGACCGCGCCGCGCCGCTCTACGCCTTCGACGACGCCCTGGCCCGCGTGAAGGCGGCGCGTGCCGCGATAGACGCGTGCCGGGGCAGCGGCGCCGACACGCTGCTCGTCGCCCGCGCCGAATGCTGGCTCACCGGCCACGCCACACCGCTCGCCGAGGCGACGAAGCGGCTCGTCGCGTTCGCCGAGGCCGGCGCCGATTGCCTCTACGCGCCGGGCGTGACCCGCATCGACGAGATCGCCGTGCTGGTGCGCGCCGTGGCGCCGAAGCCGCTCAACGTGCTCCTGCGCGTGTCGCCGTTCCCGTCGCTGCGCGAACTCGAAGACGCCGGCGTGCGCCGCGTCAGCGTCGGCGGCGCGCTCGCCATCACGGCGTGGGACGGCTTCATGCAGGCGACCGACCGCCTGCTTGGCGGCGAGGGACTGGCGGCGACCACGACGGCGAGCCACGCCGCGCTCAACCGGCTCTTCAGCGCATCGCCTGCAACACCGTGAGCCAGATCGGACAGGTGACGATGAACGCGACGGTCGAGATGACGATCGCCGCTGTCGTTTCCGCCTCCAGCGTGCGATAGCGCTGCGCGAAGAGGAGTGCGTTGCTGCCGACGGGCAGCGACGACATCAGCACGACGACCGACAGCGGCAGCCCGGTCAGCCCGAACCCCCAGCGCGAGGCGACGAGCACCGCCGCGGGAACGACCAGCAGCTTGAGCGCCGCGACAACGGCGGCGATGCGCAGCGACCCATGCACGCCGTAGGCGGCGAGCGACAGGCCGATCAGCACCAGGCACACCGGCACCACGCCCTGGCCGAGCAGCTGCAGCGCTTCGTCGGCGAAGCCCGGCAGTGGCAGGCCGGCGGCGTTCCACGTCAGGCCGGCAAGCACCGGCAGGACGACGGGGTGGATGACGGTGTTCTTCGCCGTCGTCACAATCACCTGACGCAGGTGCGCCGCCTCGTTCGGGTTGGAATGCCGCGCGGCGCGCGCCAGGTCGACCTCGACCAGCACCGTCAGCGTCGTCAGGATCACCAGGGCGTGCAGGCTGAGGATCGTCACGTGGATCGCCAGCCCGGTCTCGCCGAAGATCGCGGCGGCGAGCGGGATGCCGATCTGAACCGTGTTGCCGAAGTTGGCGGAGATCGCGCGCACGGCCGGTTCGGCCGGCGGCCCAGGATGGCGTCGTTCGTGCCAGCGCCCGATCGCGTAGACGATGCCGATGATCGTGAGCACCGGAACGAAGTACGAGAACAGGATGCGCGAATCGAGCCGCGCGAAGTCGATCCGCGCGGTGGTGCGAAACAGCAGCGCCGGAACGAACACGTAGAAGGCGATGCCGGCGATGGCGCGCGCCGCGTCCTGGCCCGGGATGCGCCGCCCGGCGACCCAGCCGACCGCAACGACCAGGAAGATGACGACGAGTTTGGCGAAGACCTCGGTGGACACGTGGGCGCAGCGTTCTCGAACGTCAGGCTGGCGGCGGCGGGCG
>JBBSPY010000244.1:0-5287 GCA_038258415.1 Burkholderiales bacterium
GCCGAGCGAACCGTGAGTTCGAGCTCGTCGACCGGCCGCAGCAGGATCGGATCGACCGGCGAGGCGCGGTCGCTGCCGCTGCTCTTGAGGTCGAACATGTCGCCGACCTGACCCTCGAGCTGAGCGAAGACAGCGAGCTGCTCGACCAGAATCTTGGCCGACGAGCGGATCGCCTCTTCGGGCGTGATCGCGCCGTTGGTGGCGATCTCCATCACCAGCTTGTCGAGGTCGGTGCGCTGCTCGACGCGGGCGCTCTCGACCGTGTAGCTGACGCGGGACACCGGCGAGAAGGAGGCATCGAGGACGATCCGGCCAATCGACTTGGTCGGCTCGTCGCCGTAGCGGCGCAGGTTGCCCGGCACGTAGCTGCGGCCCTTTTCGACCTTGATCTGCATGTCGAGCTTGCCGCCCGAGCTCAGATGCGCGATCTCGTGGTCGGGGTTGATGATCTCGACGTCGTGCGGCGTCTGGATGTCCTTCGCCGTGACCGGACCCTCGCCTTCCTTGCGCAGCACGAGGGTGACCTCGTCGCGGTTGTGCAGGCGGAACACCACGCCCTTGAGGTTGAGCATGATGTGGACGACGTCTTCCTGGACGCCGTCGATCGCCGAATACTCGTGCAGCACGCCGGCGATCGTCACCTCGGTGGGCGCGTAGCCGACCATCGACGACAGCAGCACGCGGCGCAGGGCGTTGCCCAGGGTGTGGCCGTAGCCGCGCTCGAAGGGCTCCAGCGTGACCTTCGCCTTGTTGCCGCCGAGCGGTTCGACGTTGATGGCCTTGGGCTTCAGAAGATTGGTTTGCATGGAAATCCTGTTCCCCTCAATACCCTCGGCTCGTTACACCGATAAGGCTGACGGACTGGCGCCGGGCTGGAGAGTCGGACCGCTGCACGCCCAGGCAAAGGCAACGGTCGAAAAGACGAACATCGCGGGCCACGGCGTTGCCGCCGGCCCGCGCACCGCCGACAGCGTCAGCGGGAATACAGCTCGACGATCAGCGCTTCCTTGATGTCGGCGCCGAACTGGTCGCGGTCAGGGGCCTTCTTGAAGACGCCTTCGAGCTTGCTCGCGTCGACCTGCACCCACTCGGGCATGCCCTGGCCTTCGGCGAGCTTGGCCGCATCGGTAATGCGCAGCTGCTTCTTCGACTTCTCGCGCACCGCGACCGTGTCGCCGGCCTTGACCATGTAGGAGGCGATGTCGACCGGCTTGGCATTCACCTCGATCGAGCCATGCGAGACGAGTTGACGCGCCTCGGCCCGGGTCGAGCCGAAGCCCATGCGGTAGACGACGTTGTCGAGCCGCGACTCGAGCAGCGAGAGAAGGGTCGCGCCCGTGTTGCCTTTCCTTCGCGTGGCTTCCGCGAAGTAGCGGCGAAACTGCCGCTCGAGGATGCCGTACATGCGCTTGACCTTCTGCTTCTCGCGAAGCTGGAGGCCGAAATCGGAGGTGCGACTGCCGGAAGTGCGGCCGTGCTGACCGGGCTTGGAGTCGAACTTCGACTTGTCCCCGATCGGGCGACGAGCGCTCTTGAGAAACAGGTCGGTCGCTTCGCGACGGGAGAGCTTGGCCTTGGGGCCGAGATAACGTGCCACTGGATTTCCTTCTTACGCTGACGCGGGCCGTGAGGCCCGCGCGAGTCCGGCCGATGTTGTTGTAGGTCCTGGACGGTGGTCTTGCGCGACGCTGATGCGAATCAGATGCGGCGGCGCTTCTGTGGCCGGCAGCCGTTGTGCGGCACCGGCGTCACGTCGGAGATGGAGTTGATGCGGATGCCGAGCGAGGCCAGCGCGCGGACCGACGACTCACGGCCGGGGCCGGGGCCCTTGATGCGCACGTCGAGTGTCTTGATGCCCTGCTCCTGCGCCGCGCGGCCCGCATTCTCCGCAGCGACCTGCGCCGCGAACGGCGTCGACTTGCGCGAGCCCTTGAAGCCCTGGCCGCCCGACGAAGCCCACGCCAGGGCGGCACCCTGGCGGTCGCAGATCGTGATGATCGTGTTGTTGAACGACGCGTGAACGTGCGCGATGCCGTCTGCGACGTTCTTGCGGACCTTCTTGCGCACTCGCTGCGCGGCGGTGCTGACGGGAGGCTTGGCCATGTCTTCTTAACCCTTCTTGACGACTTGCGCGCCACTCTTGCGCGGGCCCTTGCGGGTGCGGGCGTTGGTCTTGGTGCGCTGTCCGCGCACCGGCAGGCCGCGGCGATGACGGAAGCCCCGGTAGCAGCCGAGGTCCATCAATCGCTTGATGTTGATCGACATCTCGCGGCGCAGGTCGCCCTCGATGGTGATGCGACCGAGCTCGTCGCGAATGCGCTCGAGTTCGGAGTCGTTCAGGTCCTTGACCTTCTTGTCCCACGGCACGCCCGCCGCGTTGCAGATCTTCTGCGCGGTCGTTCTGCCGATGCCGTAGATCGACATGAGGCCGATCTCGGTGTGCTTGTGCGGCGGGATGTTGATGCCGGCGATGCGTGCCATGTCGAGTCCTTAACCTTGACGCTGCTTGTGACGCGGGTCGGTGCAGATCACGCGCACGACGCCGTTGCGCCGCACGACCTTGCAATGGCGGCACATCTTCTTGACCGATGCTGCAACTTTCATGTGTTCTCTCCTTTACTTGGCGCGGAACACGATCCGCGCCCGCGTGAGGTCGTAGGGGGTGAGCTCCACGGTGACCTTGTCGCCCGGGAGGATGCGGATGTAGTGCATGCGCATCTTTCCCGAGATGTGACCGAGCACGACGTGGCCGTTCTCCAGCTTCACCCGGAATGTGGCGTTGGGCAGGTTCTCGAGGATCTCGCCCTGCATCTGGATGACGTCGTCTTTGGACATGCGTGGTGCTGTCAGCTCCCTTTCAGCTTGTCTTGAAGTTGGCCTTCTTCAGCAGCGACTCGTACTGCTGGCTCATCACATAGCTCTGCACCTGTGCCCAGAAGTCCATCGTCACGACGACGATGATCAGCAGCGAGGTGCCGCCGAAATAGAACGGGACGTTGTACTTGAGGACGAGGAACTCCGGAAGCAAGCACACGGCCGTGATGTAGATGGCGCCCGCGAGCGTGAGCCGTGACAGGATCCGGTCGATGTGCCGCGCCGTCTGGTCCCCCGGGCGGATGCCCGGGATGAAGGCGCCGCTCTTCTTCAGGTTGTCGGCCGTCTCACGGCTGTTGAAGACGAGCGCGGTGTAGAAGAAGCAGAAGAAGACGATCGCCGCGGCGTAGAGCATCACGTAGATCGGCTGCCCGGGCGACAAGGCCCCGGCGAGGTCCTTGAGCCAGCGCAGCGAGTCACCGGTCGCGAACCAGCTCACCGCCGTCGTCGGAAGCAGGATGATCGACGAGGCGAAGATCGGCGGAATCACCCCCGACATGTTGAGCTTGAGCGGCAGGTGCGACGACTGGCCGGCGTAGACCTTGTTGCCGACCTGGCGCTTGGCGTAGTTGACGAGGATCTTGCGCTGGCCGCGTTCGACGAAGACGACAGCGAAGGTCACGAAGACAACGAGCGCCACGATGAAGAGCGCCGCGATGATCGACATCGAGCCTTGACCCACCAGCGAGCCGAACTGCGCCACGCCGCTCGGAAGCCCCGAGGCGATGCCGGCGAAGATGATGATCGAGATGCCGTTGCCCAGTCCCCGCTCGGTGATCTGCTCGCCGAGCCACATCAGGAACATCGTCCCGGCGACGAGGCTCACGACGGCCGTGAGGCGGAATCCGAACCCCGGCGTGATCACCAGGCCCTGCGAACCTTCGAGGGCCAGCGCAATGCCGAGCGACTGGAAGATCGCCAGCCCGAGCGTGCCGTAGCGCGTGTACTGGGTGATCTTGCGACGGCCCGACTCGCCCTCTTTCTTCAGCACCTCGAGCGACGGCACGACGTGCGTCATCAGCTGCATGATGATCGACGCCGAGATGTACGGCATGATTCCCAGCGCGAAGACGGTGAAGCGGCTCAGCGCACCGCCCGAGAACATGTTGAAGAGCGACAGGATGCCGCCCTGCTGGCCCTGGAACAGCGCCTGCAACTGGTTCGGGTCGATCCCGGGCACGGGGATGTGCGCGCCGACTCGGTAGACGACGAGCGCGAGCAGCAGGAAGACCAGCCGGCGACGGAGGTCGCCGAACTTGCCGCTCCTGGCGAGCTGGTTCGCGTTCGTGGCCACGGGCGTGCTGCTTCCTCGTCCGCTCAGGCCACCGAGCCGCCGGCCGCCTCGATGGCGGCCTTGGCGCCGGCCGTGGCGAGGATCCCGGAAATCGCGACCTTGATCGTCAGCTCGCCCGTCTTGATGACCTTGACGTTCTTCGTGCGCTCGGGCACCAGCTTGGCCTGCTTGAGCGAGAGCAGATCGACCTCGGCCGCGCCGAGGCGCTCGAGGTCGCGCAGCGTGATCTCGGCGTTGTACTGCTGCAGGTGCGACTTGAAACCGCGCTTGGGAAGGCGGCGCTGCAGCGGCATCTGGCCGCCTTCGAAGCCGACCTTGTGGTAGCCGCCGGCGCGCGACTTCTGCCCCTTGTGGCCTCGCCCGGCCGTCTTGCCGAGGCCCGAGCCGATGCCGCGTCCGACGCGACGGCGTGCCTTCTTGGAGCCCTGAGCAGGCTTGAGCGTTTGCAGGTCCATGGTCGTCAGATCAGTTCCACAAGGTACGAGACCTTGTTGATCATCCCGCGCACGGCGGGCGTGTCCTCGAGGGTCGAGGTGCTGTTGGTCTTGCGCAGGCCGAGGCCCCGCACCGTCGCGCGATGCGATTCACGCGTGCCGGCGACGCTGCGGACGAGCTTGACCGTCAGCGTCTTCTTGTCTTGGGTCTTGTCGTTCATGGCGGATGTTCCTGACGAATCTCGTTCCAGCGCGATCAGCCGAGGATCTCTTCGACCGTCAGGCCGCGCTTGGCGGCGATCTCGGCTGGCGTGCTCGAACTCTTCAGCCCGTTGAGCGTGGCTCGGACGATGTTGTAGGGGTTCGCGGAACCGAGGCTCTTGCAGACGATGTCGGTCACGCCCATTACCTCGAACACGGCGCGCATCGGGCCGCCGGCGATGATGCCGTCGCCGGGCTTGGCGGGCGCCATCAGCACGCGCGATGCGCCGTGCTCGCCCACCACCTTGTGATGGATCGTGCCGTTCTTGAGCTGCACCTTGATCATGTTGCGGCGGGCGGCTTCCATGGCCTTGGTCACCGACACCGGCACTTCCTTGGCCTTGCCCTTGCCCATGCCGACGCGACCGTCGCCGTCGCCCACGACGGTGAGCGCCGCGAAGCTCATCGTGCGGCCGCCCTTTAC
>JBBSPY010000245.1:0-5268 GCA_038258415.1 Burkholderiales bacterium
AGACCGACTGCGACCTCACCGGCCACGTGATGGGCTGGCCCGAGTTCGAGTCGCTCGCTCTACGGCCGGTCGACTTGCCCGAGATGTCCGCATTCGCCGACCGCTACGGGTTCTCGCAGCTCAAGCGCGAGATCGTCGAAGGCAAGGTCGCCGAGCGAGCCGCCTCCTCTGCCGGCGGGAAGAAGGCAGGGATCCCCGACGACACCCAGGTCGCACCCAGCCAGGCGATCGTCACGCGATACGAGACGATCCTCGACACCGCCGCGCTTGCCGCCTGGCACGCGCGACTCGACGCCGCCGAGCGCGTCGGCGTCCACGTCGCGGCCGACGGCGACGACCCGATCCGCGCAACGGTCGTCGGCCTCGCCTTCGCCGTCGCGCCTGGCCACGCGTGCTACCTGCCGGTCGCGCACGCCTACGCCGGCGCCCCGGACCAGGTCGCGCTCGCCGATGCGCTCGTCGTGCTGAAGCCCTGGCTCGACGACGCGTCGCGACCGAAAGCCGGCCACGACGTCAAGCGCCTCGCCCACCTGCTCGCCAACGTGGGCGTGTCCCTGCGCGGCGCCGTCTTCGACGCGGAACTCGAGAGCTATGTGCTCGAGGCGCATCGTCCGCACGGGATCGAGAGCCTCGCCTACCGCCACCTCGGCCGCACGGCGCTCACGGAAGAGGAGGTGTGCGGCAAGGGCGTGCAGCGGATCGCCTTCGCCGACGTGTCGGTCGACCGCGCCACCGCCTTCGCCGGCGAGCGCGCCGACCTCGCGCTGCACCTGCACGACGCGCTCGACCCGCGCGTGGAGGCCGACGCTGGCCTGCGCCGCGTCTATCGCGAGATCGAGTTGCCGGTGTCGTCGGTGCTCGGCCGCATCGAGCGCACCGGCGTGCTGCTCGACAGTGCGCGCCTGGTGGCGCAGAGCGCCGAGCTGGCATCGCGCCTGTCGACTCTCGAGCAGGAGGTCTACGCGATGGCCGGCCAGCCGTTCAACCTCGGCAGCCCGAAGCAGATCGGCGAGATGCTGTTCGGCAAGCTCGGCATGCCCGTGAAGCGCAAGACCGCGAGCGGCGCGCCGTCGACCGACGAAGACGTGCTGCAGGAACTCGCCGCCGATTTCCCGCTGCCCGCCAAGCTGCTCGAGCACCGCAGCCTGTCGAAGCTGAAGGGCACCTACACCGACAAGCTGCCGGCGATGGTGAACCCCGCGACCGGGCGCGTTCACACGCGCTTCGCGCAGACGGTTGCGGTGACCGGGCGGCTCTCGAGCAACGACCCCAACCTGCAGAACATCCCGGTTCGCACGGCGGAGGGCCGGCGCATCCGCGAGGCCTTCATCGCACCGCCGGGCGCGAAGATCGTGTCGGCCGACTACTCGCAGATCGAGTTGCGCATCATGGCGCACATCTCCGGCGAGCCAGCGCTGCTCAATGCCTTCGCTGAAGGTGTCGACGTGCACCGCGCGACCGCCGCCGAGGTCTTCTCGGGCGGCGATCTCGGCGCGGTGAGCGCCGAACAGCGGCGCTTCGCCAAGGTCATCAACTTCGGCCTCATCTACGGCATGAGCGCGTTCGGGCTCGCGCAGAACCTCGGCATCGACCGCAGCGCCGCCGCCGCCTACATCGAGCGCTACTTCGCGCGCTACCCGGCCGTGAAGCGCTACATGGACGAGACGCGGGCGCTGGCGAAAGAGCAGGGTTATGTGGAGACGCTGTTCGGCCGCCGCGTCTACCTGCCCGACATCAACGCCGGTGGCGGCCCGCGCCGCGCCGGCGCCGAGCGGCAGGCGATCAACGCGCCGATGCAGGGGACGGCGGCCGACCTGGTGAAGCTGGCGATGATCGCCATCCAGCGTACCCTCGACGCCGAGCACCGCGCCACGCGCATGGTGCTGCAGGTGCACGACGAGCTCGTGTTCGAGGTGCCCGAGGCCGAGCTCGACTGGGCGAGGGAGACGGTGCCGCGCGTGATGGCGGGAGTCGGGACGCTTGCGGTGCCGCTGGTGGCGGAGGTGGGGGTGGGGGCGAACTGGGACGAGGCGCACTAAGAGTACGAGTGACTGCTATGCATCGCGGACAAGTCGCGGCGTGACCGCAGTCGGCCATGAGCGGGTCAGCCGAGGTCTCAAGCTATGTCCCTGAGCTGACGTTCGCTACGACCGGACACCGATAGCCCGTCGCCCAGCGCGTGGGACAACGCCCGCCGGCGTGGGTAACCACAAGCCATCACCCTTCGAGTAACCCCACCCAAGCCTTGATCGCGACCTCGCGGGCGGATCGCTCAATTAAATCTCCGTGCGAAAGAACGATGCGGTCAAAGTCCCACGCCAGAATGAGCCGAAGCGATTTTGCTGCTGCCCGCCGGTCGTTCCAGCCCATCCGGTATTCCGGCGCGGGACGTGGACGGTTCCACATGCGAAATACGTACTTGAACCAAAATTTCAATGCCCCTCCCGTATGCGGCGTGGCATCGGTGAAATTCTCGATGAGGTCGACGAGGATCAATGTGTGGCTAGCACGATGAAACATGGCGACCTCGCGCATGATGCGGGTGCCTTGTACGAGCGCCTGATCTATCTCTCCGGCCCAGTCCGCAGGAGCCACGTCGTCGAGGAGGCCGTCATATTTCAGGCCGGGGTGTCTGCGCTCGATGCCGGGGCAAATCCAAGTCTTCGCCCTTGTAAACGCGGCTTGGGCGGTCGCTGCGTACATGTGGTGGAAATTTCCGGGGGCGACGATATGGGCGACCGGACCGAGCGCCGATATTTCTTTGGCCACCGCCGTCGTGATGTTGCAGGGCGAATGCAGCATAAGTTCGCCAGACACGAGGCGGATCACCGTCATTCGTGCCTCGAACCTCGTGCCCGCCAATCGAATGGGATATGTGCAAAGCCATATCTGATCTGCGACATAGGGCGTGAGGCGCATCGCGGTCATTCGGTGGGGCTATCTGTAGGCAGTTGAGTCGGATCGAATTCAATCTTTCAGGGACAAAAGCGTTGGCTTTGCGCAAGAAAAGCCGGCCTTGGCATGCGACGGCTCGCTTCGCTCTCCGATGATCGCAGACGCTGATAACTAGCCTTCCCGGAAGCAGGCTGTCGTGAACGGCTGAAACGGGTCGATAGCGGACCGCGGCTTTCGCAACGCGAATATTCGCTATCAGTCTGAAGCGGCCGCTCGGCAGCGTCGAGGCTTCAGTGGTACGCGGCGCCAGACAATCGTGCGATGCAGAACGCCGCCGCCTCATGATCACCCTCTACGCCTTCGCCACCATCTTCCCCGCCGGCCGCGGCGAGACCAAGGACCTGCGCGTGCAGTGGGCGCTCGAGGAGCTCGGGCTGCCGTATCGGGTGCATGGCCTCGACCACACCGGCGGCGAGCTCGACGGGGAGGCGTTCGGGCGGCTCAACCCGTTCCGGCAGGCGCCGGTGATCGTTGACGACGACGGCTTCGTCGTCACCGAGTCGGCGGCGATCGTGCTGCACCTCGCGGAGACGGCCGGGCGGCTGCTGCCGGCCGACCGGCAAGGCCGCATGCGCGTCGCGCAGTGGTGCTTCACGGCGGTGAGCACCGTCGAGCCGACGCTGGTGGCGCGGGACTTCGCGGAGATCTTCGACCCCGATCGCGCGGCGCTGGTCCTGCACGAGCAGGTGCGCGAGATCGCGCGCCGCTGGCTCGGCGGCGTGGAGCGGCGGCTGGACGGCCGCGACTGGCTCGCGGCCGATGACTTCACGGCAGCCGACCTGATGATGGCCGGCGTGCTGCGCACGATCCGCAAGACCGACCTGATGCGGCCGTTCCCGAACGTCGAGGCGTTCTACGCGCGCTGCTTCGCGCGGCCTGCCTGGCAGCGCACACTCGCGCTCACCGCCGAGCGGCTCGACACGACGGTCGAAGACATCCGGTAGCTCTCGCCGCGCGTTCGTCGAATCCCTCGACGCGCGCCGGCGGCCGCGCACCGAAGTGCGCGGCTCCGACCGATCAGCTCGGCAACATCACGCGGTTGATGACGTGGATGACGCCGTTCGACTGGTAGACGTTGGCAATCGTCACCGCAGCGGTGCCGCCCTTTTCGTCCTGCAGCGCGATGCCGCCGTTGTACTTGTACGCGATCAGCGTGCCGCCCGAAACGGTCTTCAGCGTCGCTCGGCCGCCACCTGCGACGATCTGGCTTTCGAGCGCGGCCGCATCGATCCGGCCGGGCACGACGTGGTAGGTCAGGATCTTGGTGAGCGTGGCCTTGTTTTCGGGCTTGACGAGCGTTTCGACCGTGCCGGCGGGCAACAGGGCGAACGCATCGTTGGTCGGTGCGAACACGGTGAAGGGGCCGGGGCTCTTCAACGTATCGACGAGGCCTGCGGCCTTGACCGCGGCGACGAGGGTGGTGTGGTCCTTGGAGTTAACGGCGTTGTCGACGATGTCGCGACTCGGGTACATCGCCGCCCCGCCCACCATCACGGAAGGGCCGGACGGTGCGTCCTTCATCATCTTGGGCTGCGTGCTGCACGCGCCGAGCAGAACCGCGAGGCCTGCTGCAAGTCCGAGGGTCATCAGTTTCGGGATCGACTTCATGGGTTATTCATTCTTTCTGTTGAGAGGGGACATCCGCCAGACGCGTCAGCCTTGGCTTCGGCAGTTCGGGAATGCAGCTGGCAGTTACGCCGCTCCGAACGCTTCGGATGCGGGCGCGGTCGTCGGTCGCTCCGTGCCTCTTGTCACGAAACCGCCACCGAACCTCCATAGACTCTGCAGATGACCGACTCGGCCACACTTCACCCTGTGCCCGCGCCGCCAGCGGCAGCGTCTGCCGCACCACCGAAGGTCTCGCTCCTCAACCGCGAGAGCGCGATCCTCGCCTTCAACCGCCGCGTGCTCGCGCAGGCCCGCCGTGACGACGTGCCGCTGCTCGAACGCCTGCGCTACGTCTGCATCGTCTCGTCGAACCTCGACGAGTTCTTCGAGGTCCGCTTCGCCGACTGCCTGGAGGCCTCGCGCCGGCCCGGCACGGGCGTCGCCGAAAGCGATGTGGAGGCGATCGCGGCCGAGGCGCACGCGCTGATCGACGAGCAGTACGCCACGCTCAACGACGAGGTGATGCCGGCTCTCGCGGCCCGCGGCATCGTCATCGTCAACCACGTCGACCGCACGATGGCCGAGCGCAAGTGGGTCGCCGACTACTTCGAGGCGCAGATCCGGCCCTTGCTCGTGCCGGTCGGCCTCGACCCGGCACACCCGTTTCCGCAGGTGGCCAACAAGTCGCTCAACTTCGTCGCCAGG
>JBBSPY010000246.1:0-5260 GCA_038258415.1 Burkholderiales bacterium
GGGCTTGTTCGACGTTCATGGCCGACGATTTTGACGCCACGCGACATGACATCATTCCGCGATGGCCGATTCGAGCCTCAAAGGCGACACGACCGTCGACGCTGCAGAGCGACGATCGCACTTCTTCGAGCCCGCCACGCACGGCTATCTGCGCGTGGCCGTGGCCGTGCCTCGCGTTCGCGTCGCCGAGCCCGCGTTCAACGCCGCCGAGACCGTCGCGCTGCTGGAGCAGGCGGCAGGCGAGGGCGCCCGCCTCGTCGCGTTCCCGGAACTGGGCCTGTCTGCGTACACCTGCGACGACCTGTTCCATCAGCGCGCCCTTCTCGACGCGAGCGAGGCGGCGCTCGCCACCGTCGCGGCGGCGACCGAGCGGCTGCCACTCATGGCGATCGTCGGCCTGCCGGTTCGCGCCGGGCACCTGCTCTACAACGCCGCCGCGGTCGTCTGCGGCGGCCGCGTGCTCGGCGTCGTGCCGAAGACGTATCTTCCGAACTACGGCGAGTTCTACGAGGCGCGGCAGTTCGCGGCCGCCGCCAGCGCCGTCGCCACGGAGATCGTCGTCGCCGGGCAGACGGTGCCGTTCGGCGCAGACCTGATCTTCCGCGCGGCCGACGACCCGAGCTTCGCGCTGCACGCCGAGATCTGCGAGGACGTGTGGGTGCCGGTGCCACCGTCGTCGCTCGCCGCGCTCGCCGGAGCGACGGTGCTCGTCAACCTGTCGGCGTCGAACATCACGATCGGCAAGGCCGATTACCGGCACACGCTCGTCGCCAGCCAGTCGGCACGCTGCGTCGCCGCCTATCTCTACACGTCGGCCGGGTTCGGCGAGTCGACGACCGACCTGGCGTGGGACGGCCAGGCGCTCGTCTACGAGAACGGCGACCTGCTCGCCGAGAGCGCCCGTTTCGCGCCGGGCGCGCACATCGTGTCGGCCGATGTCGACCTCGAGCGGCTGTCGCGCGAGCGCATGCGGCAGACAAGCTTCGCCGACTCGGTGGTGCGCCACCGCGTCGAGGTGGGGGCGTTTCGCAGCGTGCCGTTCGAAATCGCGAAGCCGCGCGCGACCGTTGCCGGCGCAGACGCGCTCCGCCGCCGTGTGACGCGCTTTCCCTACGTGCCGTCCGATCCGGCGCGCCGCGACGAGCGCTGCGCCGAGGTCTATTCCATCCAGGTCGAGGCGCTCGCGCAACGATTGCTGGCCACGGGTATCGACAAGACGGTGATCGGCGTCTCGGGTGGCCTCGACTCCACGCAGGCGCTGCTCGTCGCGGTGCGCGCCGCCGACCGGATCGGCGTGCCGCGCAGCCACGTGCTCGCCTACACCATGCCCGGCTTCGCGACCAGCGAGCGCACGCTCGGCCAGGCACGGCGGCTGATGGCGGCGGTGGGCTGCAGCGCCCACGAGATCGACATCCGGCCGAGCTGCGAGCGCATGCTCGCCGACATCGGCCATCCGTACGCGTCGGGCGAGCGCGGGGAAAAGGCGTTCGACATCGCGTTCGAGAACGTGCAGGCCGGCGAGCGCACCAGCCATCTCTTTCGCCTCGCCAACCTCAACGGCGCGATCGTCGTCGGCACCGGCGACCTGTCGGAGCTTGCGCTCGGCTGGAGCACGTTCGGCGTCGGCGACCACATGTCGCACTACAACGTCAACGCCAGCGTGCCGAAGACGCTGGTCGCGCACCTCGTGCGCTGGGTCGCGGCGCAGTCGCTGGGCATGGAAGGAGAGGACAGCGATACCGCTCGCGTGCTGACCGACATCCTCGCCACCGAGGTCAGCCCCGAGCTCGTTCCGGGGACGGATGGCGCGAAGCCCGAGCAGCGGTCGGAGGACACGGTCGGACCGTACGACCTGCAGGACTTCCACCTCTACCAGGTGCTGCGCTACGGCTACGCGCCGAGCAAGGTCGCGTTCCTCGCCTGGACCGCGTGGCACGACGCCGCCGTCGGCGAATGGCCCGAAGGCGTTGACCGCCACGGCTACACGTTGGCGGAGATCAAGGCGCACCTGCGCAACTTCCTCGACCGGTTCTTCCGCACCAGCCAGTTCAAGCGCTCGACCGTTCCCAACGCGCCGAAGGTCGGCTCCGGCGGCTCGCTCTCACCGCGTGGCGACTGGCGCGCACCGAGCGACGCGTCGTCGGTGGTCTGGCTCGCCGAGCTCGACGCCAACGTGCCGGACGACGAGACTCGATGAGCGCCGGCGGCCGAAGGCGCCTCGTCACGGGGTGCGGCGCGGTCGCGCTGACCGTGGTCGTCATGACCCTGGCCGCGTGCTCCGCGTTCGTGCCGAGCCGCGTCGAGCTGTCGCGCGAGCGTCTGCAGGAGATCATGGCCCGGCGCTTCCCCGTTGAGCGCCGCGTGCTCGACGCAATCGACATCGGCATCGGCTCGCCGGTCGTCACGCTGCAGCCCGAAGCGAACCGCGTCGCGATCGACCTGGCGTTGACGCTCGGGTCGCGGCCGGTCGGCACGATGCGGGTGAGCCAGTCGCTGCGCTACGAGCCGGCCGACCACACCGTGCGCCTCGCCGACGTGTCCGTCGACCGGTTCGCGGTCGACGGCCTGCCCGGCCAGTTCCAGCGGCAGCTCGATCGCGTCGGCCGGCCGCTGGTCTCGTCGCTACTGGAAGGCCAGGTGCTCTACACGATGCGGCCGAGGGACGTCGAGCGGATGGCGCGTGAGGGCCTGCAGCCCTCGCAGCCTCGCGTCACGTCGAGCGGCGTCGAGATCGAGATCGGCGCCGTGCCGCGTTGACAGGATCTGCGATGGACGCACTGCTGCTGCTCAAGGCCGCCGTCATGGGCATCGTCGAAGGACTCACCGAGTTCCTTCCGGTGTCCTCGACCGGCCATCTCATCCTCGCCGGCGCACTGCTGCGCTTCACGGGCGAGAAGGCCAAGGTGTTCGAGATCGCGATCCAGACCGGCGCCATCTTCGCGGTGATGCTCGTCTACCGCGAGCGGCTCGTGCAGACGCTGACCGGGCTCGGCAGCAGCGAACGGGCGCGCCGGTTCGCGACCAACGTCGCCGTCGCGTTCTTCCCGGCGGTGATCCTCGGCCTGCTGTTCGGCAAGGCGATCAAGTCGCACCTGTTCACGCCGACCGTCGTCGCGACGACCTTCATCCTCGGCGCCTTCATCATCCTGTGGGCCGAGCGGCGCCAGACCGCCGCGCGCATCGACGCCGTCGACGACATGCGCCCGCTCGACGCGCTCAAGGTCGGCCTCGCGCAATGCCTGGCGCTGGTTCCCGGGACCAGCCGGTCGGGCGCGACCATCATCGGCGGCATGCTGTTCGGCCTGTCGCGCAAGGCCGCCACCGAGTTCAGCTTCTTTCTCTCGATTCCGACCCTGATCGGCGCTGGCCTCTACAGCCTGTGGAAGGACCGCGCGCTGCTGTCGTCGGCCGACGTGCCGCTCTTCGCCGTCGGCCTCGTGTTCTCGTTCGTGTCGGCGCTCGTGTGCGTGCGCTGGCTGCTGCGCTACGTGTCGACGCACACCTTCGTGCCGTTCGCCTGGTACCGCATCGCCTTCGGCATCGCCGTGCTCGTCACGGCACGGGCCGGATGGGTCGACTGGTCGGGTTGACGCAGGCGAGCGCCATCACACCTTCGTGAACACCAGGTCGTAGACGCCGTGGCCGAGTCCGAGGCCGCGCGACTCGAACTTGGTGAGCGGCCTCGACGCCGGCCGCGGTGCGTAACCGTCGCTCGCGTTGCGCAACGCCGGCTCGGCCGACAGCACCTCGAGCATCCCGGCTGCGTACGGCGCCCAGTCGGTGGCGCAGTGGAAGAGCCCACCGGTCCGCAACCGGCTCGCCGCGAGGGCCACGAACGCCGGCTGCAGGAGGCGACGCTTGTGGTGTCGCTTCTTCGGCCACGGGTCGGGAAAGAACACATGGATGCCCGCGAGGGACTGCGGCGAGATCATCGACTGGAGGACTTCGACCGCGTCGTGGCGGACGATCCGCACGTTGCCGATGCCATCTTCGCCGATGCGCTTGAGCAGCGCGCCGACGCCGGCTTCGTGCACCTCGATGCCGAGGTAGTCGGTGGCCGGATTGGCGCGCGCGATCTCGGCCGTCGCGGCGCCCATGCCGAAGCCGATCTCGACCACCAGCGGTGCCGACCTGCCGAACACGCAGGCACCGTTTAGCGGATCGGTCGAGAAGGGGACGACGAAGCGGCCTCCCAACTCGGTCAGGGCGCGTGCCTGCCCGGGGCCGATGCGGCCGGCGCGAAGCACGTAGCTGCGAACCGGTCGGCGTGCGGTGTCCATCCGGCAAGGATAGGCAAGCCGCACGGCACCCCGCTTGCTACGCCGGTTGACATCCCCTTTTCGGAGTCATTCATGTTCAACGATCCCATGTTCAAGCGCAGCCTCGTCGCCCTCGGACTCGCCGCCGCACTCGGCGCGTGCTCGACCACCACCACCGACCCCAATGTGCGCAACAACGCCGCCAACGAGCGCGCGAGCATCGACGCCGACGCCTCCGCAGCGTTGACCAAGCTCTACGCCCAGGCGCCCGGCTCGCGCGAGCTGGTCGCGAGGTCCAGCGGCGTGCTGGTGTTTCCGAAGGTCGTCAGTGCGGGCCTGCTCATCGGTGGCTCGTATGGCCGCGGCGAGCTGATGGTCAACGGCCGTTCCGACGGCTACTACAGCACCGCCGGGCTGTCCGCGGGCCTGTTGGCCGGTGCCGACTCCAAGGCCGTCTACGTCCTCTTCATGAACGAGGAATCGCTGGCGAAATTCAGGGCCAGCAAAGGCTGGACCGCAGGGGCCGACGCGTCGGTGTCGGTGATCACCGCCGGCGCCAACGCGAGCGTCGACACGCAGTTGATCAAGCAGCCGGTCGTGGGCTACGTGCTGACCAACGCCGGCCTGATGGCCAACCTCAGCATCGACGGAACCAAGGTCACGCCACTTTCGCTCTGACCGACAAACCGAGGCGACGGCCCGACGCGTCGAACGCGCGCCGGGTCTTTCGCCGTGTCGCCCCGCGAACCTCGCTAGACTGGCGGCCACGCGGGTGTAGTTCAATGGCAGAACGGCAGCTTCCCAAGCTTCATACGAGGGTTCGATTCCCTTCACCCGCTCCAGCCCGTCCCCATTCAGTTGCTTCGCCGATGTTCGGCGCTTCGTATCGCACGCAGCGGCTGAATGAGCGACGGCTCTGCAGAGACTGTTGCCCGTCCACCTCGATCGTCCAACTCACGGTGTCGGCCCTGTACCGGTCAGAGCGGCGCAGGCCATCGACC
>JBBSPY010000247.1:0-5155 GCA_038258415.1 Burkholderiales bacterium
GCTGAAGAAATCGCCGCGGGCCAGCGCGATCCAGGCGCGCATCGATCCCGCCGCAGCGGCCCTGGCCGACGCCAAGTCCAAGGACGCGGCGCACGACGGCCCGGGCGCGATCGCCGCACTGCGCCTGGCCGCCGACGCGGAGGCTGCCGCGAGCCGTGCCGACGCCGACCGCAAGGCTTTCGACGAGCGCGCCACAGCTCTCGACAAGCGCGTCAAGACGGTGAAGGACGCAGCCGAGAAGCAGCCGGCCGAGGCCGCGCTGGCGAGCGCGAGAACCGCCGCCGCTGGCCTCGACTTCGGCGCCGCCGGGCGCAGTCTCGACTCCGCCGAGACCAGTCTCGACAAGCTCCGCCTCGGCGGCATGACCAAGGGCAAGAAGCCGGACACGAGGGCGATCGCCGCGCTTGCCGACAAGATGACGAAGCAGGGTGGCGGCGCCGAGGTCGACGATCTGATCCACAACGTGCCCGACGGGAACGCGAACGCGAAGCTCGTCAATGCGCTCGCCAAGGGCCGCTACGGCGTTTCGTTCTCGAGCGGCAAGAAGCTCGACGCCAACACCGACGAGGCAAAGGCGATGAAGGCGGTGTGCGAGATGTTCAGCGTGTTGCCGAACGACATCCGCGCCAACCCGAGCATCAAGGGCATCAGCCACAAGGATGCGATCCCCAATGCCAAGACCAAGGGCGTCGGCGGCGGCTACGCGTTCGACGACGCGACGATCAGCCTGAAGGGCCGGCCCGGGCTGTCGAACCAGACCTTCGGCGCCAAGCTGCTGACCAAGGACCCGGTCACCAACGCCAGCGTGCCGCAACTCGGCGCGGTCGACGACAAGTGCAAGCCGGTCGACGAGAACCCGGTCGATTTCCTCGCCTTCGCCGCGGCCCACGAAGTCGGCCACGGCATCGACGACCAGAACGGCTTCATGAAGCGAGAGGGTGCGAAGCCTTCGCGTGGCGGCTGGGTGAACTTCGGCGCCAGCGTCGGGCCGCTGGTTGACATCGTCGCGCCGCACTTCAAGCTCGACACCACGCCCGAGCGCCGCCAGTACGTGCTCGACAAGATCCAGAGCAAGCCGCCGACGCGGCCGACCGAGGCGGCCGGCTCGGCCGAAGCGAAGGCGCTCAACGACTTCGACGTGTGGCACGCGCTGGCGACGTCGAGCAACATCTACCGGCGCGAGGGCGACAGCCAGAAGATCAAAATAGGCGACTACATCTACCACGAGGCGTACACGCGCTCGTGGGTGGGCTATCTGGCGGCGGCGCGCACCCAGGCGCTGACCGGCTACCAGTTCCGCGCACCTGGTGAATGGTTCGCCGAGCTCTACGCCGGCTATCGCAGCAAGAAGCTCAAGCCCGACCACCCCGCGAACGAGTGGCTCTCCAAGCTCGCCGCGCCCTGAACGGAAGGAGCCTCGATGTCGATCTTCCGCACCCTCAGCGTCGCCTGCCCGGTCTGCGCGACGCCGATCGATTTCGAGCTCGTCGTCAGCGTCGCCGCCGACCGCCGGCCCGACCTGCGCGACCAGATCCTCGACGGCAGCTTCCAGCGACAGCCGTGCCCGACCTGCGCGACGCCGTTTCGCGTCGAGCCCGAGTTCACCTACATGGACATCGCCCGGCGCCAGTACATCGGCGTCTGGCCGACGCAAAAGCGCGGCGAGTGGGAAGCGTGGGCGAGCCGGACGCGCGAGGTCTTCGACGAGGCGCTCGGCGCTCGCGCCACGCCGGAAGCGCAGCGTCTCGGCGCGGGGCTCGACGTGCGGGTCGTCTTCGGCTGGCCGGCGCTGGCCGAGAAGCTCGTCGCCCGCGATCTCGGCATCGACGACCGCACGCTGGAGGTCGCCAAGCTGGCGGCGATGCGCAGCGCCGACGAGACGCCGCTGCCCGGCGAGGCCGAGCTGCGCCTGGTCGGCACCACCGACGACGCGCTGGTGCTGGCCTGGCTCGGCAGTGGCAACGACGAGCTGCCGCTGTGGCGAGTGCCGCGCACGCTGCTCGACGAGATCGAGGCCGAGCCGGCCGCGTGGCAGGCCGCGCGCGCCGGCGTCGCTGCCGGCGACGTGGTCGACTTCCAGCGCGAACTGCTCGCGGCGTGAGCGCTTCGGCGCGGGGCCGTCGCTGGCGAATGTCGGTGGAGTCGCCTTACAGCTCGGCCCGTTCGTCGGCGATGTGCCGACGCAGGAAGTCGCCGACTTCCGCCATCGCGGCTTCGTAGTCCAGCGCCAGCCCGCGGTCGTGTTCGGCAGCGAACGCGGCTTCGCCGAGCGCCGCCCGGCTCTGCGCCACCCACGGCTCGATGAAGGCCTCGTCGAGCGGCTCACGGCGCGATCCCGACTCGCTCATGCGCGCCAGCGATGCGCCGTTGAAGCACGCCGCGGCGGCGTGCCGGCCCGAGCGGCTGGCCAGCGCTGCGGCGATGTCGATCACCTGATCGCCGGCGCTGCGGTACGAAGTCAGCATCGCCATCGTCTGTGCGTCGAGCAGGGCGAGCACGGCGTCGCGCGCCTCGCCCTGCATCAGGCGCAACCGGGCGAGGTTGCACATCACCATCGCCACGTTGGCGGTCCGCGCCGCCTGGCCGATCTCGATCGCAAGGCGGTAGGCCGCCTCGGCTTCGGCCAGGTCGCCCAGGCCCCGGTGCACTTCGGCCAGGTTGTTCTGCGCGGCAGACTGCAGCGCTGCGTCACCGATCGCGACCGCGACCGCGAGCGTGTCGCGGTAGTGCGTCAGCGCTGCTTCGGGCTGGCCGAGGGCGTGGTGCGCTCCGGCGAGCAGCTTGAGCGCGAAGCCGGCCGTTGCCTGGTCGCCGGTGGCGCGCGCTCGCGCCAGCGCCTCCTGCGCGATCGACAGTGCCTCGGCGTAGCGGCCGCGGTAGAACACGACGTTGCCGAGCCCGAGCAACGTTCGCGCACGGGCTTCGTCGCCGGCTTCGGCCGGCGCGGCGGCGATGCCGAGCGCCTGCGTCGTGAAGGCCTCGCCGAGTGCGAGCTGCGACGTCGCCAGCCAGTAGGGCCACAGCGACCCCGCGAGTCGCAACGCCAGCCGCGTGCCACCTTCGACCCGTTCGCAGCGCGCCATCGCAACGCGGAAGTTGGCTTCCTCGCGGCGCAGCCGGCCGAGCGTGCTGCCGTCGAGCGCGGGCTGCGCGCGCGGCACGAGCTGCTCGGCCAGGCCGACGTAGTGGGCGAGGTGCCGATCCGTCGCGCGGCTGTCCGGCGCGCCTTCCAGCGCTTCGTTCGCGAACTCGCGCACGATCTGCAGCATCGTGTAGCGGGGCAGCGCGTCGCCGTTGCGCTCAACGACGATGAGCGACTTGTCGTACAGGCTCGTCAGCGCTTCGAGTGCCTCGTAGTCGTCGGCGGCGCCGAGGACGACACGCGCCGAATCCAGCGTGCAGCCGCCGACGAAGACGGCGAGCTCGCGGAAGCACTTCTGCTCGGAGGCGTCGAGCAACTCGTAGCTCCACTGCATCGACGCCCTGAGCGTCTGCTGCCGCGCCACATCGGAGGTGCCACCGACGAGCAGGCGCAGGCGGGCATCGAGGCGCTCGCTCAGCTGGCGCACGGTGAGCAGCCTGGTGCGCGCCGCCGCAAGTTCGATCGCCAGCGGAATGCCGTCGAGCCGCTCGCAGATGTCGGCAACGTCGCCGGCGCCGGCCGCCACGACGTCGAACTGCGGGTCGTGCAGGCTGGCGCGATCGGCGAACAGCTGCACCGATTCGGCGCGCAGCACGTCGTCGGGTTCGCGCGACGCCGGCAGCGTGAGCGCGGCGAGGGCGTAGATCTGCTCGCCGGGCACGCGCAGCGGCTGCCGGCTGGTGGCCACGATCTGCAGCGTCCCGTGCAGCGTCGACCAGACGCGCACCGCCTGCGCCACCGCCTCGGTCACGTGCTCGCAGTTGTCGAGCACCAGCACGCCGGCCTCGGCGCTGAAGTGGCGGGACAGCGTGTCGAGCAGTGGCTCGTCGGCGCGTTCGCGAGCGCCGACGGCGGCGGCCACCGCAGCGACGACGCGGTCGCCGACGCCGACCCCCGACAGGTCGGCGAACCATGCCGTGGCCCCCTGGGCGTGCCGGGCACGGGCGATCTCGATCGCCAGCCGGGTCTTGCCGGCGCCGCCCATGCCGGTGATCGTCAGCGGCGCGCGTCGATCGAGCAGGCCGAGGCACTGGCCCAGCGCCTGCTCACGGCCGACGAAGCGCGTGACCGGCGTTGGCAGGCCGTTGTGAGGTGCCGGCCCGGCGCCGTCGCCTCGCGTGAGGCGGTCGACGAATCGGTAGCCACGGCCGGTGACCGTCGCGACCACGTGCCGCCCTAGCTTCTTGCGCAGCAGGCTCACCTGCGCATGGAGCGCGTTCTCCTCGACGACCGAGCCCGGCCAGACGACGGCCAGCAACTCGCGCTTGGTCATGACGCGGTGTCTCGACTCGACCAGCGCCACCAGCAGGTCGAACGCCCGGGCGCCGAGGTCGAGCTCGTGGTCGTCGAGCACCACGCGCCGCCGCGCCGGGTCGATCTCGTAGCGCTCGCCGCGGTAGACGGCGCGCTCGGACTTGGCTGCGGCAGTCGGCCCCGGGATCGGATCAGAAGTATTCAGAACGTCGCAGACCGTTGTGCGAACGCCGGTGCCACAGTGGCCGCATGCCGATTCCACCCCGCTCCGGGAACGACTGCGCGGCGCCGTGCGCCGCGGTGCCTTCCGCCTGGACGTTCATCCTGCCCCGGTTCGACGACCTTCCGCCGAGCGACGTTGCGCTGAACCGGCTGATCGCCTTCTCGAACCGCTTCGATCCGACCGCGCTGCTGGAGCGCCTCTGGGGCATCGGCTACGCCGCGAAGGCGAGCGAGACCTGGCTCGGTCACTGGCACGCGTTTCAGGCCGGCGAGGCCACGCCTGTCAGCGCGGTCACGTTGCTGTTCACGCTCCACTACGACATCGTCTCGGGGGCCAACCTGTATCGCGTTGAGGCACCCGGCGTCAACTTCCACCAGTGGCTCGTCGCCGGCCTGCGGCGCACGACGCGCCGGCAGGTCGCCCCCATCGCCGAGAAGGTCGAGGCCGTGGTCTGCGCGAGACTCCATGTCATCAACCGGAAGGTACACCATGCCCAGCACGACGCCGTCGCAGCGTGACGTCGACGAACTGAAGAA
>JBBSPY010000248.1:0-5125 GCA_038258415.1 Burkholderiales bacterium
CGCACCGACACCTTGCCTCCGGAGGGCGTGAACTTGACGGCGTTGCTGAGCAGGTTCCAGGCGATCTGCTCGATGCGCACCGGGTCGCCGTCGACCAGCATCGCCTCGTCGAGTCCCTCGGCATAGAAGCGCACGCCGCGCGATCGCGATTCGCCGAGCGCCCAGTTCAGCGCCGACTGGATGGTCTCGACGACCAGAACCGGTGCCCGGTTGAGCGCGAGCTTGCCGGTGTGCAGGCGCGACAGGTCGAGCAGGTCGTCGATGATCCGGCTCTGGCTCATGACCGTGCGCTGGATCGTCTTGGCGGCGCGCGCCACCTGCGGCAGCGTTTGCGCCTCGGGCAGCGTGGCCAGCAGCTGGGCGTTGATGCTGATGAGGTTGAGCGGGTGCTTCAGCTCGTGCGACATCACGGCGAGGAACTCGTTCTTCATCTCCGCCTCGCGCGACGCCGTCGTCTCGATCTGGCGTGCCGCGCTGAGCTGCAGGCCATGCAGCTCCTCGATGTGCCGGGCGCCCGTCATGTCGCGGCAGATCTTGGCGTAGCCCAGCACGCCGTCGACCGCGAGCCGCATCATCACGCCGCTGGCGTAGAAGTCGCTGCCGTCCTTGCGCCGCATCCAGCGCTCGTCGGCGGCTCGCCCGCTCTCGTCGGCACCGGCCAGCTCCTGCTGCGGCCTCCCGGCAGCGCGGTCGCTGTCGGTGAAGAGCATGTCGAAGCGGCTGCCGAGCGCCTCGGATTCGGCATAGCCGAAGACGCGCACCGCGCCTGCACTCCAGCTCGCGATCGTGCCCTTGGCATCGAGCGTGAGGATCGCGAAGTCGGTCATCGTGTCGGCGACGAGCTGCATCCGCTTGTCGGCGATCTCCTTCTCCGTCTGGGCGCGGCGGCGGGTGGTCACGTCGACGAAGGTGAGCACCGCGCCGGCGATCTTGTCGTCGGCGGTGCGGTAGGGGAGGAGGCGGGCGAGCAGGCGGCGCCCGTCGGCGCTCGCGACCTCGCGCTCGATCGTCTTCAGCGTCGTGAAGACGCGGCGCGCGTCTTCGGCGAGGGTCGGAAAGTCGAGCTTGTGGGTGATGTCGAAGAGCGACCGGCCGATGTCGGCATCGATGATGTTGAGGATCGACGCCGCCTGCGGCGTGTAGCGCTTGATGCGCATCGCCGGGTCGACGAAGACGGTGGCGATGTCGGTCGAGGCGATGAGGTTGCGCAGGTCGTCGTTGGCCTCGCTCGTCTCCTCGATCTTGAGCTTGAGCTCGTGATTGACGGTGACCAGCTCCTCGTTGGTCGACTGCAGCTCTTCCTTGCTCGTCTCGAGCTCCTCGCTGGCCGAGCGCAGTTCCTCGTTGATCGCGTGCAGCTCCTCGTTCGAGGCCCTGAGCTGCTCCGACGACGACTCGTACTGCTCGATCGTCGCGTGCAACTCGTCACCCCGGCGCTTGACGTCGAGCTGGGCGCGCGCGAGCGCCGGGTTGTCGGAGGCGGCGGCTTCAGCGTCGGCCGCGGCGGCGGTGGCGCCGCCGCCGATCTCGGTGTCGTTGAGCGAGACGAGCAGCAGCTCGTTCGGCCAGGCCGGGTGGCGCGCCGGCATCGCCGCCATCCGCAGGCGCACCTCCTGGCCGTCGACATGGGTGATCACGAGCGGCGCCTCGACCCGCCGGCGCAGTTGTTCGGCGCGCACCAGCAGGGTTCGCAGCTCCGGCCGCAGGTCGGGGGCGACGGCGTTGAGCAGGTTGCTCGACGGCTCGCCCTCCGAATAGCGAAGGAAGCGCGACGCCCGCGCCGAGACGTGGACGATCTCGTGCTCGGCCGTCACCAGCACCGAAGGCGGCGCCAGCTCCTCCATCAGGCGGCGGTGCACCTCGGCCGCGGTCGGGCCGCGCAGCTGCTCTGGAAGCGGCGCGCGGGCGTGGCCGCCGGCGTCGCCCGTGCCCCGCCCCTTGCCCGGCGCGCGGGCGACTCGCGCCACCGGATTGGCCCGGTAGATGCGCATGCCCTTGTCGACGGCCGAGAACAGCCGGCTGGCGCCGTCGACCGATTCCGAGGAGCCAAGGAACAGGTGCCCGCCAGGCTTGAGCGCGAAGTGAAAGGCCTCGAGCACCCGCTGCTGCGCGGAACGGTCGAGATAGATGAGCAGGTTGCGGCAGCTCACCAGGTCGACCCGCGAGAACGCCGGGTCGCGCAGCACGTTGTGCTCGGCGAAGATCACGTTCTCGCGCAATGCCTTGTGGATGCGGTAGCCGCCGCGCTCGGCCGCGAAGTTGGCGCGCAGCCGCTCGGTCGACACGTCGGCGGCGATCGCCTCGCTGTACCGGCCGGCGCGGGCGAAGGCGATCGCGTGGGTGTCGATGTCGGTCGCGAACACCGACCACGGGTTGCTGCTCCGCTGCCGCGCGATCTCCTCGGCCAGCAGGATGGCGACGGAGAAGGCCTCCTCGCCGGTCGAGCAGCCCGCCACCCAGGCGCGAACGGCGTCGCCCGCGCCGGCCGATCTGACCAGTTGCGGCATCACGTCGCGCGCCAGCGCCTCGTACGAGCCGCGATCGCGGAAGAACTCGGTCACGCCGATCAGCAGGTCGTCGAGCAGGGCGCGCGCCTCTCCGGGCTCGGCCAGCAGGTAGCGCCGGTAGGCGACGAGATCGGGCAACCGGTTGACCTGCAGCCGGCGCTCGATGCGCCGCAACACAGTTGCCCGCTTGTAGTGTCGGAAATCGTGGCCAGTGCGCTGGTGCAGCGTGACCATGATGTCGCGCAGCGCCGCCTCGGCCGCGGCCGGCGCCTTCGGCTCCCGACCCGGCAGTTCGAGCGCGTCGCTGTCGGGGAGCTCGATGCGCCGCGAGTTCGCCCACAGGTCGACCAGCCGCGTCGCGATCTCGGCGACCGGCAGCACGGTGTCGACCTTGCCGGTGGCGATGGCGGCCCGCGGCATGCCGTCGTGTTCGGCTTCCTCGGGCGTCTGCGCGAAGACGACGCCGCCAGCCTCCTTCAGGCGGGCGATCCCGACCGATCCGTCGGCGCCGGTGCCCGACAGCACGACGCCGGCGGCGCGCGTGCCGTGCGCGTCGGCGAGGGTGCGGAAGAATTCGTCGACGACGACGTGGCGGCCATTCGGGCGGCCGTCGGCCGCGAGGTCGAGGCAGCCGTCGTCCATCGTCAGCCCCCACGTCGGCGGGATCACGTAGACGCGGTTGCGCTCGATCGGCGTGCGCCCGGTCACCTGCGTGACCGCCATCGCCGTCGACGTCTGCAGGATCTCGGCGGCGCTGCTCGCGTGGGTGGGCGAGAGGTGGAGGATGACGACGAAGGCCATCTCCGGCTCGGCCGGCAGCGCCTCGAGCAGCGTCTTCAGCGCGGTGATGCCGCCGGCCGATGCACCGATGCCGACGACGAGGAAGTCGAGCCGGTGCTTCTTCGCTGCCTCGGAGTCGGGCGGATCAGCCATGTTGTCCGAGTCTAGGCCTGCCCCGGTGCGGAGGCGCGAGCGGCACTCGGCACGCCCAGCACCTCGCCGATCACGCGCTTGAGCCTGGCCAGGTCGGCGGGCTTGTCGACGTGGGCCTCGAAACCCGCCTCGAAGGCGCGCCCGATGTCCCGCGAGCGGCCGTGGCCGGTCAGCGCGATGGCCGGCAGCGGCGGCAAGTCGGCGTAGCGCGGGTCGTGGCGGAGCGTGCGCAGCAGCGTGTAGCCGTCGATGCCCGGCATGCCGATGTCGGAGACGAGCACGTCGAATCGGGCGCTGCGCAGCCGTTCGAGCGCGTGCTCGCCGCAGCCGCAGGTCTCGACGACGAAGCCCTCGTGCTCGAGCAGGAAGGCGAAGGTCTCGAGCGCGTCGGCGGAGTCGTCGACGAGCAGGAGGCGAACGCCCACGAGCGTGGGGACGGGCGCCTCGAGTGGGTCGACGGCAAGCCCCGCATGCAGGTCCGCGTTCGCGGCTTCGGATGCGGCGCGGGGTGCGTGGTCGAGCAGGCTCTCGAGGATGCGACTCTGGTTGACCGCCTCGCGCTGGATGGTGCGGGCCGCGCGCATCACCTCCGGCAGAGCCTGGATTTCCGGCAAGGCCATCAGCAGTTGCGCGTTCGCGCTGATGACGTTGAGCGGCTGTTTCAGCTCGCGCGACGCGGCGGCCAGCACGTCGCCATCGTGCTGGCCATCGGCAGGGCCGATGGGGTCGTCGTGGCTCGATGGGGGCGGTTGCATGGCGCGCGTGCCGAAGTGGGAGGAGGCTCTCTGTCGGGGTGTCACCGGGTCGCATGGCAACCCGGATGCCCGATGGCCGCCGGTCGTCCCTCGCGGGGTGGCTTACCCTTGCGACTCTTCCGCATCGACGCCGACGCCATGCCGACACGCGCTTCCTCCCGCCCTGCTCCGCGGGCGCCCACCGATCGCGCGACGACGCGCGCCACCACCGACGGCCAGGCCGCACCGCGGCTGCCGCACGAGCGCGACCAGTCGTCCGACAGCGTTCGCGCGGAGCCGACCGACGTGATGCAGCAGGCGCACGCCGATCTGGTCGATGGCAAGGTCGACACCGACCGCGGCGCGCCGGCCGATGCCGCCTACCGCAAGCAGAAGGCACCGGCCTCGCGCGACAAGCCGAGGCGCTGAACCTCGGAAACGGAGGAGATCGAGGCCATCGACGCGCCGCGAGCGCCACTCGCCATCGTCGACGCGACGATGTTCTGGAGCCCATCGGGTGGCGGCGTTCGCCGCTACCTGCTGACGAAGCACGCCTGGTTCGACCGCCGCCCCGGCTGGCGGCATCGCATCGCCGTGCCCAAGGCGGCGGGCGATCCGGAGGACGGGACCGTCGAGCTGCCGTCGTGGCCGCTGCCGTTCAGCGGCGGCTATCGCGCGCCGGTGTCGCGCCACGCGGTCGCCGAGACGATCGCCGCACTGCGGCCCGATGTCGTCGAGGCCGGTGACCCGTATCGCGTTGCCTGGGGCGCGCTCGACGCGGCGCGCGCCTGCGGCGCTGCGGCGATCGCGTACTGCCACTCCGACATCGAGGCGATGGCGCGGCTCGTCGCCGGGCGTGCCGGCGCCGCCGCGGCGCGGCGCTACGCGCGCCATCTCTACCGCCGGTTCGACCTCGTGCTCGCGCCGAGCGCCTCGATGCAGCGAAGGATC
>JBBSPY010000249.1:0-5122 GCA_038258415.1 Burkholderiales bacterium
CGTTCGCGACGCGTCGGCGGTGGCGGCGTCACCGTCGGCGCCGGGGACGACAGCACGGGCGTGGACGACGACGACGAATTCGCCTCGCGAGCGATTCGGGTCAGCGGCGATCCAGGCTGGCGCGTCGCCGACGGCCATGTTCGTCACGGCCTCGAATTGCTTGGTGAGCTCACGGGCGACGGTGATGCGGCGCGTCGGGTCGAGTGCCGCCATCGCGGCGAGCAGCGACGCGATGCGGTTCGGGGACTCGAACAACACCTGAGCCTCCGCCGAAGTGATCACCAACTCAAGCGCACGCTGCCTCTCGGCGCCGCGCGCCGCGAGGAAGCCACGAAAGCGGAAGCCCTCGGCGAGAACGTCGCCGGCGACCGAGAACGCCGCCGTCGCACTGCTCGCGCCGGGCACCGGCACGACGCGGTGGCCGGCGTCGCGCACCGCGGCGACAAGCCGCGCGCCCGGGTCGCTCACGCCGGGCGTGCCGGCGTCGCTGGCGTAGGCGACCCGTTCGCCGCGGGCCAGGCGCTCGACGACCGAACCCGCGGCCTCGCGCTCGTTGTGCGCATGCACCGCGACGAGCGCCTTGCCGGCGATGCCGACATGGCCGAGCAACGCTGCGGTGTGGCGCGTGTCCTCGCAGGCGACCGCGTCGACGAGGCCGAGCACGTGCAGCGCGCGCAGGGTCAGGTCGGCGAGGTTGCCAATGGGCGTGGCAACGACGTAGAGCGCCGGCGCGGGATACTGCTGATCGCCGGCGGCTGCGGCCGCGGCCGCCAGCAGCACCGACCGATCCGCTCGTCCACCGAAAGCGCCCGCCATGCCGACGATTGTCCGCCGCGCGCCCGGCGCCGTCGGTGCCGACGCCGAGGACCGGGCCCTCGCCCACCTGCTGGGCGGTGGCCTGGTGCTGGTGCGACGCAACCACCGGGTCGCCCGCGGACCGTCGCGCAGGGGAGGCGAGATCGACCTCGTGATGCGCGACCGCGACGGAACGCTCGTCTTCGTCGAGGTCCGTGCACGCAAGAGCCAGCGGTTCGGGGGCGCCGCCGCAAGCATCGATGCGAGGAAGCGTGCCCGCATCGTGTTCGCCGCGCAGGCGTTCCTCCGAGGCATGGCCACGATTCCGCCGTGCCGGTTCGACGTCGTCGCGGTCGACGGCGACCGCATCGAGTGGCTGAAGGCCGCGTTCGATGCCTCGTGAAAGGAGCGTGGGGGCTCCATCCCATATGATCGATCGACCATGCTTGTCCAACGCATCCAGCAGCAGTTCTTCGACAGCGCCGACCTGAAGTACGCGGCTGCGGAAACCCTCGCCAAGCCGATCGCCGACGCCGTCAGCGCTCTGGTCGGCTGCATCACCGCCGGCGGCAAGGTGCTCGCCTGCGGCAACGGCGGGTCGGCCGCCGATGCACAGCACTTCGCGGCCGAATTCGTCGGCCGGTTCGAACGCGAGCGGCCCGGCCTGGCGGCGATCGCGCTGACCGTTGACTCGTCGATCCTCACCGCGATCGGCAACGACTACGGTTTCGACACCGTGTTCTCGAAGCAGGTGCAGGCGCTCGGCGCCCCGGGCGACGTGCTGCTGTGCTTCTCGACGAGCGGCAACTCCGTCAACATCGTCGCTGCCGTCGATGCCGCCAAGGCGCGCGAGATGACCGTCATCGCCCTCACCGGCAATGGCGGCGGCAAGCTCGCCGGCAAGCTCGCCGAGACCGACGTCCACATCTGCGTGCCGCACGCGCGCACCGCCCGAATCCAGGAAGTGCACCTGCTGGCGCTGCACTGCCTGTGCGACGCCGTCGACCTTCAGTTGCTCGGCGAACAGGAACACACATGAGATCGTCGATTCGAACTGCCGGCCGCGGCTGGAGCGTCGCGCTGCTGCTCGGCGCCGCCGTCGCCGCGGCCGGCGTGTCGGGATGCGCGCCGCTGCTCGTCGGCGGCGTGGTCGTCGGCGGGGCGCTGATCGCCACCGACCGGCGCACCTCGGGCGCCCAGGTCGAGGACTCGGTCATCGAGGTGAAGTCGAACGGGCGCATGGACGAGACCTTCGGCGACCGCGCGCGCATCAGCACCACCAGCTACAACCGGATGGTGCTGCTGACCGGCGAGGTGCCCACCGAGGCCGACAAGACCACCGCCGAGCAGGTCGTGGCGCGAATCGACAACGTGCAATCGGTGGTCAACGAGGTCAAGGTCGGCCCCCTCAACACCTTCGGCGAGAAGTCGCGCGACGCCTACATCACCGCGAAGGTGAAGGCGGCCCTGGTCGACTCGAAGGACCCGTTCGCCAACACCATCAAGGTCGTCACGCACCGGGCGACGGTCTACCTGATGGGTCGTGTCACCGAGTCCGAGGCCAACCGCGCCACCGAGCTGACGCGTCGCGTCGGTGGCGTCGCCAAGGTCGTCAAGGTGTTCGAGATGATCAACGCCGCCCAGCTCAACGACGCCGGACGCAAGACGCTGGTGACGCCCGAGCCCGCCAGCTCGCCGCCGCCGATCAACGCCGCTCCCGTCGCCGAATCGCGCCCGGTCCGGCCGTGAAGCGCCGTCACTCGCGCGCCGGGCCCGTGCCGGTCACCGCAGACGCCTGATCAGGCTCGACGTGTCGAGGCGGCTGCCGCCTTCGGCCTGCACGTCGGCGTAGAACTGGTCGACGATCGCCGCCACGGGTAGTCGCGCGCCGTTGCGTCGCGCTTCGTCCAGGGCGATGCCGAGATCCTTGCGCATCCAGTCGACGGCGAAGCCGAAGTCGAACTGGTCGTCGACCATGGTCGTGCCGCGGTTGTCCATCTGCCAGCTCTGCGCGGCGCCCTTGCCGATCACCTCGAGCACGGCCTTCATGTCGAGGCCGGCCTTCTGGCCGAAGGCAATGGCTTCCGACAGGCCCTGCACGAGCCCGGCGATGGCGATCTGGTTGACCATCTTGGCAAGCTGGCCGGCGCCGCTCTCGCCCAGCAGCGTCATCGCCTTCGCGAAGTGCATGCCGAACGGCCGCACCGTGTCGAAGGCGGTCTTGTCGCCGCCGCACATGACCGTCAGCGCGCCGTTCTGAGCGCCGATGCTGCCGCCCGAGACCGGCGCGTCGACGAAGCCGAGGCCCTTCTCCTTCGCAGCGGCGGCCAGCTCGCGTGCAACGGCGGCCGAGGCCGTCGTGTGGTCGACGAAGATCGCGCCGGCCTTCATGCCGGCGAAGGCGCCATCCTCGCCGAGGCAGATCGAGCGCAGGTCGTCGTCGTTGCCGACGCAGGCGAACACGATGGCGCAGCCATCGACTGCCTGTCTCGGTGTCGGTGCGCTCTTGCCGCCGTATTCGGCCGCCCATTGCGCGGCCTTCGTGGCGGTGCGGTTGTAGGCCGTCACACGGTGCCCGGCGCGGGCGAGGTGCCCCGCCATCGGATAGCCCATCACGCCGAGGCCGAGGAAAGCGACTGTCCTCGGCTCGATCTGGTCGTAGGTTCTGTTGGTCATGACGTGAAAAAGCGGCCTCGAAGGGCCGCTTTATACCCGCCGGAGCGAATCAGACGATGTGCATGTGTTCGGTGCCGGCGTTGAGGTCGCTCGAGCGCGAGCGCTGGCTGTGCAGCTTGATCTGCAGCCGCAGGTCGTTGACGGAGTCGGCGTTGCGAATCGCATCCTCGTAGGTCACCGCCTGGCCTTCGTAAAGGTCGAACAGGCTCTGGTCGAAGGTCTGCATGCCTTGCTCGCGCGAGCGCTTCATGATCTCCTTGATCTCGGAGACCTCGCCCTTGAAGATCAGGTCGGAGATGAGCGGCGTGTTGAGCAGGATCTCGACTGCCGCCACCCGCCCCTTGCCCTCCTGGCGCGGCAGCAGGCGCTGCGAGACGAGCGCCTTCAGGTTCAGCGACAGGTCCATCAGCAGCTGGTCGCGCCGCTCCTCCGGGAAGAAGTTGATGATCCGGTCGAGCGCCTGGTTGGAGCTGTTGGCGTGCAGCGTGGCGAGGCAGAGGTGGCCCGTCTCGGCGAAGGCGACGGCGTGCTCCATCGTCTCGCGGTCGCGGATCTCGCCCATCAGGATCACGTCGGGCGCCTGGCGCAGCGAGTTCTTCAGGGCGATGCCCCAGTCGTCGGTGTCGATGCCGACTTCCCGCTGCGTGATGATGCAGTTCTTGTGCGGGTGCACGAATTCGACCGGGTCCTCGATCGTGATGATGTGACCGAAGCTGTTCTCGTTGCGGTGGTCGACGAGCGCCGCGAGCGACGTGCTCTTCCCGGAGCCGGTGGCCCCGACGAAGATCACGAGACCGCGCTTGGTCATCGAGATGTCCTTCAGGATGTGCGGCAGGTTCATGCTGTCGATCGTCGGCAGCACCTGCGGGATCGTCCGCATCACCAGGCCGACCTGGCCCTGCTGCACGAAGGCGTTGACGCGAAAGCGGCCGATCCCCTGCGGCGCGACGGCGAAGTTGCACTCCTTGGTGCGCTCGAACTCCGCCGCTTGCTTGTCGTTCATGATCGACCGCGTGAGGGCCAGCGTGTGCTGGCCGGTCAGCGGCTGCGGCGACACCTTGGTCACCTTGCCGTCGACCTTGATCGCGGGCGGGAAATCGGCGGTGAGGAAGAGGTCGGACCCGTTGCGGCTCACCATCAGCCGCAGCAGGTCGTTGACAAACTTCGAGGCCTGGTCGCGTTCCATGTCGTCGCCTTTGATCAGCCGGGGAAGTTCTCGGGGAACTTCGCCTTGGCGCGTGCTTCCGGTGCGGAAACGATGTTACGCCGCACGAGGTCGGCGAGGTTCTGGTCGAGCGTCTGCATGCCGACGTTGTTGCCGGTCTGGATCGACGAGTACATCTGGGCGACCTTGTTCTCGCGGATCAGGTTGCGGATCGCGGCGTTGCCGAGCATGATCTCGTGCGCCGCGACACGCCCTGAGCCGTCCTTGGTCTTGCACAGCGTCTGCGAGATCACGCCGATCAGCGATTCCGACAGCATCGACCGCACCATTTCCTTCTCGGCCGCCGGGAACACGTCGACGATCCGGTCGACCGTCTTGGCGGCGCTCGACGTGTGCAGCGTGCCGAACACGAGGTGGCCGGTTTCCGCGGCGGTCAGCGCCAGACGGATCGTCTCGAGGTCGCGCATTTCACCGACGAGGATGCAG
>JBBSPY010000250.1:0-5121 GCA_038258415.1 Burkholderiales bacterium
AGGCCCCCGGTCTGCTCAGCGAGCCGCCCCTGGATGTCGGTGAACGTCTGCAGGTTCTTCTCGAGGTACGAGCCCATCATGCCCTGCATGGCGTGGCCGTAGAAACGGATGATCTGCGAAAGCATCGTCTTGGAGAACATCGGCACGCCGCCGGTCTCTTCCTCGAGGATGATCTGCAGCAGGATGGCGCGGGTCAGGTCCTCGCCGGTCTTCGCGTCGCGAACCTCGAAATCCGTTCCTTCGAGGACCATCCTCTTCACTTCCGTCAGCGTGACGTAGCGCGAGACGACGGTGTCGTAGAGGCGCCGGTTCGGGTATTTCTTGAGGATCCGCAGGCCCGGCGCTGCGGCGGGCTTCGGGGCGGCCGCACGGCGGGTCGGGGTCATGGGGATGCGGGTGGCGACGGGCCTGAAAATTGTAGGAGCCAACCTCCACCGGCCGCGGAGGGTTTCCCCTCGCGACGGCCCCGGCCGTCGCGAGCGCCTCAGGCCCGCTTGGCCACGAGCGTGAGGATGTCGTAGCTCGCGACGACCTCGTCGTTCTGGTTCGTCACCTCGACGTCCCAGGCGACGACGCCCTGACCACGCCCCTGCGCGTCCGTCTTCATGCGGTCGGTCCTGCGCTTGCAGGTCAGGCGCGCGCGAATCGTGTCGCCGATCGCGACCGGCCTGGTGAAGCGCAGCGTGTCGAGACCGTAGTTGGCGAGCACCGGGCCGGGCGCCGGCGAAACGAACAGCCCCGCCGCCGCCGAGAGCACGAAGTAGCCGTGCGCGATGCGCTGGCCGAACGCCGAGTCCTTCGCCGCGATGGCATCGAAGTGCATGTAGAAGTAGTCGCCCGAGATGCCGCCGAAGGCGACGATGTCGGCCTCGCCCACGGTGCGCCGGTGGGTGAGCAGCGAATCGCCGATGGCGATGTCCTCGAAGTGCTTGCGAAAGGGGTGCACGTCGGATTCCGTCACGCGCGCGCCGCGGACGTACTCGCCGATGACGGCCGTGAGCATCGACGGCGACCCTTGGACCGCTGCGCGCTGCAGGTAGTGCTTGACGGCGCGGATGCCGCCCAGTTCCTCGCCGCCACCGGCGCGCCCCGGGCCGCCGTGCTTGAGCATCGGCAAGGGGGAGCCGTGGCCGGTCGATTCGGCCGCGGCGTCGCGGTCGAGAACGAGCAGGCGGCCGTGCCACGCAGCCAGCTGCGGGATCGCCTTCGCGGCCACCTTCGGGTCCCGCGTGACGAGCGTCGCGACGAGACTGCCGCGGCCGCGCGCCGCCAGCGCGAGCGCTTCGTCGAGGTCGCCGTATGGCATCAGCGTCGACACCGGCCCGAATGCCTCGACGTCGTGGACCGCGTCGTTGGCCATGCCATCGCGACACAGGACCAGCGTCGGCGCGAAAAAGGCGCCGTCGGCCACGCCTTCGCCCAGCGGCGCGAATGTCTCGTCGCGGCCATAGACGATCTCGTTGCCGCGCGCCAGCTTCTCGAGTTGCGCCCCGACGTCGCGCTGCTGCGCCCTGGAGGCGAGCGCACCCATCTTCACGCCCTCGAGCGACGGGTCGCCGAGGACGACACGACCGAGGCGGTCGCGCAGCCGCGAGGCGACCTCGTCGAGATGACGCGCCGGGACGATCGCACGCCGGATCGCGGTGCATTTCTGTCCGGCCTTGACCGTCATCTCGCGAGCGACCTCCTTGACGAACAGGTCAAACTCCTCGTCGCCGGTCTCGACATCCGGTCCCAGGATCGCGGCATTGAGTGAATCGGCCTCGGCGTTGAACGGCACCGAACGCGCCAGCAGGTTGGCGTTGCCGCGCAGCTTCGTCGCCGTGTCCGCGGAGCCGGTGAAGGTGACCATGTCGGCACCGTCGAGTCGGTCGAGCAGGTCGCCGGTCGAGCCGATGACGAGCTGCAGCGCGCCATCGGGAACCAGGCCGGACTCGACGACGAGCCGCACCATCGCCTCGGTGAGGTAGCTCGTCGACGTCGCCGGCTTGGCGATGCACGGCATGCCGGCGAGAAAGCTCGGCGCGAACTTCTCGAGCAGCCCCCATACGGGGAAGTTGAAGGCGTTGATGTGCACCGCCAAACCGCCGCGCGGCACGAGGATGTGCGTTCCGGCGAACTGCCCCTTCTTGCCGAGCGTCAGCGCCGGTCCCTCGTGGACGAGGTTGCCCGACGGCAGCTCGTGGCTGCCCATCGACGCATACGCGTAGAGCGTTCCGGTGCCGCCTTCGATGTCGACCCAGCCGTCGCCTCGCGTCGCGCCGGTGTGGCGCGAGATCGTGTAGAGCGCTTCCTTGCGCTCGTTCAGGTAGGCGGCAATTGCCTTGAGCCGCGCCGCGCGCTGCTGGAAGTCGAGCGCGAGGAGCGAGCGCGCGCCAACGCGGCGTGCGTGATCGAGCGCCTCGGCGAAGTCGACCGTGTCGGCATGGGCGTGCGAAATGGTCCGACCGTCGATCGCACTCGCCAGCTCGGCGCCCGCCTCCTCGCCGACCCAGCGGCCGGCGATGTAGCTCTGCAGGACAGGCGCGCCGAGCTCGCTGCGGGCGTTCAAGGCTGGTACACCCACTTGCCGTTCTCGATCTTCACCATCACGCGGGCGCGCTGGTCGAGCCCGAGGTGGTCGGTCGGCGACATGTTGAAGATGCCATGCGCGCCGTGCACCTCCTTGGCCGCCTCCAGCGCGTCGCGCAGGGCGACCCGAAACTCGACCGTACCGGGCTGCGCCTTCTTCAGCGCCTGCGCCGCGGCGACGGCCATCAGCCGCCCGGCATCCCAGGCGTGGCCGCCGAAGGTCGACACCGACCCCTTGCCGTACTTGGCCTCGTACTTGTTGATGTACTCGAGCGCGCTCGCCTTCACCGGGTTGCTGTTGGGCAGCTGCGCCGCCACGAGCACCGGGCCGGAAGGCAGCAGCGTGCCGTCGACGTCCTTGCCGCCGACGCGCAGGAAGTCGTTGTTGGCGATGCCGTGCGTCTGGTAGTACGTGCCCGCGTAGCCGCGCTCCTTGAGCGTGCGCTCGGGCAGCACCGCCGGCGTTCCGGAGGCCGCGACGAGGACCGCATCCGGCTTGGCGGCGATGAGCTTGAGCACCTGCCCCGTGACCGACGTGTCGGTGCGCGCGTAGCGCTCGTTGGCGACGATCGTCAGCCCCTTGAGCGGCGCGACCTTCGAGAACTCGCGATACCAGCCCTCTCCGTAGGCGTCGGCGAAGCCGATGAAGCCGACCGTCTTGACGCCCTTCTCGGCCATGCTCGTGGCAACGGCCAGCGACATCATGATGTCGTTCTGCGGTGTCTTGAAGACCCAGCGGCGCTTGTCGTCGACCGGTTCGATGATGGCGGCCGACGCGCCCATCGAGATCATCGGCGTCTTCGATTCGGCCGCCACGTCGATCATCGCCAGCGAGTTCGGCGTCGTCGACGAGCCGAGGATCACGTCGACCTTGTATTCCGTGACGAAACGGCGCGCGTTGGCGCCGGCGGTCGAGCTGTCGCTCGCGTCGTCGAGCACGATGTAGTTCACCTTCTGGCCGCCGATCGTCTGCGGCATCAGGGCGATGGTGTTCTTCTCCGGAATGCCGAGCGAGGCGGCGGGGCCGGTCGCCGACACGGTAACGCCGACGTTGATGTCGGCCAGCGCTCCGGTCGCGGCCAGGGCGAGCGCGGCTACGGCCGCGAGGCGTCCGACGTTGTTTTGCAGGTCAAACATGGGTGATCTCCTTCATGTCGTGGTTCAGTGAAAGGTGTGCGGCCCGCCGCGGCGCACGAACCGCGGCGAGGCCACCGAAGAACAGGTCGGCGACAACCGGGGCGAGGTCGGCATGGCTCCAGGCGCCCTTCGGCGACAGCCACGTGAACATCCAGTTCATCATGCCGAAGAGCAGCATCGTCAGCGGCTTGACGAGACCGTCGGGGCGCAACTCGGGCCGAGCGGCCGCCACCGCGTCGGCGAAGGCCGCGACGACGCGCCGCTCGCCGTCGAGGATGCGCTTGCGGTCGGCGGCAGGGAGGAACCGGACATCCTCCGTGAGCACGCGGTGCTCGGCCTGTGCCTTCGCGTAGACATTCAGGAATGCCTCGATGAGACGGCGCAGCCGCGCCTCCGGTTCGAGCCCCTGGTGCGCAGCGTCTCGCGACACGTCGCCGACGAGCGCCTCGAGCCGCGCGATGTGTGCAGCGGCGATCTCGGCGAGCAGCTGCTGCTTGTCGGCAACGTAGTGGTAGAGCGAGGGCTTGGACACGCCGCAGGCGAGCGCCACCTCGTTCATGGAGGTGGCGGTGTAGCCCTGTCGCGCGAACAACCTCGCGGCGCGGGCGAAGATCTGTTCGCGCGTGGCGTCGTAGTCGCGGGCTCGGCCTCGGGGCATCAGCGCACGATCAGCGGTCGTCGAACGAGAGCACCACGCGCTCGGTGAGCGGATGCGACTGGCAGGTGAGAACGAAGCCGGCCTCGACCTCGTGCTTCTCGAGCGCGAAGTTGCGTTCCATGCGCACCTCGCCTTCGAGCAGCCTGGCGCGGCAGGTGCAGCACACGCCGGACCGGCACGAGAAAGGCACCTCGAGACCGGCGGCCGCCGCCGCGTCGAGCAGGTTGCCCTGCTCGGCGTGGAACGGGATGTGGCGGGTCACGCCGTCGCGGATGATGGTGATCGTCGCATCGGCGGCATCGCCTTCGTGCGGCGTCGCATCGCGCACGACCGCCGCGGCGTCGGGAACGCCGAAACGCTCGATGTGGATGCGATCGGGTGCAAGGCCGGCCGCCTGCAGCGCCGCCTCGGCCTCGTCGTTCATGCCCCACGGGCCGCAGACGAAGGCGTGGTCGATGGCGCCGACCTTGACGAGGGTGGCGAAAAACGCGCCGAGCTTCACGCGATCGAGCCGGCCGCTGTAGAGGTCGAGATCGGTCGCCTCCTGCGAGAACACCAGATGCAGCGTGAGACGCGACAGGTAACGGTTCTTCAGATCCTCGAGCTCCTCGACGAACATCGTCGAACGGAGCTTGCGGTTGGCGTAGACGAGCGTGAAGCTCGAGTCGGGTTCGGCGGCGAGGACCGTCTTGAGGATCGACAGGATCGGCGTGATCCCGCTGCCGCCGGCGATGCCGAGGTAGTGGCGCGGCTCG
>JBBSPY010000251.1:0-5070 GCA_038258415.1 Burkholderiales bacterium
ACGCTAGGCGGAATCAGGATGCCGAGCGTGCCGCCGGCGGCGATGGCGCCGGTGGCGAGGTCGGCGTCGTAGCCGCGCTTGCGCATCTCCGGGATGCCCATCTTGCCGATCGCGGCGCAGGTGGCGGGCGACGAGCCCGTGAGCGCCGAGAACAGCGCGCAGGCGCCGATGTTGGAGATGACGAGCGACCCGGGCACGCGGTGCAGCCAGCGGGCGAGCGCTTCGTAAAGATCGCTGCCGGCGCGCGAGGAGGCGACCGCCGCGCCCATGATGATGAACATCGGCAGCGAGACGAGCGTGAAGTCCGACAGGCCCGCGAACACCGTCTCGGGCAGGAAATGGATGCTGTTCCAGCCGTCGAATATCACCATGAAGAGGAAGGCCACCGCGCCGAGACCGAACGAGATCGGCACGCCGGTCGCGAGCACCGCGGTGGTGACCACGAAGATCAGCAGGCCGATCCAGAGCGGGCCCATCGGCAGCCTCGGTTCGGACGACTCAGAGCTGGTCTTCGGCCGTGAGGCCGAAGGCGAGTTCGCGGCCGCTCATCACGAGCCAGATCTCGGCCATGAACTGCAGGCACAGAAGCCCGAGCCCGACGGGCACCGCGAGGTAGGGGATCCAGACTCGCGCGCGCCAGATCGACGACGTCGTCTGTCCGCTCTGCCACGCCTCGTACCACCACGGCACCGCACCCCAGAGGAAGAACCCGCAGAACGCGAGCGCGATCAGGCTGCCCAGGAGGTGGAGCCTTCGACGAGCGCGCATGCCGACCATGAGCGGCAGCACGTCGACCGCGACGTGGCCGCGCGTGAGCAGGATGTAGGGCGCACCGATGAAGGTCGCCGCGACGAGCGAGAACGTCACGAACTCGGTCTGCCAGATCGAACTCTGGCCGAGCACCTTGCGCACGAACACCATCTCGCAGACGACGAGCACCGACAGCACGATCAGCCCGGCCGCCGCGACACCGAAAGCGCGCGAGACGGCCTGCACCGCCGCCACCCAGCCCGGCAGCGGCCTCGTCGCCTCGGCCGCGGTCACGCGAAGACGACCGTCACTTGACGGCCAGCGCCTTCTCGATCAGCTCCTTGCCGCCCGGCACCTTCTCGGAGAACGCCTTGTACGACGTCTTCTGCGCCACCGCTCGCCAGGCGTCGAACTCCGCCGGCGACATGGTCACCACCTCGACGTTGTTCTTCTTGAAGGTCTCGACCATCTTGTCGTCGAGCTTCTTCGACTCGGCCTCGAAAAAGCGCTCTGCCTTCTCGGACGCGGTGTTCAGCGCCTTCTTCTGCGCGTCGTTGAGCTTGTCCCAGCTCTTCTTCGAGATCAGCACCGGCTCGTACATGAACCAGAGCGCGTTGTCGCCGGGCGCGGTCACGCACTTGAGCTGCTCGTAGAGGCGGAACGACACGAAGCTGCCGGTGGAGGTGTCGGTGGCCTGCGCGACGCCCTGCTGCAGCGCGTTGTAGACCTCGTTCGACGGGATCGAGACGATCGAAGCCCCGGCGCCGGCCCACATCTGCGCGAACGTCGCTCCGGCCGAGCGCACCTTCAGCCCGTTGGCGTCCTCGGGCTTGCGGATGCACTTCTCCTTGCCGCCGAAAGCGCCGGCGAGCCAGGCGTCGGCCAGCACGTGCACGCCGCCCTGCTCGATGACGGCCTTGATGTCCTTCATGAACGGCGACTCGTCGATGGCGCGCGCATGGGCGTGGCTCTTCACGAGTCCGGGCATCAGCGTCGCCCCGAACTGCGGGTGAAAGCCCGATGCGTAGTCGAGCGGGAACGAGCTCATGTCGATCTGGCCGGTGAGCATCGCCTTCCATTGCTCCTGCGCCTTGACGAGGCTGGAGCCCGGGAAGACCTTGATCTCGAGGCCGACGTTGGCGGCGGCGACATCGCGGGCGATCATCTGCACCATCTCGTCGCGCACGTCGCCCTTGCCGCCGGGAAACTGGTGCGAGGCCTTGAGGACGACGGTGTCGGCGAGCGCCGACCCGATCGGAGCGGCGGCGATGAGGATGCCGCCGAAGGCGGCCAGGGCGAGTCTTTTCACGGGAGGGGCTCCAGTCGGGTGTCGGAAGGTCGGCGTGCGGCAATGTAGGGCCGGCCGGCTTCAGAGGCGATCGGTGAATTCCAGCACCGGTGCCGCCGCGCGGCGCCGGGAGGGCTCAGGTCGCCAGCGCCCTGGCGACCACGTCGCCGAGGTCCTCGAAGGTCCGCTCCTTGCGCACGATGCCGTGCACGCCGGCCTCCGACAGCGCCGCACGCTGCTCCTCGCTCAGATGCCCGGAGCTGATCACGACCGGCAGGTCGCCACGGGCCTGCGCCACCTGTCGCGCCAGCTCCAGTCCCGAGAGGTTGGGCATGTTGAAGTCGCTGACGACGACGTCGAACGCATCGGGCCGCTCGCGCACCGCCGACACCGCGTGCAGGGGGTCCGAGACGCAGGTGGCGCGGTAGCCGAGCCGTTGCAGCAAGCGGTCGACGAGCAGGCCCATGACCTCGTCGTCGTCGACGTAGAGCACGTGCTGCCCTTCGCCTCGGCTGCCGCGCGACGCCAGCCCGCCCCAGTCGGTGACCGTCGGCTCGGCGGCCGCGTCGGCCAGCGGCAGATAGATGCTGAACGTGCTGCCCCGGCCCGGCTCGCTGTCGACGGTCAGCGCGCCGCCATGCGCGAGCACGATGCCCTGGGCCACCGACAGCCCGAGGCCGGTGCCCTGGCCGGCTGGCTTGGTGGTGAAGAAGGGCTCGAAGATGCGGGTCCGCAAGGCGGCGTCGATGCCGCAGCCGTCGTCCTCGAACCAGACTCGGGCGTATCGGCCGCCGGGCAGTGCGGCCGTGCCGGGGTCGGAGCCGACGCCGTCGACGAGCCGACCGCCGTCGAGCTCGACCGCCTCGGCGCCGACAACGATGCGGCCCGAGCCTTCGAGTGCGTGCCAGGCGTTGGTGCCGAGGTTGAGCAGCACCTGCTGCATCTGCGTGCCGTCGGCGAGGACCGGGAGCGCCGTGTCGCCCAGCCGGGTTTCGACGTCGATGCCGGCCGGGAGCGTGGCTCGCAGGAGCGCGAGCGTCTCCTCGACCAGCGGCCGCAGCGGCTGCTTGACGAGCTCCTGCGGCTGCTTCCTGGCGAACGACAGGATCTGCTGCACGAGCGTGCGCGCGCGCAAGGCCGACTTGCGGATCTGGCGCAGGCTCTGCTGCGCGGCGTGGTCGGGATCGACGTCCTCGGTGGCGAGCGCCGCGTTGCCGAGGATCGCGCCGAGGATGTTGTTGAAGTCGTGCGCGATGCCCGACGCGAGCGTGCCGATCGCCTCCATCTTCTGCGATTCGCGCAGCTGCGCCTCGAGCTCGAGGCGCAGCCGCTCGGCCTGCTTGGCTGCGGTGATGTCGCGGTTCGTGCCGACCATGCGCAGCGCCCGGCCGGTGTCGTCGCGCGCGGTGACACGGCCTTCGGTCAGGTTCCAGAAACGGCTGCCGTCGTGCCGAATCACCTCGTGCTCGACACGGTAGTCGCTGCGCAGGCCCTTGACTGTCTCGATGAGGGTCTCGAAGAGGCGTGTGCGTTGCTCGTGCGGCACGAGCTCGGCCAGCGCGACGAAGGTCGTTCGCGTCACCTCCGATGGGCCGCCGAGCTGTCGCGACCACGACTCGGACAGGTAGATGCTTCCGGACGGAACGTCGAAGTCCCACAGGCACAGACCGGTCGCGTCGAGCGCGCGCTGCAGGCGCTCCTCGCTGGCGCGAAGCGCCTCCTCGTTCTCGTCACTCATCGCCGGCATTGTCCGGGGCTGACCGGGAGCGATGGCGCAAGGATTTCACGGGGCAGCGCCAGCGGTGCGGCCGCCTACACTGCGGCCGGTCGGCGCGCGAGCGCCGGCAGCGTTCTCAGGGCGGGGCGAAATTCCCCACCGGCGGTATCCGCGGCGTTCCCGAGGAACGAAGCGGGAGCCCGCGAGCGCTCGCACCGGCTAATGGCTGGAGCGAGGTCAGCAGATCCGGTGAGATGCCGGGGCCGACGGTCACAGTCCGGATGAAAGAGATCGCGTTTTCGGCGGCCGCCGGCGTGCGGCCTTCGGCATGCGTGCGCCCTGATTCAAGGTCCTTCAGTCACGAAGAGGAACACCATGAATCAGACTCCCGACTCAGGCGTTGCGGGCCACACGACCATCGCCATGATCTCGTCGGCGTGGCACGCCGACATCGTCGCGCGCGGCCGCGACGCATTTCGCGACGACATGGCGCAGCACGGCTGGTCGCCACCGCGGCTCCTGAACCACGAGGTCCCCGGGGCGTTCGAGATCCCGCTGCTCGCGCAGCGGATCGCGCGCGGTGGGGGCGTCGCCGCCATCGTGGCCTTCGGTCTCGTCGTCGACGGTGGCATCTACCGCCACGACTTCGTCGCCGGCGCCGTCATCGACGGCTTGATGCGGGTGCAGCTCGACACCGGCGTGCCGGTGCTGTCGGTCGTTCTCACCCCGCAGGCCTTTCACGAGCACGCCGAGCACCAGCGTTTCTTCGGCGAGCACTTCGTCAAGAAGGGGCGCGAGGCGGCGCGGGCGTGTCGCGCGGTGCTGGAGATGGCGCTGGCGTGAAGTGCGTCAGCCTGCGCTCGGCTCGAAGTCGACGAGCTCGGCGCCCTCGGCGACCTGATCGCCCGCCGCGTAGCGGAACGCCTTGACGAGGCCGGCGGAGGGCGCGGTGATGGTGTGCTCCATCTTCATCGCCTCGAGGACCAGCAGCGCGGCGCCCTTGTCGACCGATGCGCCCGGCGATGCGACCAAGGCGACCACCTTGCCGGGCATCGGCGCCGCGAGGCCGCTGCCGGCCTCCTCGTGCCCCGACCCGGCGACGCCGAGCAGATCGACGAAACGCATCGCCACGTGCGAGCCGGCGATGAACACGTGCCGCCGGTCACCCCGGGCAACGACGCTCGCGCCGAAGCGCCGGTCGCCGATCGCGACGGTGAGGAGGCCGTGGCCGTGTGCGCGCGCGGTGGCGTCGTGCCGCTCGCCGTCGACCGCGAGCGTCCATGCGCCGGCGCCGCACCAGACCGCGTCGACCTCG
>JBBSPY010000252.1:0-5058 GCA_038258415.1 Burkholderiales bacterium
ATCGAGCGGCTGGAGCGAGTCGACGCTCGCCGAGCAGGCGTGGCAGGTCGAGCGCGGCCGGGCGACGCGCTGGGCGGTCGTCGGCACCGTCTTCGGGCTGCTCGCCGGCTTCGTGCTGTTCGCGCCCGCCGCCTGGCTCGCCAGCGCCGTCTCGGCGGCGACCGACGAGCGCATCGTGCTCACCGATGCGCGCGGCACGGTCTGGTCGGGCAGCGCGGTTCCGGTGCTCACGGGCGGCACCGGCAGCCGCGACGCCAGCTATCTCCCCGGCCGCATCGAGTGGTCGATGTGGCCCGGCTTCACCGGCTTGCAGCTGGCGATCCGCCAGGCCTGCTGCATCGACGGTGCGGTTCGCGCCGTGGCGCGGCCCGGCTTCGGCCGCGTCACCATCGTCGTCACGCCGCCCGGCGGCAGCGCCGGCAACACCCTCGGCCAGTGGCCGAGCGCCTGGCTCGGCGGCCTCGGCACGCCCTGGAACACGCTGCAGCTCGGCGGCAACGTTCGAGTCGCCTCGCCGGGCTTCACGCTCGAACGCGTCGAGGGACGGATGCGCCTCGACGGCAAGGTCGACCTCGACCTCGAACGCGTGTCGTCGCGACTGACGACGCTCGAGACGCTCGGCAGCTATCGCGTCACGCTGACCGGCGGCAACGGCGTCACCCTGCTGTCGGTGTCGACGCAGGACGGTCCACTGCAGCTCACCGGCAGCGGCAGCGTCGGCCCCGGCGGCGTCAAGTTCCGCGGCGAGGCGCGCTCCGCCGGCGTCGACGAGGCGGCGCTGTCGAACCTGCTCAACATCATCGGTCGCCGCGACGGCGCGCGGTCGATCATCTCGATCGGATGACCATGGACCGACGACCTTTCATGACCCGGGGCAGCGCCGCCGCGATGGCCGCCGTGCTCGCGCTCGGCACGCTTTCGCCGCCTCCCGTTTTCGCCCAGGCCAGGCAGACCGCATCGCAGCCGCGCTTTCGCGGCGAGAAGGTGACGCTCAACTTCGTCAACGCCGAGATCGACGGCGTGGCGCGCGCGATGTCGGCCATCCTGCATCGGCAGTTCCTCGTCGACCCGCGGGTCCGCGGCACCATCACGCTCTACAGCGAGGATCCGCTGACGCCCAACGAGGCCTACCTGAACTTCCTCGCCGCGCTGCGCGGGCTCGGCTTCACCGTCGTCGAGACTGGAAACCTGTCGAAGATCGTCCCCGAGGCCGACGCCAAGCTGCAGGCCGGAACCGTGTCGGTCGACAGCGTGTCGCGCCGCGGCGACCAGGTCATCACGCAGATCTTCCGCCTGAACCACGAGAGCGCGAACAACCTCGTTCCCGTGCTGCGGCCGCTGATCACGCCGAACAACACGATCAACGCCAACCCGGGCACCAACTCGCTCGTCATCACCGACTACGCCGACAACCTTCAGCGCATCTCGCAGATCATCGCGGCGATGGACGTGCCATCCAGCGGCGACGTCGACATCATCCCGCTGCGCCACGCGGTCGCGGCAGACATCGCGCCGCTGATTCAGCGGCTGGTCGATTCCTCGCCCGTTGCCGGAGCGCCCGGTGCCGCGGCCGTGCCCGGCAGCGCGGTGTCGGTGCTGATCGACTCGCGCAGCAACTCGCTGATCCTGAAGGGCGCCAACGCCGTCAAGCTCGCCTCGGCGCGAGGCATCGTGGCGCGGCTCGATGCGCCTCCGGTGGGGTCGGCCGCGACCGGCAACATCTGGGTCATCCACCTGAAGAACGCCGACGCGACCAAGCTCGCGCAGGTGCTGAGGGCCGCCTTCTCGGGCAGCGGCGGCGGCGGTGGTGGCGGTGGCTCGCAGCTTTCGACGCCAAACCCCGTCAACCCGGCCGGCGCCGCCGGCACCGCCAACGGCGGGCTCTCGGCCGGTGCGGCGGCGCCGATCACGCCGTCGGCGGGCCCATCGACGGGCGGCTTCATCCAGGCCGACCCGTCGACCAACTCGCTCGTCATCACTGCGCCCGAGCCGCTCTACCGCCAGGTGCGGGCGATGATCGACCAGCTCGACGGACGGCGCGCGCAGGTCTACATCGAGAGCCTGATCGTCGAGGTCGTGGGCGACAACTCGGCGGCGTTCGGCTTCCAGTGGCAAGGCCTGCTCGGCAACAAGAACAGCTCGAACGTCGTCGTCGGCGGCACCAACTTCGGCTCGGGCGGCAACCTGCTGCAGATCGACGCGGCGCAGCTCAGCGGCACCGTCTCGCCCGGCATCCTCGGCGAGGGCCTCAACGTCGGCCTGGTGCGCAACTTCTTCGGCAGCTACGGCCTCGCGGCGATCGCCAATTTCCTGCAGACGCAGGCCAACACCAACATCGCCTCGACGCCGAACCTCGTGACCCTCGACAACGAGGAGGCGAAGATCATCGTCGGCTCGAACGTGCCGTTCATCACCGGCCAGTTCACCAACACCGGCACCTCGTTGCAGAACCCGTTCCAGACGATCGAGCGCAAGGACGTCGGCATCACGCTGCGCATCAAGCCGCAGATCAGCGAGAACGGCTCGATCAAGATGCAGATCTTCCAGGAATCGTCGAGCCTGGCCGCCGGCACGGCGCCGGGCACTTCGAACGCCGGCCCGACGACGAACAAGCGCTCGATCGAGTCGAACGTGATCGTGGAGGACGGGCAGATCCTGGTGCTCGGCGGGCTGATCGAGGACCGCTACACCGACAACAACTCCAAGGTTCCGCTGCTCGGCGACATTCCCTACCTGGGCGCGCTGTTCCGCAACGAGAGCCGCTCGAAGGTGCGCACCAACCTGATGGTCTTCCTGCGCCCGACCGTGATGCGCGATGCCGAGACGACCAACAAGCTCTCGCTCGACCGCTACGAGCAGATCCGCGGTTTCCAGAAGGACCAGCAGCCGCAGCGCAGCATCTTCGTTCCGATCAACGATCCGCCGGTGATTCCGCCGCTGCGCCGGCTGCAGGACACGACCACGCCGGTGGCGGCGCCGCAGTCGTCGCCGGGAACCGAACCGGGCGCAATCAGGAAGCCGAGACCGGCCCTTGCGGCGGATGCTGCGGCCTCGGAGCCGGCGGTGTTGGTGCCCGTCCCCGTCATCGTGCCGGTTCCGATGGCGCCGGCCTCGGCCGCATCGGCCGGCGGCTAGGGCCCGCGACATGGGCGCCCGCCACCCCCTCCCCTACGCCTACGCCAAGGCGCACACGCTGCTCCTCGAGGACGACGGCTCTCGCCTCGTCCTCTGGGCGCCGGCAACGGTCGGCCTGCCGGCGCTCTCCGAGGTGTTGCGCCGGTTCGATGTCGATGTCTTCGAGCGCGAACCGGCCGAGACGCTCGCGCCACGCATCACGGCGGCCTACGCCGGCGGCGAGTCGAGCGCCGCCACCGTGATCGGCGAGGTCGAGAGCGCCGTCGACCTGTCGCGGATGATGCAGGAGCTGCCGGCGATCGAGGACCTGCTCGAGGCCAGCAACGACGCGCCGATCATCCGCATGCTCAACGCGCTGCTGACGCAAGCCGCGAAGGACGGGGCGAGCGACATCCACATCGAGCCCTACGAACGGTCGAGCTCGGTGCGCTTCCGTGTCGACGGGACGTTGCGGGAGGTCGTGCAGCCGAATCGGGCGCTGCATGCGGCGCTGATCTCGCGGCTGAAAATCATGGCCGAGCTCGACATCGCCGAGCGGCGCCTGCCGCAGGACGGTCGCATCTCGCTGCGCATCGGCGGCCGCGCCGTCGACGTGCGGGTGTCGACGCTGCCGTCGGCGCACGGCGAGCGCGCCGTGCTGCGCCTGCTCGACAAGGAAGAGTCGAAGTTCACCCTCGAGGGCCTCGGCATGAGCGGCGACACGCTCGCCACCTTCGACCGGCTCATTCACCAGCCGCACGGCATCCTGCTCGTGACCGGCCCCACCGGCTCGGGCAAGACGACGACCCTCTACGCGTCGCTCGGCCGCATCGACACCGCTGGCACGAACATCCTGACGGTCGAGGATCCTGTCGAGTACGAACTCTCCGGCATCGGCCAGACGCAGGTCAACGCCAAGATCGAGCTCACCTTCGCCAAGGCGCTGCGCGCGATCCTGCGCCAGGACCCCGACGTGATCATGATCGGCGAGATCCGCGACTACGAGACCGCGCAGATCGCGATCCAGGCGTCGCTCACCGGCCACCTGGTGCTCGCCACCGTGCACACCAACGACGCGCCGAGCACCGTCACGCGGATGGTCGACATGGGCGTCGAGCCGTTCCTGCTGAGCTCGAGCCTGATCGGCGTGCTGGGCCAGCGGCTGGTGCGCAAGCTCTGCGTCGCCTGCCGAAAGGAAGACGCGCAGGGCCGCTGGCACCCTGTCGGCTGCGATGCCTGCGGCATGACGGGCTACAAGGGCCGCACCGGCGTCTACGAGCTGATGACGGTCGACGACACGGTGCAGGCGCTGATCCACAACCGCGCGTCGGAGGCGCAGATCTCCGCCGCCGCCGAGCGCGTCGGCCTGCGCTCGATGCGCGAGGACGGTGAGCGACTCGTCGCAGAGGGCGTCACCTCGCCCGAAGAAGTGCTGCGGGTGACGCGAGAGTGATCGGCCCGCTCGCTGCGTTGAGCTGACGTGCCCGCGTTCCGCTTCGAGGCGCTCGACGCGCTCGGCAAGTCTCAGAGCGGCCTACTCGATGCCGACACCGCACGCGCCGCCCGATCGCAGCTGCGTGCCCAGCAGCTGGTGCCGCTCAACGTCACGCAGGTCGCGTCGGCCGGCACGGCGAAGGAAGGGTTCAGCCTCACGCGTCGCGTCTTCAACGCGACGACGCTGGCGATCTGGACGCGCCAGCTCGCCGGTCTCGTCGTCTCCGGCCTGCCGCTCGAACGCGCGTTGACCGCGCTCGGCGACGAGGCCGAGGACCCGCGCCAGCGCGAGCTGCTCGCGCACCTCAAGAGCGAGGTGAACTCGGGCACGTCGTTCGCGCGCGCCCTCGGCAGTGCACCGCGCGAGTTCGACGACGTGTACCGAGGCGTCGTCGCGGCGGGCGAGCAGAGCGGCGCGCTCGGCCAGGTGCTCGAGCGGCTGGCCGATGA
>JBBSPY010000253.1:0-5030 GCA_038258415.1 Burkholderiales bacterium
CATTTGCTTTCGGCTCACCGTCTTCGACCTCCGGCAGCCTGATGCCACGCTACTTCCTGCAGCAGGCCGGCATCGACCCGGAGCGCGACTTCAAGTCGGTCGCCTTCTCCGGCGCGCACGACGCGACCGTCGCCTTCGTCGCCGCCGGCCGCGCCGAGGCGGGCGTGCTCAACGCGTCGGTGATGGACAAGCTCGTCGAGCCGAAGAATCCGAACGCCGAGAAGGTGCGGGTGCTCGCGATCACGCCGACCTACTACGACTACAACTGGACGGTGCGCCCCGGCATGGACGCGGCGCTGGTGAAGAAGCTGACCGATGCCTTCCTCAAGCTCGATCCTTCGGTGCCGGCGATGAAGGAGATCATGGACCTGCAGCGCGCGTCGAAGTTCATCCCGACGCAGACCCGCAACTACGACGGCATCGAGGCCGCCGCGAAGTCGGCGGGGCTGCTCAAGTAGTTCGCGCAACAGGCCCGGCACGGCGGCTCGTCATGCAGGTCGCGCTCGAAAGCGCCGGGCTCGTCCACCCGAACGGGCATCGGGCGCTGCACGAGGTGTCGCTGGCGTTCGGTGCCGGCGAGCGCATCGCCGTCATCGGTCCGTCGGGGGCCGGGAAGACGACGCTGGTGCGGCTGCTCGGCACGTCGCTGGCGCCGACGGCCGGCAGCGTCTCGCTCGACGGCGACGACCCGTGGCGCCTGGGAGCAGGCGCGCTGCGATCGCTGCGTTCGCGCATCGGCGTCGTCCACCAGAGCCCGCCGATCCCGCCGCGCCTGCGCGTCGTCAACGCCGTGCTCGCCGGCCGGCTCGGCACGTGGTCGACCTGGCAATCGCTCGCCTCGCTGCTGTCGCCGAGCGACGCCGCGGGCGCGCACGCCGCGCTCGAGCAACTCGGCCTCGGCGAGCGGCTGTTCGACCGCTGCGACCGAATTTCCGGCGGCCAACTGCAGCGCGTCGGCATCGCTCGCGTGCTGTATCAGGAGCCTGCGCTCGTGCTCGCCGACGAACCGGTGTCGGCGCTCGATCCGACCCTCGCCGACCAGGCCGTCGGCGCCCTCGTCGACTACAGCACGCGAAGCGGCGCGACGCTGGTCGCGTCGCTGCACGCCGTCGACCTGGCGCTGAAGTGGTTTCCGCGCGTCGTCGGCATGCGCGCTGGCGAGGTCGCCTTCGACCGACCCATCGCAGCGGTGAGCGAGGCACTGCTGCGCGAGCTCTACGCCGCCGAGGGGCAGACGCTACCGGTGCAGGGCGTCGCGCCCATCGAGCCGTTCCCGCGGGCGGCGCCGACGTTGGTCGCGCGCCCGTCGCGCTGCTCGTGAGGGTGTCGGCGGCGTCGCTGTCACCGGCCGACGCCCGACCGCTCCTGCGCGATCCGGCGTCGCGTGGCCGACTCACGGCGGCGGTGATCGCCGTCGTCGTGCTGTGGCCGCTGCTCGTGGTCGCCGAGTTCCGTCCGTGGCAACTCGTCACCGGCGACCAGGCGCAGGTGATGGGCAACTTCCTGGCCGCGTTCTGGCCGCCCGACACGTCGGCCGCGTTCGCGGCCTTGCTGCTCAAGGCGACCTTCGAGACGCTCGCGATCGCCACCGCGGGCCTCTTCCTCGCGTTCCTCCTGGCGGTGCCGCTGGCCTTCTTCGCGACGCGGCCGCTCGACGTCGGCCGTCTGGGCAGCGCTGCGGCGAGGCACCGCGGAACCGCGCTGCGCACCGTCGTCCGCGGCGTGCTGACGGTGCTGCGCGCGATCCCCGAGGTGGTGTGGGCGCTCGTCTTCGTGCGCGCGCTCGGGCTCGGCCCGGGTGCCGGCGTGCTCGCGCTCGCCGTGACCTACGGCGGCATGCTCGGCAAGGTCTACACCGAGATCCTCGAATCGGGCGACACGCGTTCGTCGCGGGCCTTGCTCGAGGCCGGCAGCTCGCGGCTGGGGGCGCTCTTCTACGCGCTGGTGCCGGGAACGGCGCAGGAACTCGCCTCGTACACCGTCTATCGCTGGGAGTGCGCGGTGCGCGCCTCGGTGGTGATGGGCTTCGTTGGCGCCGGCGGGCTCGGCCAGCTGATGGACCAGTCGATGAAGATGCTCGCCGGGGGGGAGGCAAGCGCCATCCTCGCCACCTTCCTGCTGCTCGTGTTCGTCGCCGACGGCCTGAGCGTGGTGATCCGCAAGGTGCTGGCATGACGACGTCTGCCGTGCACCCACTGATCGGCGGCTTGCCGCAGCGACCGCCCCGCTGCTGGTCGTGCCTCGCGCTTGCGGCCGGCGTCGTGCTGGCGGTCGTTGCCAGCTTCGCTTATCTATCCGTCGACTGGGGGCAGCTGCTCGGCCGCGAGTCGATGCGACTGATGGCCAGGTTCGTCGCCGAGTTCTTCCCGCCCGACCTCGCGCCGGCGTTCGTCGCCAAGGCAGCGTGGGGCGCGCTGCAGACGTTCGCGGTCGCAGCCGTCGGCACGTTGCTCGCGATCGCGGCCGGCGGCCTGCTCGCCCTTCCGGCATCGGGCCGCTTCGGCCTGGCCGCGCGGCTGGCGGCAAGAACGCTGCTCAACTTCCTGCGCAGCGTTCCCGAGCTCGTGTGGGCGGCGCTCATGGTCATCGCCGCTGGCCTCGGCCCGTTCGCCGGCACGCTGGCACTCGCGCTGCACACCACCGGCGTGCTCGGCCGTCTTTACGCCGAGAGCCTCGAGAACGTGCCGCCGCTGCCCGAGCGAGCGCTGCGCGAAGCGGGCAGCGGCCGCGCCGCCGCCTTCGCCTACGCGACGCTGCCGCTGGTCACGCCGCAGGCCGTGGCGTATGCGCTCTACCGGCTGGAGATGAACATCCGCATGGCCGCGGTGCTCGGCTTTGTCGGCGCCGGCGGGCTCGGCCAGATGCTCTACTTCCACCTCTCGATCTTCCAGCAGCGCCAGGCGGCGACGCTCCTCATCGCCATGTTCGTGCTCGTCTTCGCCGTCGACTCGCTGAGCGCGTTCGTTCGCGGCCGGCTCGCCCCCGCGCATGGTTGAGGCGGCGTCGCGCGGGGTTCAGCCGAGTTCGCGGCTCGCCAGCGACGCGGCGGAGGGCATCTCCGTCGACGAGTCGGGCAAGCAGTACCACCTCGACGTGCACGTGGCCTACCGCCAGGCCTGCCTCAACGTCATCGAGTACCTCAAGAAGTTCGGCTACTCCGGCGCGCAGGCGTACTCCACCCTCGGCACGGCGCCGGTGCAGGGACACATCAGCGGCGTGATCGACGTGCCGAACGCCTGCGCCGAATGCGGCGGCTTCGACGCCATCCGCTCGCTAGCGGAGCGAGACCGCCCGGCCGACTGCCCCGATTGCGGCGCCCCGGCGGCGCGCGTGTTCGTTGCAGCGCCGCGTCTCGCGCTGATGGAAACGGGCTCACGAACCGGGATGGCCACCAACGAGCGCGCGCGGCACGAGCCGAAATCGTCGCGCGCAGGAATGAGACGCCGGTCGTCAGCTTCCTGGCGTGCGAGCGAACTGGCGGTCCCGGCCACAGCCCGCCGTTCGCGACTGGCTGCTGATGGCTGTGTTGGTTCACCGCTCAGGTGCAAGCGCAACTTGCAACTCTGGAGAAGCGGCCGCGACCACCAGCGCATCCGCCCAGGACGTACGCTACGTCTGAGTAACGAATCGGATGATTTGCGCAGACGTTCAACCGCCCGCTCACCCTGTTTGCTCTGCGAGGAGGCGCTGCTGGAGCGCTGTGCCGGGGCGCATCGCGGTCGTCGCCCTCGGCCGCGAGCGGGTACTTGACGGCATCACGCTGCGGAGTCCCGGCACCTGCCGGAGAAGCGCTTCCAATGGCAGCCTGAGTGCTACGACAGCGTTTTGCGCCAGCCGCCATCACGGAAGCTCTCAAGCACCCGTTTGGCTCGGCCTTCATCGAGGTCGTGAAAGCAACTGGCGCCACTGAAAAAGTCATTCGCGCCGATGACCTTGGTCCGGTCGCTGCGCGATAGCTCCGAGAAACCCATGGTCCATTGCTCGAAGTCGCGCTGATCGATCGGTTCCTCAACGACCTTGGTCACGAACGAGTGGCGGCTGTCGGAAAGGATTTGCCCATAAAGCGTGCGCACCGACGCTGACGGACCTTCGAGAACTTGGAAGAAGCTGCCCTCCGTGTAGAGAAGCATTCCCGTCAATCCCAGGCCTGTGTTCTTAGCTCGTGCCTTCTGTAGCAACGGCATGAGTTGGCCGGCTTGGAAGGCCTTGCCAGCGGCGCTGACGTAGATACAACGGACGAGGTCTGACATGACATCCCCCTTATTGCAAGGCGCCCATGACGGTGTCGGGCTTCATCCGGGTCATCAGATTGGCGACGGCGAGCGGATCGGTGTCGTGCCCAAGCAGAAGCGCCTCCAGCTCGTCTTCCAGGCTCAGGTCATGCAGATACCCCATCGACCAATCGCCGAACTCACGCTCCGGCCGATGGGTTTCCATCAAGATCACGACGTCTTTGTGCCGGGGATCCGAGGCGATTCGCTGAGCAAGCGCTGGCACGACGCTGTCGCTTCCTTCGAGAACCTGTGCGAAGTAGCGTCCTGAGTAAAGCAGGCAACCCGTCACGTCCAAGCGGGCGTTGTTGCGCCTGGCGGTCTGCAAGATCGCCTGGATGGTCCTGCTGTCTCCCGGCTGTGAAGCGGTACTCACATAAAACAGTTGGCAGATTGAGAGCATGGGTGGTGCATTTAGGGTTGGTCTTCTTTCGGCATCCCACGCAAATGCTGTAAGGCCCGTCCAGTGCGCTTCTTGGCACTGTTGCCCTGAGGGCGGCCGAGCCGTCCAACGCTGGGCTTGACCGGGCAGGGAAAACGGTTGACTGCACCTGCTGCACCTGGCGTATGACCACGAGTCGGAGCTCCGCACGCGTATTGGTTATCACATGGACTTAACTCGCTCAAACGCCACTTCGCGTCACGCTGTACAGGCCCCCATGGGCGATCTGGCGGGACCATCGACAAACGTCGGCTTCTAGGCAACCAAGACGGCCGAAGCGACTTGATGTTCGCGAGGCCAAGAGTGCGAACCAACTC
>JBBSPY010000254.1:0-5024 GCA_038258415.1 Burkholderiales bacterium
CGCATCGATCTGAACCTGCGCGTGGCCGCCGCCGGCGCGGCATGCCCGGCATGAACGCCTCCGCGGCCGAGCACGACGCGATGCGCGAGGCGCTCGCACTCGCCGAGCAGGCGATCGGCCTGTCGGACCCGAACCCGCGCGTCGGTTGCGTGCTGCTGTCGGCCGACGGCCGCGTCGTCGGCCGCGGTCACACGCAGGCAGTGGGCGAGGCGCACGCCGAGGTCATGGCGCTGCGCGATGCAGCGGCGCGCGGCGAGGATGCCCGCGGCGCGACTGCCGTCGTCAGCCTCGAGCCGTGCTCGCACCACGGCCGCACACCGCCCTGTGCCGACGCGCTCGTCGGCGCTGGCGTGGCCCGCGTCGTCGTCGCGATGCGCGACCCGAATCCGCTCGTTTCGGGCCAGGGGCTGGCTCGAGTCGCCACCGCCGGTATCGAGGTCGCACTGCTGCCCGACGACGACCCGCAGGCCAGCGCCGCGCGCGAGCTCAACATCGGCTTCGTGTCGCGCATGGCGCGCGGCCGGCCGTGGCTGCGGCTGAAGGCCGCGGTGTCGCTCGACGGACGCAGCGCCCTCGCGGACGGCACCAGCCAATGGATAACCGGCGAGGCGGCGCGCGCCGACGGCCATGCCTGGCGACGGCGGGCCGGCGCGCTGCTCACCGGTGTCGGCACCGTGATCGACGACGACCCGCGGCTCGACGTGCGGCACGTGCCGACGGCGAGGCAGCCGATGCGCGTGGTCGTCGATTCGCGCCTGCAGACACCACCCGACGCGCGCATCGTCCAGCCGCCGGGGCGCGTGCTCGTCTACGCCGCGTTCGACGATGCCGCGGCGCGCGACGCCCTGCTCGCGTGCGGCGTCGAGGTCGCCGTCCACCCGGGCCCTGCCGGCAAGGTCGACCTCGCGGCACTGCTCGACGACCTCGGCCGCCGCGGCATCAACGAGCTGCACGTCGAGGCTGGCGAGAAGCTCGCCGGTTCGTTCCTGCGCGAGGGCCTGGTCGACGAGCTGCTCGTCTACGTCGCGCCACGCCTGCTCGGCCCGGGACGCGCTCTTGCTGCGGTCGGCCCGTACGTGCGACTCGACGACACGCCCGGCTTTCGCTTCGTCGACTTCGCACCGATCGGCGACGACCTGCGCCTGCGACTCCGTCCGGTCGCCGCGGGCTGAGCACAGCAGGGCAGAACACCCGCGGCGACAATCGCCGCATGTTCACCGGCATCGTCAGCGGCATCGGCCGCATCGTCGAGGCGCACGACCTCGGCGCCGGCAGCGGCTTCGGCAAGCGGCTGTCGATCGAGGCACCCGCTGGCTTCGTGGAGGGCGTGGCCATCGGCGACAGCATCGCCCTCTCCGGTGCCTGCATGACGGCGGTCGCCGTCGACCCGGTCGCGCGCCGTTTCGAGGTCGAGGTGTCGGCAGAGAGCCTGGATCGCACGGCCGGCCTCGGTGCCAAGGGCGACGTCAACCTCGAGAAGGCGCTGCGCGCCGACGGCCGGCTCGACGGCCATCTCGTCAGCGGCCATGTCGACGGCGTCGGCACCGTGGTCGCGTTCGAACGCATCGGCGAGTCGGTCACGCTCGGCATCGCCGCGCCGCGGGCGCTGGCGCGCTTCCTCGCCGTCAAGGGCTCGATCGCCGTCGACGGCACCAGCCTGACCGTCAACCGGGTCGTCGACAGCGTGGGTGAGCGAGGTGACTGCACGTTCACCGTCAACGTCATCGACCACACCGCCCGAAACACGACGCTCGGCGACTGGCAGGTCGGCCGGCGCGTCAACCTCGAGGTCGACACCGTCGCCCGCTACGTCGAGCGCATGCTCGGACTGTCGGCCGAAGGCGCGCAGCGGCCTTCGGCGCCTGCGGCGACCTAAAATCGTCGCCATGACGCTGCCCTCGGCGATCGCCCCCGTTCCCGAGCTCGTCGCCGAGCTCGCGGCCGGCCGCATGGTGATCCTCGTCGACGAGGAGGACCGCGAGAACGAAGGCGACCTCGTCGTCGCCGCCGACCGGGTCACGCCCGAGGCGATCAACTTCATGGCCCGCCACGCCCGCGGCCTGATCTGCCTCACGCTCACGCGCGAGCGCTGCGAGCGGCTGCAGCTCCCGCCGATGACGACGCGCAACAACGCCCAGCACGGCACCGCCTTCACCGTGTCGATCGAGGCGGCCACCGGCGTGACCACCGGCATCTCCGCCGCCGATCGCGCCCGCACGGTGCAGGCGGCGGTCTCGCGCGATGCCAGGCCGAGCGACCTGGTGCAGCCCGGCCACATCTTCCCGCTGCAGGCGCACGACGGCGGCGTCCTCATGCGCGCCGGCCACACCGAGGCCGGCTGCGACCTCGCGGCGATGGCCGGGCTCTCGCCCGCCGCCGTGATCTGCGAGGTGATGAACGACGACGGCACGATGGCGCGCCTGCCCGACCTGATCGCCTTCGCCAACGCACACGGCCTGAAGATCGGCACCATCGCCGACCTGATCGAGCACCGCAGCCGCCACGAGTCGCTGATCGAGCGCGCCGGCACGCGCAAGCTGCTCACCGCCGCCGGCGAGTTCGACTGCATCGCCTATCGGGACCGCACCGGCGGCGCCCACCTCGCGCTGGTGCGTGGAACGTGGACGCCCGACGACGAGGTGCTGGTACGCGTCCACGAGCCGCTCTCGGTGCTCGACCTGCTCGATGCCGGGCCGGGCGATCACTCCTGGCCGTTGCCGCATGCACTCGCCGCGCTGCACGCCGGTGAGCGCGGCGTCGCCGTGCTGCTCAACTGCGGCGAGGACGCGGCCGACCTGCTGCCGCGCGCGCTGGCTCGCGGCCGTGGCGCCCGCAAGCCGACGCTGCCGCTCGACCTGCGCACCTACGGCATCGGCGCGCAGATCCTGCGCGACCTCGGCGTCGGCCGCATGAAGCTGCTCGGCCGGCCGCGCCGCATGCCCAGCATGCAGGGCTACGGCCTCGAGGTCACCGGCTTCCTCGTCGACACGGCCCCCGTCGAAACCCTGCCAGGCGGGACGGCCGCGCATGCAGCGCGCTGAGCGCGCCGCCGGTCGCGAAGCCGTCGCCCCGGACGGCCGTGGCCTGGCGATCGGCATCGTCCGCGCCCGTTTCAACGACGCCATCACCGAGCGCATCGCCGCCGCCTGCAGCCGTGAGCTCGCCGTCCTCGGCGTGGCCGACGAAGCCGTCGTCCGCGTCGACGTTCCCGGCGCGCTCGAGATCGGCGTCGCCCTGCAGGCACTCGCCGCGTCGAGCCGCTTCGACGCCCTGGTCGCGATCGGTTGCGTGATCCGCGGCGAGACCTATCACTTCGAGCTGGTGGCCAACGAGAGCGCCTCGGCGATCACGCGCGTCGGCCTCGACCAGCGCGTGCCGGTCGCCAACGCGGTGTTGACATGCGAGACCGAGTCGCAGGCCGATGCGCGCGCCGACGACAAGGGTCGCGATGCGGCACATGTCGCCGTCGAGATGGCGCGGATCCTCGTGGCCTGGACATGACCGACGCCCCCCAGGACGCGGGCGTCGCCGCGCCGCCCAGGCGCAGCGGCGGACGGCCCGGTGCCCGGCGCAGCAGCGGTCCGACCTCGGCACGAAGGCGCGCCCGCGAGTTCGCGTTGCGCGGGCTCTACGCATGGCTCATCGGCAAGGACGACGCCGGCGCCGTCGACGCCCACGTGCGCGAGCAGGAGGGCTTCGCCGCCGTGGATGCCGCGCATTACGACCGGCTGCTGCACGGCGTCATCGCCGGCATCGCCGCGCTCGACACCGAGCTTGCCATCCACGTCGACCGGCCGCTCGCCCAGCTGTCTCCGGTCGAGCACGCCGCGCTCCTGATCGGCGCCTGGGAGCTCACCCACTGCATCGAGAGTCCGTACAAGGTGGCCATCAACGAGGCGGTCGAGCTGGCCAAGGCGTACGGTGGCACCGACGGCCACAAGTTCGTCAACGGCGTGCTCGACCGCGCCGCGGGCAGCCTGCGCGAGGTCGAGGTCGGCGCCGCAAGGGCAAAACGCGCAGCGTCCGGCTGAGAACGGTCGTGAGGCCCCGGCACGACGACCGGGCGCCGAATGGTGACGCGGTGTTACGTCTGTTGGCGGCGTCCCCTTTTTCACGGCTTCTCGCGCCGAGGCTCCACTAAGCTGGCGACGTGAGCGATTCACCGCCCTCGTCCGTGCCCTCGCGTTTTCCGTCCTTCCCGTCGTCGCCGTCGCCGCTCGCGCCGATGTCCTCGACGACGCCGGGCCCGCCGAGCCTGCCCGCGACCGCCCTGTGGAGCGACTCCGACGGCGTCGCCCGCGCCGGCGGGCCGTTTGCCGGACTGGTGGTGACGCCGGCCGAGCTGGGCGCACCGACGATCGGCCACATCGGCCGCTACGCACTGAAGTACCAGCTCGGCAGCGGCGGGCTCGGCACCGTGTTCGCCGCGCACGACCCGCTGCTGTCGCGCCTGATCGCCGTGAAGACGCTCAACGTCGACCTTCCGGACGACGAGCGCGAGTCCTTCAACGCCATCTTCATCAACGAGGCGAGGGCCGCCGGCGGCCTCAGCCACCCGCACATCGTCACCGTGTTCGATGCCGGCGTGAGCGACGACCGCGCCTACATCGCGATGGAGCTGCTCAAGGGCAAGGACCTGCGCCAGCTGATGCAGGAAGGCTGGCGCGCGACGCCGGCTCAGGCCGTGCTCATCGTCCGCCGCGTCGCCGACGCGCTGGCCTACGCCCACTCCAAGGGCGTCATCCACCGCGACGTCAAGCCGGCCAACATCTTCATGGTCGGCCGCACCCAGCCGCGCGTCCTCGACTTCGGAATCGCCCGTGTCACCCACCGCCACGAACGCGACCCCAACGCCGGCGCCGGCTCGCCCTACTACATGGCGCCCGAGCAGATACGGCGCACGCTGACCGACCGTCGGGCCGACGTGTTCTCGCTCGGAGTCGTCCTGTACGAAATGCTGACGGCGAACAAGCCGTTCACCGGGAGCTCGCTCGAGGCGATCGCCGAAGCGGTCAAGCGGCACG
>JBBSPY010000255.1:0-4938 GCA_038258415.1 Burkholderiales bacterium
GACCGTCGACGAGTTCCGCATCGCCGTGGCCGAGATCTACGACGTGATCGTCGAGCCGACCGACGACCGCGCCTACACGATCTTCGCCCAGTCGATCGACCGCGAGGGCTACGCGCGGGCGACGCTCGCGCCGAGGGCCGGCATGCAGGCGGAGGTGCCGAAGCCGGACCGGCCGCAGTGGCTGACGATGGTCGACATGATGGGCTCGATGGCCATGGGCGGCGACATGGCCGGCATGGACCACGGCGACAAGCCGATGGCGGGCATGGACCACGCCGCGATGGGTCACGGCGCGATGCCGGCCATGGCCGACGACAAGCCGATGGCGCCGACGCCGAAGGCGCATCACGCGCGCACCGAGTACGGACCCGGCGTCGACATGCGCGTCGACATGCCGCGAACCAACATCGACGACCCCGGCATCGGCCTGCGCGACAACGGCCGCAAGGTGCTGACCTATGCCGACCTGCACACGATCGGCGGGCCGCTCGACAAGCGCGGGCCGGGCCGCGAGATCGAGCTGCACCTCACCGGCAACATGGAGCGCTACATGTGGTCGTTCGACGGCCAGAAGTTCAGCGACTCCAGGCCGCTGCACTTCCGCCACGGCGAGCGTCTGCGCATCGTGCTCGTCAACGACACCATGATGCCGCACCCGATCCACCTGCACGGCATGTGGAGCGAGATGGAGAGCCCCTCGGGCGAGTTCCAGGTCCGCAAGCACACGATCATGGTGCAGCCGGCGCAGCGCATCACCTATCTCGTCGACGCCGATGCACCGGGCAACTGGGCCTACCACTGCCACCTGCTGTATCACATGGAAGCCGGCATGTTCAGAAAGGTGGTGGTGTCGTGAGGCGCTCGCTCGCCGTCGCGCTGCTTGCTGCGCTCGTTCCACTCGCCGCGCTCGGGCAGACGGCACCCGCCGAAGGCGGCATGGACATGGACGCGATGATGAAGTCGATGCAGGGCGGCAAGGCGCCGCCCGACGCGCGCGACCCCGACGCCCATGCCGACGGCCTCGAGCTCGGGCACATGCGGGGCATGGACATGGCCGACGACGCCGTCCACGCACAGCTGCTGCTCGACCGCTTCGAGCTGTTCCACAGCAGCCGCAGCAACGGCCAGGCGCTCGACGCGCAGGCCTGGATCGGTGGCGACCTCGACAAGCTCTGGCTGAAGGTCGACGGCTCGCGCGTCGACGGTCGCCTCGGCGCCACGCGCACCGAGGCGCTCTGGAACCGCGCCGTCTCGGCCTACTGGGGACTGCAGGCAGGCGCTCGTCACGACTTCGGCGAAGGACCCGGCCGCACCTGGGCGGCGTTCGGCTTCCAGGGCCTGTCGCCCTACTGGTTCGACATCCAGGCGACGGCCTATGTCGGACCGTCCGGCCGCACCGCGCTGCGCTTCGAAGGCGAGTACGAGCTGCTGCTCACGCAGCGGCTCGTGCTGCAGCCCGACATCGAGGTCAACGTCTACGGCCGCAAGGACCCCGACCGGGAGATCGGCGCCGGGGTTTCGGACATCGACGCCGGCCTTCGCCTGCGCTACGAGTTCACCCGCAAGTTCGCCCCTTACGTCGGCGTGGTCTGGAACCGCAAGTTCGCCGGCACCGCCCGCTATGCCCGCGAGTCGGGCAACGCCGTCCAGGAGACCCGCGTCGTCGCCGGTCTCCGCATCTGGTTCTGAGGAGCATCCATGAAGCCTGTCGTCAAACACGTCGCGGTCACCGCCGCTGTGCTGCTGCTCGGAGGCGCCGCTGCAGCGGCGCTGTTCGCGTGGTCCGGTGCCTACAACTTCGCCGCGGACGACCCGCACACCGCGGCCGTCGGCGCCTTCATCGAGACGATGCGCGAGCGCTCGATCGAGACCAGGGCCGACAAGCTCAGCCCGCCCGATCTCGGCGACGAGCATCGCATCGTCCAGGGCGCCGGCAACTACGCCGCGATGTGCGTCGGCTGCCATCTGGCGCCCGGCATGGGCGAGTCCGAGCTGAGCAAGGGGCTTTACCCCGAACCGCCGAACCTGTCGAAGGAGAAGGTCGACGCCCGTCACGCGTTCTGGGTGATCAAGCACGGCGTCAAGGCCTCCGGCATGCCCGCCTGGGGCAAGAGCATGGGCGACGAATACGTGTGGAACATGGCCGCCTTCCTGCAGAAGCTGCCCGGACTCGATGCAGAGCAATACGAGGCGATGGTGGCGCGCAGCGGGGGCCACCATCACGACCACGGCGACGACCACGACGGCGACGGCGACGGCCACGGCGGTGCTGAGGCAGCCGCCGCTGCCCCGGGCACGCCGACTGCCGGCGATGCGCCATCCGCGGCCGCACCGGCGCACGTCCACGCCGACGGCAAACGACACCTCCACAGCCCAGCGGGAGCGGGAAAATGAACAGGTACGCCAGATTCGCCGCCATGGTGGCGACGTCCACCGTCGTCATGTTCGGGCTGATGTACCTGAACACCTACCAGCTCGACCATGTCTGGTTCAGCCAGACGCGAGCCTGGATGGCGCTCGTCATGGGCGCGACGATGGCGGTCGTGATGCTCGCCTTCATGCTCGGCATGTACACGAACACCAGGGTCAACGTCGCGATCGTGGCAGTCAGCGCCGCGGTCTTCGCGCTGTCGCTGTGGCTCGTGCGGAGCCAGGCGACGGTCGCCGACGTGGCCTGGATGAAGGCGATGATTCCTCACCACTCGATCGCCATCCTGACGAGCGAGCGCGCGCACATCACCGACCCGCGCGTGCGCAAGCTGGCCGACGGCATCATCGAGAGCCAGCGGCGCGAGATCGGCGAGATGGAGGCGCTCGTGAAGGAGCTCGACAGCAAGTGAGGCCCAGCGACAGACGCGTAGCTGCCCGATGAGCACACGCAAACCCCTCGTCCTCGTCACCGGCGCCGGCGGCTTCGTCGGCAACGCCGTCATCGAGAAGCTCGCCGGGTCGTACGACCTTGTGGGGCTCGATCGCGAGATGCCGCCGCATCCGCCGCCGGCGGCCGAGTGCATCTGCGTCGACATCACGCCCGATTCCAGCGTCGAAGCCGCCCTCGAGCGCGTGCGCACGGCGCACGGCACGAAGATCGCCTCCGTCGTCCACCTCGCGGCCTACTTCGACGAGACCGGCGAACCCGATCCGCGCTACGAGGCGGTGACCGTCGAGGGAACGGGTCGACTACTCGACCAGCTCAAGGCGTTCGACGTCGAGCAGTTCGTCTTCGTCAGCACGATGCTCGTGCATGCGCCATCGGGCCATGGCGAGACGATCGACGAGGAGTCGCCGCTCGACGAGCGCTTCCCGTATCGCGCCTCGAAGGTGCGCACGGAAGCGCTGCTCCGCGAGCGACACGGCAAGGTGCCGCTCGTCCTGCTGCGCCCTGCCGGTGTCTACGACGACCGCTGCCACAACGTCTTCCTCGCGCACCAGATCGCCCGGATCTACGAGCGGCGGCTCACCGGCCATGTCTACCCAGGCGACCTGCTTGCCGGCGAACCGTACCTGCACCTGAGCGACCTGACCGGCGCGGTGCAGCGGATCATCGAGCGTCGCCATGACCTGCCGGCGGAGACCGCGATCCTGCTCGCCGAATCCGACGTGATGGCGTTCGGCGAGATCCAGCAGGCGGTCGGCCGCCTGGCGCACGACGAGCAGTGGGAGACGCGCACGATCCCGAAGACGCTCGCCAGCACCGGCGCGTGGCTGCAGGACAAGGTGCTCGACGAAGATCCGTTCATCCGGCCCTACATGGTCGAGATGTCGAGCGACCACTACGACATCGACACCGCCCGCGCCCGCTCGCTGCTCGGATGGCGCCCACGCCACAAGCTGCGCACGACGCTGCCGAAGATGATCGAGGCGCTGAAGGCCGACCCGGTCGGCTGGTACGAGGCCAACGGCCTCGATTCGGCGCGTGTCGCGGCCGAAGGTGCGGCGGCCGAGCCTTCGACGCACGAGCACGGCAGCGGCGACCACGCCGAGATGGCCAAGCACATGCGCGAGGGGCACTTCAAGCTGCTCTGGGTGCACTGGCTGAACATTCTGCTCGGCGCCTGGCTCGTCGCCAGCCCGTTCGCGTTCGGCGGCTTCGGCCAGAGCGAGTTCAGCGCCGCCGTGCTGCAGGTCACCGCCGATCGCGGCCTCGCCGACCCGGCGCTGCGCAGCATGCTGCTCGGGACGAGCGACATCGTCAGCGGCCTGCTCGTCATGCTGCTCGGCGCGCTCTCGCTCTCGCCGCGCTTCTCGTGGGCGCAATGGGCCAACGCCGCAGTCGGCACCTGGCTGCTGTTCGCGCCGCTCGTGTTCTGGGCGCCGAGTGCGGCCACCTACACCAACGACACGTTCACCGGCGCGCTGGTCATCGCCTTCGCCATCCTCGTGCCGATGATGCCGGGCATGGGCATGGCCGGGATGATGGACAAGTCCGACCTGCCGCCGGGCTGGACGTATTCGCCGTCGACCTACCTGCAGCGGTTGCCGATCATCGCCCTCGGCGCGTTCGGATTCCTGATCGCACGCACGCTGACGGCCTACCAGCTCGGCCACATCGACGGTGTGTGGGAGCCGTTCTTCGCCGGCGTGCCACCCGCCTCGCCGCTGAACGGCACCGAGGCGATCATCACCTCGAGCGTGTCGAAGGCATGGCCGATCGCCGACGCCGGCCTCGGCGCCGTGGCCTACGTGTTCGAGGTGCTGATGGGCGTCATGGGCGACCGACGGCGCTGGCGCACGATGCCGTGGATGGTGGCGATGTTCGGCATCGTCGTCGTCCCGCTCGGTGTCATCAGCATCACCTTCATCGTCATCCAGCCGATCGTCATCGGCACCTGGTGCACGCTGTGCCTGCTCACCGCCGTGGCGATGCTGGTCATGATTCCCTACAGCCTCGACGAGCTGGTGGCGATGAGCCAGTTCCTGGTGCAGAGCCGTCGCCGC
>JBBSPY010000256.1:0-4910 GCA_038258415.1 Burkholderiales bacterium
CCCGTTCGACCCCGCCGCGAGCTGGCTCGCAACCGGCGCAACCGGCCCCGTCTTTCATGCAGCAGCAAGCAGTCCCTTCCGTTGCCCGTTCGACGGTCATCGCAGCCACGATCGGTGTCGCGATCGTCTTGCTTGCCGGCTGCGGCGACCGCAACCGCGACAAGGGTGCCACCCAGACCGCCGCCAAGGTCAACAAGGAAGAGATCACGATCCACCAGATCAACTACTTTCTCGGCCAGCAGCGGGCGCTGCCGCCGGATCAGGTCGCGTCGTCGGCGCGCCAGGTGCTCGAACGGCTGGTCGACCAGGAACTGGTGCTGCAGAAGGCAGCCGAACTCAAGCTCGACCGCGATCCGCGTGTGGCGCAGCAGATCGAGGTCGCGCGCCGCGACGTGATCGTGCGGGCCTATGTCGACAAGATCGGCCAGGGCGCGGCCAAGCCGACGCCGCAAGAGGTCGTGGCGTACTACGAAGCGCATCCGGCGCTTTTCAGCGGGAGGCGAATCTACAACCTGCAGGAAGTCAACATCGACGCCAATGCGCAGCAGGCCGAGGCGATCAGGGCCGCGCTCGCCGGTGCCAAATCGTTCGGCGAATTCGTCGGCTACCTGCGTGCCAACGGCTACAAGTACGGCGGCGCCGAGTCGGTTCGCTCGGCCGAGCAGTTGCCGCTGGCCGACGTCGACCGCTACGCGGCGATGAAGGACGGACAGTCGATCGTCTCGCCCCGCGCGGGCGGCGTCCAGGTCGTCAGCCTGGTCGCCTCGCGCCAGCAGCCCATCAGCCAGGCGCAGGCGACCCCGGTCATCGAGCAGTTCCTGCTCAACGAGCGCCGCAGGAAGCTCGTCGGCGACGACCTCCAGGCGCTGCGCGGCAGCTCGAAGATCGAATACGTCGGCCAGTTCGCCGTCGATGCCGCCGCCAATCCGTACCAGCCGCCGCCGAACACGCCCGAGGCGCCTCCGGTGACCACGCTCGCGCCGACGCTGCCCGCCCCGGCCATCAACGCTGCGCCGCAGATCGATGTCGATCGCCCGTCGGCCGCCGGATCGATGCCGAGCAGCGACACGCTCGACCGCGGCCTGAAAGGGTTGAAGTGACGACCGGCATCCGCCGCAGCATCGTTGCGCTGCTCGCCGCGTGCGCGCTCGTCGGCCTGCCATCCGTCTCGCTCGCTCAGGCTGTCGCCAACGCGGAGCCCGTGCTCGGTGCCGGCGACCTGGTCCGCTTGACGGTCTACCAGAACCCCGACCTGTCGGTCGAGCAGCGGGTCTCCGAACTCGGCCAGATCACCGTGCCGCTGATTGGCGCGGTGAAGGTCGGCGGACTGTCGGTGACGCAGGCACAGGCGCTGGTCGAGAAGATGCTGCGCGACGGCGGCTTCGTCATCAAGCCGCAGGCGACGATCCAGGCGGTGCAGATCCGCAGCAGCCAGATGTCGATCCTCGGCCAGGTCGCCAAGCCCGGCCGCTACCCGATCGAGGCGGTCGGGAGCAAGGTCTCGGAGATGATCGCCACCGCCGGCGGCGTGCTGCCGGGCGGCGCCGACGTCGTCACCCTCGTCGGCCAGCGCGACGGCAAGCCCGTCAAGCTCGACATCGACCTGCCGCTCATCCTGCAGTCGGGTCGTGCCGACCTCGACGCGCAGGTCGCCAACGGCGACATCGTCTACGTCGACCGCGCGCCCACCATCTACGTCTACGGCGAGGTGCAGCGGCCCGGGCAGATCCGGCTCGAACGCGGCATGACGCTGATGCAGGCGCTCGCCTCCTCAGGCGGCCTGTCGGCGCGGGGCACCGAGCGCGGCATCCGGGTCAACCGCAAGGACTCCGCTGGCGTGACGCGCGTGTTCGAGCCCAAGCTCAACGACACCCTCAAGGACGACGACGTCGTCTACGTCAAAGAGTCGCTTTTCTGACGCCAGCGTGGTCATCCTCCAATACCTTCGCATCCTTCGCGCCCGCTGGTGGCTGGTGCTGCTGCTGTTCGTGCTCATCGCCGCCGGCGGCATCGGCTACACGCTCTGGCTGCCGCGCACCTACACCGCCGAGTCGTCGCTGGTCGTCGAGATGCGCATCGACCCGGCGCTCGGCGCGCTCGCTCCGGCACTCGCCGCGCCGAGCTACATGGCCACGCAGGTCGAGATCCTGCGCAGCGAGCGGGTCGCAGGGCGCGCCGCCAAGATCCTCGGCGTCGAACGCTCGGCTGCGGCCGTCGCCGAATGGCGCCAGGCCACCAACGCCAGGATTCCGCTCGAGCGCTATTTCGCCGACAAGCTGACGCGCGGGCTTTCGGTCGAGCCCGGCCGCGGCAGCACGCTCATCAACCTCTCCTACTCCGCACCCGACCCGAAGTTCGCGCAAGCAGCCGTCAATGCGTTCGCGCAGGCCTACCTCGACGTCTCGGTCGACCTGCGCGTGGCGCCGGCGAGGCAATCGGCGCAGTTCCTCGACGAGCAGACCAAGACCTTGCGCGCCACCGTCGAGCAGGCGCAGGCGAAGCTCTCGAAGTTCCAGCGCGAGAAGGGCATCGTCGTCAGCGACGAGCGGGTCGACCAGGAAAACGCACGCTACAGCGCCCTGATCGGCGCGCTTGCCACGGCCCAGGCCGAGCGCGTGGAGACCTCGGCGCGCGCGCGCAGCAGCGGCGGCGAGGCCTCGCCAGACGTGCTGCAGAGCGCCGCCGTGCAGGGCCTCAAGGCGCAGCTCGCCGGCGCCGAGACCAAGCTCACCGAGATCAGCGGCATCGTCGGCCGCAACCACCCCGCCCGCAAGCAGCTGGAGGCGCAGGTGGAGTCGCTGCGCCAGCAGATCGCCGCCGAGACGCGCCGCGTGGCAGGGGGCACCAGCGCCATCAACCGCGGCAGCAACCAGAAGGTTGCCGAGCTGCAGTCGATGGTCGACGCGCAGAAGAAGCAGGTTCTCGGGCTGCGCGGCGACCGAGACCAGATTGCCGTCTACCAGCGTGATGTCGAAGCCGCGCAGCGCGCGTACGACGCGGTGTCACAGCGGCTGAGCCAGCTCAACCTCGAAGGCCAGAACAACCAGGCCAACACGCGCATCCTGAGCCCGGCCGTCGAGCCGCTCGAGCCGTCGCGGCCGAAGATCCTGCTCGGGATCCTCGGCTCCATCGTCGGCGGCCTGGTGGCGGGCCTGCTGGCGGCCGTGGGTCTCGAGTTCCTCAACCCGCGCATCCGCGTTCCCGAAGACCTGATCGTCGCGCCCGGGGTCCCGGTGATCGGCGTGCTGAGACCGGCCAACTCCAAGCGGCCGGTGTTCCGTCGCCTCCTGCTCGCCGGGCCGCCCCTGCCGCCGCGCCCGGCGCTCGCCGGCCCGCGCCGACTCTGATGGCGGCTCGCTGATGCCCGACACCGCAGCCAATCTAGTCAACCCGCGCGCCACGCGCACGCTCGGCGCCATCCTCGTCGACGGCGGGCAGATCTCGCCCGAAGACGCCGAGCGCATCCTCCATCACCAGCGCCAGCACAACCTGCGCTTCGGCGAGGCGGCCTTGCGCCTGGGCCTCATCGGCGAGGCCGACCTGCAGTACGCGTTGTCGCGTCAGTTCGCCTACGCCTACCTGCGCAAGACCCCCGGCGAGGCGCGAACGCTGAGCGACGAGCTGATCGCCGCCTACCAGCCATTCAGCCCGCGCGTGGAGCAGCTGCGAGCCATCCGCAGCCAGCTCATGCTGCGCTGGTTCGACCGCGCCGAGGAGCGCCAGGTGCTCGCCGTCGTCGGCGCCGAGCGTGGCGACGGGCGCTCCTATCTCGCCGCCAACCTCGCCATCGTCTTCTCGCAGCTCGGCGAGCGCACGCTGCTGGTCGACGCCGACATGCGCGAGCCAAGGCAGCACTACCTCTTCCATCTGGAGAACAGGACCGGCTTCTCGACGCTGCTGGCCGGCCGCTCGCGAGAGGAGGCGATCGTTCGCATTCCCGACCTCGCAGGCCTCTCGGTCCTGCCCTCGGGCCCGACGCCGCCGAATCCGCTCGAGCTCCTCAATCGCCTCAACTTCGACGAGTTCATGGCCCAGGCCAAGGGCGCCTACGACGTCATCATCCTCGACACCCCGGCGATGAGCTCGGGTGAAGACGGCGCGATGATCGCCGTGCGCACGGGCGCGGCGCTCGCCGTCGCGCGCGGCGGCAGCACCCGTCGGGCTTCGTATTCGGACATGGTGTGCGGCCTCGTCGACGCCGGTGTTGCCGTGGTGGGCTCGGTGCTCAACGAGGTGCCGGGCAAGAAGTTGAAGCGCAAGTGAGCCCTGCCGTGGGATCCACCCGGTGAGCGCCCTTCCGCCTGCCACGATGCGGCGCGCGCCGTCGGCCCGCGCCGTCGACCCGTCGCTGGCGATCGCGCTGGCCGGCTTCGCCGTGATGTACGTGCCGGTCTACTGGACGGCCGCCAACGGCATCTGGACGACCGACGACAACGCGCACGGGCCCCTCATCCTGGCCGTGCTCGTGTGGCTGTTCTGGTCGGTGCGCCGCGAGATCGTCGACGCGCCGGCGCGGCCGACGGCCGGAGCGCGCTGGACCGGCATCGCGCTGTTCTCGCTCGGGCTGCTGATCTACCTCGTCGGCCGCATCGCCGACGTGCTCATGTTCGCGATCGCGTCGCAGCCCTTCGTCGTGGCCGGCAGCCTGCTCCTGCTGCGCGGCACTCAGGCGCTGCGCAAGGCGTGGTTCGCGGTCTTCTACTTCGTCTTCATGATTCCGTTGCCGGGCACGCTGGTCGACCAGATCACCGGGCCGCTGAAACAGTGGATCTCGTATCTCGTCGTCGAGGTGCTGTATCGCTTCGGCTATCCGATCGCACGCAACGGCGTCACCCTCGAGATCGGCCAGTACCAGATGCTGGTGGCCGACGCCTGCTCGGGCCTGCATTCGATGTACAGCCTGGCGGCGC
>JBBSPY010000257.1:0-4907 GCA_038258415.1 Burkholderiales bacterium
CAGAGCCACGAGGTGATCCCGTTCGCCTTCGACTGGCGGCGGCCGATCGAGGACGAGGCGGCCCGGCTCGCGACCACAGTCGACGCGGCGCTCGCCGCGGAGTCCTCGGGCTCGTCGTCCAGCAGCGCGCGCGAGATCGCCTGCACGGTGCGCTCGTTGGCGAAGTAGGCGAAGTGCGAAACCCCGGCGCCGCGGTCGAGCATGAAGCGGGCCGCGCCCGAACCGCCGGAGGCCCGGGCCCGCGCCGCGCCGCCGTACATCGAGCGCGTCTGCACCACGAGGTCGTTGTCGGTCCAGTAGAAGGCGTCGGCGAGCAGCGTCTTCGCCCACGAGACGACGCCGTCGCCCTGCAGGTCGCCGGCGACGACGCGCAGGTCGCCTTCGATCGGCTCGCGGGTCCGCGCCTCGCGACCCTCGGCGATGTCGTTGACGAGGCCGATCGCCGGGCTCGTCGGCATCATCGCCTCGAGCCCCGGCAGCTCGTCGGGCTCGGCGCGGCGCAGCGCCACCTCGTGCAGCAGGTCGACGAGTTCGGCCGCCACCGGCAGCGTGGCGAGCTCGAGGCACCACGCCAGAACCGAGAGGTAGGCGTCGAGCCGCCTGGACGCGAGCAGCGTGCCGCGCGACGGACAGGCGACGCGGACGATGCGCTCGACGCGGAACGCCTTGCGCTTCGCCTCGGCCGCCAACGCGCGCAACTCGTCGCGGTGCACGGCGTAGCCTGCACCGGAAAAACGCCGCAGGGCCTCGGTCGAGTCGAGCGAGCCCGGCCGGCAGGCGAGCGCGAGCAGCTCGCCGACGAGGCCACCTCGCGAATGCGTCAGCAGGTGCACGCGGGCACCTTGCGGCAGGCTGCGGGCGAGCTGCAGGGCGTTGGCGATCGGGCTCTCGCCGAGCGTTGCGTGGTCGAGTGCATAGACGCGGCCGGCGTAGGCGGCGAACAGCGCGCGAACGACGGTCGCGTGCAGCGACCAGAGCTTGCCGAAGGTGCCGGCGGTGTTGGAGAAGGTGCCGTGCACGAGCACCAGCATCGGTCCGCCGTCTGCGGCCGGCGGGACGGCACCGAGCGGCCGGGCGCCGCTCGCCTTGAGCGGCTCGAGCGCATCGGCCGACAGTGCGTAGACGCCGGGGCTCACCTGGGCGTCGACCTTCTTCGTTGCTGCGGCGGCGAGCAGCCGGCCGGTTCGCTTGCCGCCGAAGCCGGTCAGCACGCGCAGCCCGCCGAGCACCGCGCGGCCGAGCAGGCCGCGCGTCGCGGCGCGCTCGATCCCGGGCCAGCCGAGCTCGACCGGGACGACGACCTCGCCGTCGCCGCGCGCGGTCGGCGCCGCGCCGCGCACAAGCGGCGCCTGTGCCCGCAGCAGGTCGCTCGCGGCCTGTGGGTGCAGCACAAGCGTCGGCCCGTTGACGACCGACAGCACGACGATGTCGCGACCCGGCTCGGCGCTGACGCGGACGACGCCGTCGCTCCCAGGCCCGAGCCCGGCGGTGCGGACGCCGACACGGCCTTCGAGGCCGCTCCGCGCCGCCGAGGCCGCGTCGTCGCGACCCGCGCCGATCCGCACCGACGCCTTCAGCCGGCCGACGCGCGGCGGCGGCTCGCCCGTCTCGGCGACGCCGCTGACGACGAAGGTGATCGCGGTCGGCACCGCCCGACGTTTCCTCGCCGTCGTCGTCACACCGTGAACGGCCGTTCGGCCAGGAAGCGCCCGGAGCTGCCGAGGGTGAACAGGTTGGGCGACTGCGTCGACGGCAGCAGCGCCCGGATGCGCAGATGAAACTGGCCGTAGTTCCCGGCGAACGCGCCGTCGTTCCAGACCCGGCGCAGCGCCTCGGTGAAAGCGCCGTTGTGCTCGCCGTCCATCGAGGTCTGGTTGTCCTGGCAGCCGGAAACGAGGATGACGGCGGGCCGGAAGTCCTTGACCACCGCCGACAGCCGGCCGCTCGCCGCGACCTGCGCGAGCGCAGCGTCGGGGTCGACGGCGGCGGCGCCGGCGGCCTTGGCCACGGCGTGCTGCAGGCCGTCGTAGAACGCGCGGTGCTCGCGGTAGACCCGCATCGCCACCGCCGCCGGCATCAGCTTCGGCCGCTCGCTCGTGCTCGCCGGAGACGGCGGCTGCGCCCGCGTGACGGTGCCGCTGTGGCAGCTGTCGGAGAGCACCAGGATGCGCACGCCCTCGGCGAAGCGGGCGAGCTCGGCGTAGATCTCGTCGTCGATGAGCTGGCCGTCGTGCAGGCACCAGGTCTCGTCCTGCTTGTCGGCCTCGTCGCCCGAGACGTCGGGCACCTGGCCGCCATGGCCCGAATAGGTGAGGAAGAACAGGTCGCCGGTGCGCAGCGCCTTCGCGGCGGCGCGCAGGCCGGCGAGGGTCGCCTTGCGCGTCGCCTTCTTCGTCAGCAGCGTCGTCGGCTTCATGCCGCCGGCGCGGGCGATGGCCGCCATGTCGTGGGCGTCGAACTCGCACGCGGCGAGCGGCCCGTCCCAACCCGCATAGGCGGCGGCGCTGACGGCGTTGAGGCCGATGTGCAACGACATCGCCCTGGGCGCTCGCGCCGGCTTGCTCGCGGGCTTGCGCGTGGCTTTCTTCGTCGCCTTCTTCGTGGCAGCCGTCATTGTTCGTCTCCTGCGCCGGTCTCACGCCGGCGCCGCCGATTGGAGCACCTCGATTCGCCGCGCGGCAACCCCCACGGGATGACGAGGCTCAGAGGATGCCCGTGTCGATGCGGGTCACCGGGAGACCCCGGGAAGTGGCGAGCGCGACCATCTCGCCGGTGCCGCCGCGGCCGCCTCGGGCGCCGTCCCACAGGCAGAGCAGCATCGTCGACGGTGCGCCGGATGCGGCGGCCGCATCGAGCAGCCATTCGTTGCCGCGGACGAACACGTCGTCGGGATCTGCGTCGGCCCGCAGCGGACCGAGCACGGCGTCGGCTTCCAGACGGTCGGCCGCTTCGACGCGGCACTCGACGGCTTCGAACCGTTCGCACCAGCGCTCGCCATCGACGACAGGTCGCACCGAGCGGGCCAGGAAGTCCTCTCGCGGGAGCGGCAGCAGCAGGCGCAGGCGCAGGCCCCGATCGAGCGCCAGTTCGGCGAACACGAGGTCGCTGCCGGCCGCCCCCTGAGTGAGCGCGAGGTCGCCGGGGCCGACGCGAAACGCGTCGATCGCCGCGCCGATGCGGGCGGTGGCCGACTCGATGCGATCGGCGGACAGGCGCGGGGTTTCGCGGCCGGGCGCGTCGGCGAGGTGACCGGAGAAGACGATCGCAAGACGCGGTGCCGTCTCGAAGGCGCTCGGCATCGCCTGCGCTTCGCGACGTCAGCCGGCCGGCATGCCGGCGATTCGCAAAGCGTCCAGCAGGCGACGTCGCTGGGGTTCGTACTGACCCGGGAGGACCTGGTGGCGCCGCTCCCAACCGGCGACGGTCTGCCCGGGCCGATGGCGCTCGGCCTGGCGCATCTCCGCTCTCGCCTGGTCGGAATGGCCAGCGTATGTCTCCGTCACTGCCAGCAGCGCGTGGGCGTCCGCGTTGGCGGGCCACTCGGCAACGCTGCGCAGGGCCAGCGCCGCGGCGTCGTCTGCATGGCCGAGCATCAATGCCGCCTCGGCTCCGGTGAAGTAGGCCCTGCTGACGCGAGACGGTTCGGTGTTGGCCCGCTCGACCACCTTGCCCACCAGTGCCGCCACGTCCTGCGCGCGCCCCGTCGCCAGCCTGGCCTTCGCCAGCAGCAGATAGCTGTTGGCGTACGACGGAGCGATCTCGATCGATCGCTCGATGGCCGGGACGGCGAGGTCGGCCCGGCCCCGCCACATCTGGACGATGGCCCAGTGGAGCAGCGCCGTGGCGTCGTCGGGGGCGAATCTGCGCATGTCGTCGACCAGATGTTCGTAGCGCTCGATGTCGGCCGGCGCGAGCGCGCCGCGCGGATCGTCGAGCTCCATCGCATAGGTGGCGGCGAGCCCGTTGCGGGCGATGATCGAGGTCGGGTCCTCGCGCGTCGACTCTTCGAAGCGCCTTCGCGCTCGTCGCAGGGTGTCGACCGTCGGCGCCGAGTCGATCTCGTGCGAGCCGACGATGGTCTGCCGAACCGGTCTCGGCAAGCCTTGCAGGGACCGTTCGAACTCCACGGCGCTGGCGCGGTCGCGGCGGCGCACCGCGTTGACGACCTGGTGGCCGAGCGCCGCGCGAGCAGCCACGTCGCCGGGCGCCAGGTCGACATGCCTGGACCAGAGGGTGGCGCCGTCGGCGACGGAGACGAGCTGCACGTCCACCGCGAGCATGTCGTGGGGCGCTTGCGCCACGTGCCCGAGCACGATCAACGGCGCCTTCAGTTCGCTCAGGACGCGCCCGATCGGTTCTCGCGCATACGCCGCCGTCAACGAAGGACCGATGCCGCGCATCCCCACCCGGTTCACGAACTGGGCGGTGACGGCGTCGGCGATGAGTGACGCGTAGGCCGAGCTGGACGCCTCTGCATCGGCCGACTTGAAAGGCATGACGGCGACGGTGCCGAGCGCGGCCATCTCCTCGTCGATGCGCACCGCTGGCCGCAACACGTGGTGAACGGTGGCGGCGGTCGTTGCCAACAGACCGACGAGCAACGCGACCGCCACCGCACTTCGCCGCCATGCGGCCGGATGCGCGCGGGCGCGACTGCCCGGTCCCGGCGAGGGCGGGCCGACCGCCGTTACAGCCTCGTCGATGGCGGACGGGCGATGTCCGGGGCGATCGAACTCGATGGACTCGAGCGGCTGCTCCCACCGATAGCCACGGCCGCGGACGGTTCGAACGAATTGCTGGTTGTGGTCGCCGAGCGCCGCTCGAAGTTCGCTGACGCACTGGACGAGCGAGTCGTCCGTCACCACCACCGCGGGCCAGAGCGAGGCCTTCAGTTCGGCCCGGGTGAG
>JBBSPY010000258.1:0-4823 GCA_038258415.1 Burkholderiales bacterium
GAGCAGCACGATGGCGAAGAACGGAACGGTGACGGCGAGGATGGCCTGCATGGGGCCGCGAGTATGGCGACTCGCTTAAGCTACGCATCGGTCTCACCGGAGCCTCGATGTCCGCTTCCCATCCCGGCCTGATCCGCCGTTCCTTCCGTGGCCTGTGGCGCTTCGTCGACTTCAGTCGGCGGCTCGTCTTCAACCTGATCTTTGTCGCCATCGTCGTGCTGATCGTGGTCGCGCTGCTGCGCGGTGGCGGTCCGGTGCTGCTCGACAAGACCGCGCTGGTCATGAACCTCGACGGATCGATCTCCGAGCAGCGCGCCGGCAACCTGCGCGCAGCGGCGCTCGACCAGCTGGGCGGCGGACAGACGCCGCAGAAGCTCCTGCTGCGCGAGGTCGTTTCCGTGCTCGACACGGCCGCCGCCGACGACAAGATCTCGAGCGTCGTCCTGATGCTCGACAACCTCCAGCCCACCGGCTTCGCGACGCTGCGAGAGGTCTCGGCGGCGATCGACCGCTTCCGTGCCAGCGGCAAGAAGGTCGTCGCCTGGGGGTCGAGCTACGACCAGCGGCAGTACTACCTCGCCGCGCATGCCGACGAGGTCTACCTGCACCCGCTCGGGGAGGTCGACCTGAAGGGCTTCGGCAACCTGCGCAACTACTACAAGGACGCGATGGACAAGGTCGGCGTCAAGGCCAACCTGATCCGCGTCGGAACGTTCAAGGCGGCGGCCGAGCCGTTCATCCTGAACGCGCCGTCGAAGGCGTCGATCGAGGCCGACCAAGCCCTCTACGCCGACCTGTGGAAGACCTACACCGACGAGGTCGAGAAGCGCCGCAAGCTGGTGCCGGGCTCGATCGACCGCGACATCGCCCGCTTGCCCGAGCTGGTGGTCGCAGCCGGTGGCGACACCGGCAAGCTGAGCGTGCAGCTCAAGTTCGCCGACGCGCTGAAGACGCGCGACGAGCTGCGCGCCATGATGATCGAACGCGGAGTGAAGGACGAACAGGACAACACGTTCCGCCAGGTGTCATATGAGGGCTACCTCGCTCGCATGCGCCCGCAGCTGACCGGCCCGGCGATCGGCATCGTCGTCGCCGAGGGCGAGATCGTCGACGGCAATGCACCGGCCGGCACGATCGGCGGCCTCTCCACCGCCAACCTGATCAGGAAGGCGCGCGAGGACGACGACGTGAAGGCGGTGATCCTGCGCGTCAACTCGCCCGGCGGCAGCGCGTTCGGCTCCGAGCTCGTGCGCCGCGAGCTCGAGCTCACGCGCGCCGCCGGCAAGCCCGTCGTCGTCTCGATGGGCGACCTCGCCGCATCGGGCGGCTACTGGATCTCGACCGCATCCGACCAGATCGTCGCCGACGCCGCGACCATCACCGGGTCGATCGGCGTGTTCGCGCTGCTGCCCAACGCGGCCGACGGCCTCGAGAAGATCGGCGTCCATCCTCAAGGCGTGCAGACCACGTGGCTGCGCAACGCCGGCGACCCGCGACTGCCGCTCGACCCGCGGCTCGCGCAGATCATCCAGTCGACGGTCGATCACGTCTACGCCGACTTCACGGCACGGGTCGCGCAGGCCCGCAAGACGACGCCGGAGAAGGTCGACGCGATCGGACAGGGCCGGGTGTGGACCGGTCTACAGGCCAAGGAGCGCAACCTCGTCGACACCGTCGGCGGGTTCGACGCCGCGGTCAAGGCGGCGGCGACGCGCGCCAAGCTCGGCGACAAGCCGCGGCTGCTCTGGATCGAGCGCGATCCGGGCCCGTTCGCGCGGCTCGTTGCCTCGCTCAACACGCAGCTGCACGCGGCGATCGGCCAGCAGATCGACGGACTCGTCGCCGAGACCGGCATGCCGCCCTCGGCCCTGCGCGACGTGCGCCACGACCTCGGCTGGCTGAGCGACCTGGCCGAGCGACGCAAGCCCTACGGGACGGTCGTCCACTGCCTGTGCGCCAATCCGCTCTGACGGCGGCGTGAAGGGAGCGCATCGGGCGCAGCGGATCGCGTCGACCGCGGCGCAGACGGAAGCCGGGGCGCCCACGCTCAACGCCGCCCAGCTCGCCGCAGCGTGTCACCTGGCGGGCCCTTGCCTGGTGCTCGCCGGAGCAGGATCGGGCAAGACGCGCGTCATCGTCCACAAGATCGCCCACCTGCTCGAATCGGGCCTCGCGCCGCAGCAGGTCGCGGCGATCACCTTCACCAACAAGGCCGCGGCCGAGATGCGCGATCGGGCGAAGGCGCTCATCGGCGGACGCGCCGCAGGCAAGCTCGCCGTCAGCACCTTCCACGCGCTCGGCGTCCGCATCCTCAAGGAGCACGGCGAGCGCCTCGGCCTGAAGCCCGCGTTCTCGATCCTCGACAGCGACGACGTGCTCGGTCTCCTGAAGGACGCCGGCGGCACCACCGACAAGGCGCTCGCGCGGCGCTGGCAATGGGCCATCTCCGACTGGAAGAACCGTGGCCTCGACGCGGCCGGCGCGGCCGCCGACGCCGCGGGCTCGAAGGACGCGGCCGCGGCGACCGTGGCCGCCCGCGTCATGCAGCGCTACCACGAGATGCTCGCTGCCTATCAGGCGGTGGACTTCGACGACCTCATCGTGCTCCCCGTCAAGCTGCTGGCGCAGCACGACGACCTGCGCGACGCCTGGCGCGAGCGGCTGCGCTACCTCCTCGTCGACGAATACCAGGACACCAACGGCGTTCAGTACGAGCTGCTGAAGCTGCTCGCCGGAGAGCGCGGCGCGTTCACGGCGGTCGGCGACGACGACCAGAGCATCTACGGCTGGCGCGGCGCGACGATCGAGAACCTGAAGCGCCTGCCGGCCGACTATCCGAACCTGCGTGTCATCGCGCTCGAGCAGAACTACCGCTCGACGACGCGCATCCTCGGTGCGGCCAACGCGCTGATCGCGAACAACCCGAAGCTCTACGAGAAGAAGCTGTGGAGCGACCTCGGTGCCGGCGAGCCGGTGCGGGCGATCGAGAGCGACGACGAGGCGCACGAGGCCGACCGCGCGCTGGCCGCCGTGAAGGCGTGGCGCGAGAGCGGCTCGGCCAGCCGTGACATCGCCGTGCTCTACCGCGCCAACCACCAGGCGCGCCCATTCGAACAGGTGCTGCGCCAGGCCGGCATCGCCTACCGCGTGTCGGGCGGGCAGAGTTTCTTCGACCGCGCCGAGATCAAGGACCTGTGCGCATGGCTGAGGCTCGTCGCCAACGCCGATGACGATCCGGCCTTTCTGCGCGCCGTCGCGACGCCCAAGCGCGGCATCGGCCACCAGACGCTCGGTGCGCTGGGCGAGTTCGCCGCGCGCTGGAAGTCGAGCCTGTTCGAGGCGCTGTTCGCCGAGAGCCTGGGCGACCACATCGCGCGCCGACCGCTCGAGGGTCTCGTCGAATTCGGGCGGGTCGTCAACGACCTGTCGGAGCGGGCCAAGGTCACGTCGGGAGGCGACGCGGCACGTGCGCTGCTTCTCGAGTGGCTCGCCTCGATCGGCTACGAGCAGCACCTGCACGATCAGGCGGAGTCGCCGCCGCTCGGCGCCGCGCGCTGGGCCAACGTGCTCGAATTCGTCGAGTGGATCGCACGGCGCTGTGGCGGCACGGGCTCCGCGGCCACCGGCGACGCGGTGCCGGAAAAGAGCGTGCTCGACGTGGCGCAGACGATCGCCATCCTCGCCTCGATCGCCGAGCGTGGCGACGACGGCGACGTCGTCACCCTCTCGACGCTGCACGCCGCCAAGGGCCTCGAATGGCCCCATGTGTTCCTCGCCGGTGTCAACGAGGGCCTGCTGCCCTTCGCCAACGAGGACGACGCGGCGGAAACGGCTGCCGCCGCCACCCGCCTGCAGGAAGAACGCCGGCTGATGTACGTCGGGATCACCCGGGCGCGCCGCTCGCTCGTCCTGAGTACGCTACGCCGGCGCAAGCGCGGCCGCGAGTCGGTCGCCGGCGTGCGCAGCCGGTTCGTCGCGGAGATGAAGCTCGAAGACGATGCTTCCGCCCAGGGCGATCCTCGTGCGAAGCTCCGCCTGCTGCGCGAGGCGGCGCTGCGCCGGATGGATGCGCAGGAGCCGACCGTCACCGACCGCGACACGACCAAGGGAGCTTGACCGACATGGGCCTCGACATCGATCCGGTGGAAACCGTCGAAGAACTGCGCGAGTCAGGCAAGGACGCGAACCACGACCGGCTCAACGCCTGTGTCGCCATCGCCGTGGCCATCCTCGCGACCTGTCTCGGCGTCTTCAATGTCAAGGACGACAACATCGTCCAGGGCATGCTGCAGGCGCAGGCCGAGGAGGTCGACATGTGGTCGTTCTACCAGGCGCGCAACATTCGCGAGGAGGTCATGCTCGCGACCGTCGAGACGCTCAAGGTCCAGCGGACCTTCGCGCCCAACGACGAGGCTCGGGCCGCCGCCGACAAGGCGATCGCCAGGTACGAGGACCTCGCCAAGGGTCAGGCGGCGCGCAAGGAGGAGGTCCGCGCCAAGGCGATCGCCGCCAAGGCGACGTACAACGCGCTCAACTACCGCGACGACCAGTTCGACCTGTCCGAGGCGTCGATCGCGATCGCCATCGCACTGCTGGCGATCACGGCGCTGACGCACCTGTGGTGGCTGTACTGGCTCGCGCTCGTCCCGAGCGTGTTCGGCCTGATCATCGGTTGCGCCGGCCTGTTCGGCCTGCCGTTTCACCCGGCGTTCCTGATCGACCCGCTCATCTGAACGGGCCACCGGCGGCGGTCACATCCCCTTGAAGAGGCCCGCGTAGCTGCGGCTCACCTCGAGCTTCTCCGGGTGACCGCGCACCGCCAC
>JBBSPY010000259.1:0-4813 GCA_038258415.1 Burkholderiales bacterium
ACCAGGCCGGCCCGGGCGCCCGCCTCGATCGCCATGTTGCACACCGTCATGCGGCCCTCCATCGACAGCGCCCGGATCGTCGAGCCACCGAACTCGATCGTGTAGCCGGTGCCGCCGGCGGTGCCGACACGGCCGATGACGGCCAGCACGATGTCCTTGGCCGAGCAGCCGCGCGGAAGTGCGCCCTCGATCCTGACCAGCATGTTCTTCGCCTTGCGCGCGACCAGCGTCTGCGTCGCCAGCACATGCTCGACCTCGCTGGTGCCGATGCCATGCGCGAGCGCGGCGAACGCTCCATGCGTCGACGTGTGCGAGTCGCCGCAGACGACGGTCATGCCGGGCAGCGTCGCCCCCTGCTCCGGGCCGATGACGTGGACGATGCCCTGGCGCAGGTCGTTCATCCGGAACTCGGTGACGCCGTGCTTCTCGCAGTTGGCGTCGAGCGTGTCGACCTGCAGTTTGCTGATCGGATCGGCGATGCCGTTCGCGCGATCGGTCGTCGGAACGTTGTGGTCGGCGACGGCGAGGTTGGCCGAGACACGCCACACCCGCCTTCCGGCCTGGTCGAGCCCCTCGAAAGCCTGCGGACTGGTCACCTCGTGGACGAGGTGACGATCGATGTAGAGCAGTGCCGTGCCATCCGGCTCCGTGCGGACGACATGCTCGTCCCAGAGCTTGTCGTAGAGGGTGCGCGCCGCCGACATCGCCGCTCAGCCCCGTTTGTCGATGGCCGGTACGTCACGCGGTACCGCACCGCTGTACAGCTGCCGCGGCCGCCCGATCTTGTATTCCGGGTCGCCGATCATCTCGTTGAGCTGGGCGATCCAGCCGACGGTCCGGGCGAGCGCGAAGATCGCCGTGAAGAGCGGCACCGGAATGCCGATCGCGCGCTGCACGATGCCCGAATAGAAATCGACGTTCGGATAGAGCTTGCGGGCGACGAAGTACTCGTCCTCCAGCGCGATCTTCTCGAGCGCCATGGCGAGCTTGAAGATCGGGTCGTCGTGCAGTCCGAGCGTGTCGAGCACCTCGTGGCAGGTCTCGCGCATCAGCTTGGCGCGGGGGTCGTAGTTCTTGTAGACGCGGTGCCCGAAGCCCATCAGCTTCACGCCCGAGCTCTTGTCCTTCACCTGCTTGATGAACTCGCCGATCTTCTCGACGCCGCCCATCTTCTGCATGTCCTCGAGCATGTTCAGCGCCGCCTCGTTGGCGCCGCCGTGAGCCGGGCCCCACAGGCACGCCACCCCCGCGGCGATCGCCGCGAACGGGTTGGTGCCCGACGAGCCGCACAGCCGCACCGTCGAGGTCGATGCGTTCTGCTCGTGGTCGGCGTGGAGGATGAAGATGCGGTCCATCGCCCGCACCAGCACCTCGTTGGGCGCGTACTCCTCGCATGGCGTGGCGAACATCATGCGCATGAAGTTGCCGGCATACGAGAGATCGTTCTTCGGATAGATGTAGGGCTGTCCGATGGTGTACTTGTAGGCCATCGACACCAGCGTCGGCAGCTTGGCGATGAGCCGGATCGCCGAGATATCGCGATGCTTCGGGTTGTTGATGTCCGTCGAGTCGTGATAGAAGGCCGACATCCCGCCCACCAGCCCCGTCATGATGGCCATCGGGTGGGCATCGCGTCGGAATCCGCGCAGGAAGAACTGCATCTGCTCGTTGACCATCGTGTGGTGGCTCACGAGGTCGTCGAACTGGATCTTCTGCGTTTCGGTCGGCAACTCGCCATACAGCAGCAGGTAGCACGTCTCGAGATAGTCGCAGTGCGTCGCGAGTTGCTCGATCGGGTAGCCGCGGTAGAGCAGCTCGCCCTTGTCTCCGTCGATGTAGGTGATCGTCGAGTTGCACGACGCCGTCGAGAGGAAGCCGGGGTCGTAGGTGAACTTGCCGGTCTGCGCGTAGAGCTTGCGGATGTCGATCACATCCGGGCCGATCGTGCCCTTGTAGATCGGCATCTCCATTTCCGGCGTGCCATCGGAGAACGACAGGGTGGCCTTGACGTCGGAAGGGGTCATGCGGAGATCCTCGAGAAATGGGTGGGGTTCGCCCCAGGGGCACGGACAGCCTCCAGCACCTGATGCACCTCGGGCCTGTCGAGGTCACCGGTCGGCTTCTGACGGCCGAGGAAGAGTTCGAGCAGCGTCGGGTCGTCGAGCTGCATGAGAGACGTGAGCGCGTTCGCGTCGTCCTGGGATAGCGGCACGTTCGAGCCGAACAGACGCTCCAGCAGGATGTCGTTCTCGAGCATTCCACGACGGCAGCGCCAGCGCAACTTCGACAGCGCCGCGGCGGAGATCGCGCTCCGATCCTGCATCAGACGGCGCGCCTCACCATCAGCTCCTTGATCTTGCCGATGGCGCGGGTCGGATTCAGCCCCTTCGGGCAGACGTCGACGCAGTTCATGATCGTGTGGCAGCGGAACAGGCGATACGGGTCCTCGAGGTTGTCGAGGCGCTCGCCGGTCGCCTGGTCGCGGCTGTCGGAGATGAAGCGGTACGCCTGCAGCAGCCCGGCCGGGCCGACGAACTTGTCGGGATTCCACCAGAAGCTCGGGCAGGCGGTCGAGCAACTCGCACAGAGGATGCACTCGTAGAGACCGTCGAGCTCGTCGCGCTCTTCGGGCGTCTGCAGTCGCTCCTTCTCGGGCGGGATGTCGTCGTTGACCAGGTAGGGCTTGATCGAGTGGTACTGCTTGAAGAACTGCGTCATGTCGACGATGAGGTCGCGCACGACGGGCAGACCCGGCAACGGCTTGAGGACGATCGGGTCCTTCAGCGTGAGCATGTTGGTCAGGCACGCCAGGCCGTTCTTGCCGTTGATGTTCATCGCGTCCGAGCCGCACACGCCCTCGCGACACGAGCGGCGGAAGGTGACGCTCGGATCGACCGACTTCAGCTTGATCAGCGCGTCGAGCAGCATGCGCTCGCTGCCGTCGAGCTCGACCTCGATCGTCTGCATCGACGGAGCCGCACCCGACTCGGGGTCGTAGCGGTAGATCTTGAACGTGCGCTTGGTCATCGGGCGTGTCGGCTCTCTTGTGGCTCTCAGAAAGTGCGGACCTTGGGCGGGACCGACTCCACCGACAGCGGCTCGAGGTTGACGGGCTTGTAGTCGAGGCGGTTGCCTTCGCTGTACCAGAGCGTGTGCTTCATCCATTCGGCGTCGTTGCGGCCGTTCGGGTGTTGCGCGTCGTCGATCGGACGCTCGTAGTCCGACACCGTGTGCGCGCCCCGGCACTCGGTGCGCGCGGCGGCCGAGACCATCGTCGCCAGTGCGCACTCGACCAGGTTGTCGACCTCGAGCGCCTCGACCCGCGCGGTGTTGAAGACGTGCGACTTGTCGGCCAGGTGCATCGACTTCGCGCGTTCGGCGATCGCCTGCACCTTGCCGACGCCCTCGTCCATCGACGCCTGGGTGCGGAACACCCCGGCGTGCCGTTGCATCGTCTTGCGCAGGTCGCCGGCGATGGTCTGCGAGTACTCGCCGCCGGTCGACGCATCGAGGCGGGCGACACGCGATGCGGTGTAGTCGATGGCGGCAGCCGGGAGCGTCTTGTGTTGCCGCTCGGCGAGCTTCTCGGAGACGATGAAGTCGCCCGCCGCCTTGCCGAAGACGAGCAGGTCGAGCAGCGAATTCGTGCCGAGCCGGTTCGCGCCGTGCACGCTCACGCACGAACATTCGCCGACAGCGTAGAGGCCGCCCACCACCGACCGGTGATCGTCGCCCTTGGTCGCGACGACCTGGCCGTTGATGTTGGTCGGGATCCCGCCCATCTGGTAGTGGATCGTCGGCACGACGGGGATCGGCTCGCGCGTGATGTCGACATTGGCGAAGTTGTGGCCGATCTCGAGCACGGACGGCAGGCGCTTCCTGATCGTGTCGGCGCCGAGATGCGTCATGTCGAGGACGATGTAGTCCTTCTCGGGACCGCAGCCGCGCCCTTCCTTGATCTCCTGGTCCATGCAGCGCGAAACGAAATCTCGCGGCGCCAGGTCCTTCAGCGTCGGCGCGTAGCGCTCCATGAAACGCTCGCCCTGCGAGTTGCGCAGGATCGCGCCCTCGCCGCGGCAGCCTTCGGTGAGCAGCACGCCGGCACCGTAGACGCCGGTCGGGTGGAACTGCCAGAACTCCATGTCCTCGAGCGGCAGGCCGGCGCGGGCCGCCATGCCGAGGCCGTCGCCGGTGTTGATGTAGGCGTTGGTCGAGGCGGCGAAGATGCGACCGGCGCCGCCGGTGGCGAGAAGCACCGCCTTCGCCTGCAGGATGTGCAGGTCGCCGGTTTCCATCTCGAGCGCGGTGACGCCGACCACGTCGCCGTCGGCGTCCCGGATCAGGTCGAGCGCCATCCACTCGACGAAGAACTGCGTCTTCGCCTTCACGTTCTGCTGGTAGAGCGTGTGCAGCATCGCGTGGCCGGTGCGGTCGGCCGCGGCGCAGGCTCGCTGCACCGGCTTCTCGCCGTAGTTCGCGGTATGGCCGCCGAACGGGCGCTGGTAGATCGTGCCGTCGGGGTTGCGGTCGAACGGCATGCCGAAATGCTCGAGCTCGTAGACGACGTTGGGCGCCTCGCGGCACATGAACTCGATCGCGTCCTGGTCGCCGAGCCAGTCGGAACCCTTGACCGTGTCGTACATATGCCAGCGCCAGTCGTCTTCGCCCATATTGCCGAGCGCCGCCGACATGCCGCCTTGCGCCGCGACGGTGTGGCTGCGCGTCGGGAACACTTTGGTGATACAGGCGGTCTTGAGGCCCTTCTCGGCCATGCCGAAGGTGGCGCGCAGCCCGGCGCCGCCGGCGCCGACCA
>JBBSPY010000260.1:0-4785 GCA_038258415.1 Burkholderiales bacterium
ATCGCCTGTGCCGACAGAGCGTTGCGCGCGGCGGGGTCGGACAGCGTGAGCACCAGCACGTCGCCGCGCCGATCGGTCCGCAGCTCAGAGGGCATCGGCGCCGATCGTGACATCGCACCGGAGACGAGCGTTGCGCACGGTTGTCATAGCGGGAATTGTGTCACGCAGGGGTCTCCCGTCGGGGCGTAGGCACGCCAGCGACAGAGGACTGCGTGCTAGCGTTCGGACCGAGCATGAACGACGACGACGCCCGCACGCAGCGCACGCAGCCCACGCCGCGACCGCAGGCGATCGGCCGCTTCCTCGTCGCGGCGATCGCGCTTGCGGCCGCGTCGCCTGCAGGGGCGGTCGGCTTCGGATCGCCGATGACCCGGACCGGCCTCGGCCAGGCACTCGACTTCGTGGCGCCTGTGATGCTTGAGCCCGGCGAAGACGTTTCCGGCGCCTGCGTGACCGCCGAGGTCCGCGCCGGCGATGCAAGGGTGGCCCCGCCGAACGTGCGCGTGGTCCTCGAAGGCCCGACCGGCGCGCCACGGCGCGTTCGCGTGACGACGTCGGTGGCGATCGACGAGCCCGTGGTGTCGATCGACATCTCGATCGGCTGCGGCTCCAAGGTGTCTCGCCGGTTCGTCAGCTTCATGGACCCGCCCGAGTTGCGTCTGGCCCGCGTCGATGCCGAGCCGGCGTCGCCGGCCGAATCGCGTGTCGATCGGCGCGGCGCTCGCGGCAACGACGCTGCCCGCCAGGCGGACACGGCCACGGCGTCGGCCCCGGCCATTGCCGACACCCCCGCCCGCGAGCCACGCCGCGTCGACCGACGTGTCGCGCGTCGCGCCTCTGGAAGAACGCGCGTCGCCACTGCGCGCGGCGGCGCCGCGCCGACCTCGAGGGGCCGACCGGCTTCGGCACGAGAGACGACGACACGAGTGGCGCTCGCGTCGGGAGCATCGGCCGGTCCGCGACTGCGGCTTGACGCGCCCGACCCGCAGGTGCTGCGACCCGCAGCCGCGACGCCGCCTGTCGCCACAGACACACCATCCCCCGCCGACGTCGAGTCCCCCGGCGCCGCGGCAGCATTGCAGCGAGAGCGCGAGCGCATCCAGTCGCTGGAGACCGCGATCGCTCGAGTTCGCGCCGATTCGCAGGCGACGCAGAAGACCGTTGCGGCTCTGCAGGCGCGACTGCGTCAGGCGGAATCGGACCGCTATTCGAACGTGGTCGTCTACGCGCTTGGTGCCGCGGCGCTGCTCTTCGCGTTGCTCGCATCGTCGCTGTGGCTGCTGCGGCCGCGCCAGCGCCGACGGGCGTCGTGGTTCGACGCGAAGGCAGCGGCGAACCGTGAAGCGAAGGCCGAGCCCGCGGCCGAGCCGGCCGACGCATTCGCGGCGGCTGGCACGAAATCATTGCCGATCTCGCAGCCGGCGCCTTGGCACGTGGCCTCCGACAGCCTGCCGCTGAACACGCGGCCGGCGACGATCGGCGGGCTCGACGTCACGACGGTGCTGGCACCGTCCGCGTCGCGCGACTCGTTCCCGATGGTCGTCGATGCGATCGCGCCGTCGCTGGCGGTCGGGCCGCTGTCGATGGAAGAGCTCATCGACCTCGAGCAGCAGGCCGAGTTCTTCGTCGTCCTCGGTCAGGAGGAAGCGGCGATCGCGCTGCTCGAGAACTACGTCGATTGCGACGGCCAGAGCCCGCTGCCTTACCTGCAGCTGCTCGAACTGCAGCAAAAGCGCGGCGACACGATCGCGTTCGAAATCGTTCGCGGCGCCTTCAGCACCCGCTTCGGAGCCGAGGCGCCGGAGTGGAGCGCGACCCTCGGCGGCGGTCGTTCGCTCGAGGCCTACCCGCAGACCGTGGCGCGCATCCAGGCGCTCTGGCCGACACCGCTGTCGGCGATGCAAGCGCTCGATGCGGTGCTGTTTCGCCGGCAGTCGAGCGACGATGCCTTCGACTTCCCCGCTTACCGAGAGCTGCTGTTCCTCTACTCGATCGCACGCGAGCTCGCGGGGCAGGTGGAAACCGACTTCGGCGCGATCGACCTCTTCCTGCCGCTCGATGACGCTCCCGCCGCAGCCGGTCTCTCGCCTACGCCGGCCGGCAACGGCATCGACTTCGACGTCTCGCGCTGGGACGAAAACGAATCCGCCACGGTGACGCCGATCCGGCGCGCCGGCTGATGGCCGGCGCAAGGCCGGCCCGCTACATCGCCGCGAGCCGTTCGAGCGCGAGGTCGAGCGTCTCGTCCTTCTTGGCGAAGCACAGGCGGGCGATGCGCTGATCCCGCCCGTCGGCGTAGAAGGCGGAGAGCGGAATCGCCGCCACGCCGACCCGCTCGGTCAGCCAGCCGCAGAAGTCGGCCTCGGGAAGGTCGCTCACCGCCGAGTAGTCGACGCACTGGAAGTAGGTGCCGGCGCACGCCAGGGCCTTCAGCTTCGTCGTCGCCAGGCCGGCGCGGAATCGGTCGCGCTTGGCACGGTAGAAGCTCGCCAGGCCGAGGTGGTGCGCAGGATCGGCCATGAACCTGGCCAAGCCGTGCTGCATCGGTGTGTTGACGGTGAAGACGTTGAACTGGTGGACCTTCCGGAACTCGGCCGTCAGCGCCTCGGGTGCGACGGCATAGCCGACCTTCCAGCCGGTCACGTGATAGGTCTTGCCGAAGCTCGACACGACGACGCTGCGGGCCGCCAGCTCGGGGTGGCTCGACGCGCTCAGGTGCACGCCCGTGGTGCGATCGTCGGCGTAGACCATGTGCTCGTAGACCTCGTCGCTCACGACGACGACGTCGGTCGGCCGCAGCAACTCGGCGAGGCGCTCCCAGTGCGCCCCCGACCAGACCGTGCCGCTCGGGTTGTGCGGCGAGTTGACGACGATCGCCCGCGTCTTCCGGTTGAGCGCCGCGGCGATCGCGCCGAAGTCCGGCGCGAAGCTCGACGCGGCGAGCGGCACGTGCACCGGCGTGGCGCCGGCCAACCGGATATTGGGGTCGTAGCTGTCGTAGCACGGATCGAGCACGATCACCTCGTCGCCCGGGTGCACGATCGCCAGGATCGCGGTGAGGATCGCCTGTGTCGCGCCTGCGGTCACCGTCACTTCGGCGCCGGGATCGACCCGGCGGCCATAGAGCGACTCGATCTTCTCGGCGATGCGTTCGCGCAGCAGCGGCAGCCCCGCCATCGGCGGGTATTGGTTGTGCCCGGCCCGCATCGCCTGCTCGACGGCGTCGACGAGCGCCGGGTCGCAGCTGAAATCCGGAAACCCCTGGCCGAGATTGACCGCGCCGTGCTGCGTCGCCAGCGCCGACATGACGGTGAAGATGGTCGTGCCGACCTCGGGCAGCCGGCTCTCGATGGGGGGCGTATGCGGGTGGCCGGGATGTCGTGGTGCGTTCATGGCGGATTCAGAGCCGGTAATCCTCGCCTTCGCCGGTCATCGCCTTGCGAACCAGCGGGCGGCTCAGGCGGTCGGACAGCATCTCGACGAAGGCATAGACGAAGTTTCGAAGGTAGGCGCCGCGCTTGAAGGCGATGCGGGCCACGTTCTGCCCGAACAGGTGCCCGGCGGGCCGCGCCACGAGGTCGCCGGCGTGGTCGTCCTTCATCGCGATTTCGGCCACGATGCCGACGCCCAGACCGAGTCGCACGTAGGTCTTGATCACGTCGGCGTCGATCGCCTCGAGCACGATCTGCGGCTCGAGCCGGGCGCGTGCGAACGCCTGGTCGATGCGCCTGCGGCCCGAGAACGCCGGTTGATACGAGATCAGCGGCAGCGGCGCGAGGTCCTCGAGGGCGAGCCGCTCCTGCTGCGCCAGCGGGTGACCGGACGGCATGACGACGACGTGCTGCCATTCGTAGCATGGAACGGCGACCAGGTCGGAGTGGTCGTCGAGCGCTTCGGTCGCCAGGCCGAAATCGGCGATCTCGCGCTGCACCATCTGCGCGACCTGATCCGGCGTGCCCTGGTGCAGGCTCACCGTGACCTTGGGGAAGCGCCTGCGCATTTGCGCCACCGGCTGCGGCAGGAAGTAGCGCGCCTGACTGTGCGTGGTGGCAATCGAAAGCGAACCCGCGTCCTGCTTCGAATATTCCTCGCCGATGCGCTTCAGGTTGCCCACCTCGCGCAGGATGACCTCGATCGACTTCAGCACCTCGCGGCCAGGCTCCGTCACCCGGCGCAGCCGCTTGCCGTGGCGCGCGAAGATGTCGATGCCGAGCTCGCCCTCGAGCTCGAGAATCGCCTTCGACACGCCGGGCTGAGACGTGAACAGCGCCTTGGCCGTCTCGGTGAGGTTGAGGTCGCGTCGGACCGCTTCCTGGACGAAACGGAACTGCTGCAGGTTCATGCCTGAAATTATCGGGCGCCGTCGCCGGCCGCGAGCGCCGCCCTCGCCAGCGCCGCGATCACGTCAGGCTGCTCGCCGAGGGCGTCATGGAGGCGGAAGACGGCCTGCGGGTGGGCGACGCGAAGTGCGTCGACGAGCGGCGGAAGATCGTCGCGCACATGGCCACCCATGCCGAGGAACACCGGAACGACGTCGACCTGCCGGGCACCGTCCGTCACCAGCCTGGCGGCGGCATCGGCAAGCGTCGGCTCCATGCGTTCGAGGAACGCGACCGCGACGGGCGTGCCGGGTTGTGCGTCGCGAATCGCGTCGGCGATCCGGGCGAACGGCTCGGCCCAGCGCGGGTCGCGCGCGCCATGCGCGAACAGCACGATCGCCCGCGTCATCGGACCTGCCTCATGGGCTCAGCGGTGGCGCACCAGCCAGCTGAATGCGGCCAGCGA
>JBBSPY010000261.1:0-4777 GCA_038258415.1 Burkholderiales bacterium
CGCCTCGCACATGAAGGCGCCCTGGCCCTACCCGCGCTGGATCGCCCACCGCGGTGCCGGCAGGCTCGCGCCGGAGAACACGCTCGCGGCGTTTCGCCTCGGTGCTCGACACGGCTTTCGCGCCTTCGAGTGCGACGTGAAGCTGTCGAAAGATGGCGTCCCGTTCCTCCTGCACGACGCGACGCTCGAGCGCACGACCTCCGGGCACGGCGCCGCCGGCGATCTCGACTGGAACGCGCTTTCCCGGCTCGACGCCGGTGGCTGGCACTCGCGCGGCTACGCCGGAGAGCCGCTGCCGACCTTCGACGCGGTCGCGCGCTACTGCCTGCGCAACGGCCACGCGCTCGACATCGAGATCAAGCCTTCCCCGGGCCGCGAGCGCGAGACCGGCGGCGTCGTTGCCGACGCGGCTGCCGCGCTTTGGTCGGGCCGCATCACGCCACCGCTGCTCAGCTCGTTCCGGCCCGACGCGCTCGAAGCCGCCCGCCAGGCCGCTCCGGCATTGCCGCGAGCGCTGCTCCTCGACACGTGGCGAGATGGCTGGTTCGACGAAGTGCGCGCGCTCGGCTGCGCGGCCGTCATCACGAACCATGCACTGGCCGACGTCGGCACCGTCGCCCGTCTACACGACGCGGGGCTGCGCGCGATGGTCTACACGGTCAACGATCCGGCGGAGGCTCACCGCCTCGCACGCATCGGCATCGACGGCCTCGTCACCGACGCCGTCGACCGCTTCTCTCCCGCCGACGACGCGCTCGACTGATCCGCTGCGCCGACGTCAGCCCACCGGCTCCTCCGCACCGCGAACGCGTGCATAGACCCGGGTGCTGCGCGGCGCGCCGAGCGGCGTCTGCGAATCGAATCGCAGCACCGCCTCGAGCGTGAAGCCGGCGCGCTCGGCAAGCTTCCAGCTGCGCTCGTTGGCGTCGTCCATGCGGATCTCGACGCGCTGCGCGGCGAGCACGTCGAAGGCCATCCGCGCCAGCGCCGTCACCGCTTCGGTCATGAGGCCGCGGCCTTCGTGGCCGGTGCGGCGCCAGTAGCCGATCTCGAAGCGGCGCGATGTCCAGTCGATGCGGTGCAGGCCGGTGCCGCCGACCAGCTCGCCTTCGCTCGAATCCGCTGCCCGCGCGAACGCGAGGAAGACGAGATCCTCGCGCAGCATGAACGTCGCGGCCTGGCGGCGAACGTGCGATTCGGACTCGTCGAGCGTCGGCGCCTTGGCGGCCCAAGGCATCCACGGGCGCAGATCGCCGAGCGAGGCGACGACGGCGGCGTTGAGCGACGCTCCGTCGGCTCGCCGCGGCGCGCGCAGGACCAGCCGCGCGGTGTCGATCCGCTCGGGCACGTCGACGAGCAGCGGGTCGGTCATGGTGTCGCAGCCGGGTCGGTCGGGGGTTCGCGGCCCACGGTGGCTTCAGCGCCGATCCATTCCGCTTCCTCGTCGGCCTGCGGGAGCTTGCGCACGCTGCGCAATGCGTCGAGCCGCCACGCCACGGCACTCAGCAGGAGCGACCCGCAGCCAGCGAAAGCAAGCGACGCGCGCAGCCCGACGTGCTCGCCGAGCCAGCCGCCGAGCAGCGCACCCGGGCCCGCCGGAATCAGGATCAGCCAGCGCATCGTGCTCGTCATCCGACCGAGCAGATGCACGGGCGTGACCGCCTGGCGCATGGCGAGGAAGTTGATGAACATCAGCACCGCGCCGACGGCGAACAGCATCAGCATCGCCACGAACGCCGCCGGGCCCCAGGGCCTGGCCGGTGCCACGGCGAGCAACAGCCAGCCGCAGCCGCACACCGCGATGCCCAGCACCAGGCAGGGGCCCGGACCGATGCGCGTGCTGATGCGGTTGCCGAACACGCTCGCGAGCACCGTGCCGACGCCCATGCCGGTGTAGCTCAGGCCAATCGCCTGTTCCGACAAGCCGAGTTCGCGCGTGGCGAAGAGGATCTGCACGACGATCGCGGCGTGGTGGCAGGCCTGCCAACCGCCGACGACGAAAGCCAGCGTCACGAGCAGACGATGGCGTGCAAAGAAGTGCACGCCAGCGCGCAGGTCGGACCAGAACTCGGCCGACGCCGAGACGCCACCCTTCGAGCGCCATGGCGGCTCGTGGATGCGAATGCCGCGCAGGATCGCCGCCGAGGCGACGACCATCGCCGCGTCGACCAGCAGCGCCAGCGGAGCGCCGACGACCTTGATCAGCGCACCGGCCAGGCCGGGTCCGGCGACCTCGGCACCCGAGCTCGCCAGGGCGTTGCGCGCGTGCGCCTCGACCAGCCGCTCGCGGGGCACGACCTGCGTCAGGACGATCTGCGCCGCGCTGCCGGCGACGGTGTAGACGCAGCCGATGACGAACCCCGTGACCCACATCCAGTGCATCGTCAGCCAGCCCGCCCACCACGCCAGCGGCACGCTCGCGACCGCCACGCCGATCGTCAGCTCGCCGGCGATGTAGATCGGCAGCTTGCGGACGCGGTCGAGCCAGACGCCGGTCGGCAACGAGAGCAGCACGAAGGGTGCGATCTCCATCGCCGTCAGCAGCGCCATCTGCGTCGGCGAGGCGTGCAGCAGCAGCACCGCGGTGAGCGGCAGCGCGAGCATCGTCACCTGGCCGCCGATCGAGCTGATGACGATCGACGTCCACAGGCGCCGGTAGGGTGCATTGCGCAGCAGGTCGTCGGCCGGCAGCCCTTGCGGGCGGCGCCAGCCGAACAGCGGTCTCATGGTCGCGGCAAGCCATCCCATGGCTGCACCTTCTTTCCTCGTCTCGCCCCCGTCGTGCGGTGCGGCCGGTGGGCTCGAAAGAGCCCGGGCAGCGAAAAGGAAATGGATGTCGTCCCTTCCGCTGATCTCTCAGCGGAACGTCGGTCGAACGACGAAGGGCCGAGAAGCTAGCTGCGGGCGCCGAGGGCGCCCTTGCCGCCGACGCGCGATCGAAGCCCACAAGCGACGACGAATGCGCGGCCGATGCCGGATGCGGCGATCGGTGCGGTGAGGTGTCGTGGGCGCGGATTCACAATGGCAGGGCAATCGTCTGAGCGCACGAATGCTAGCAGCGCGAGGTGCTCCCGCGCCAGTGTTGCGTGGCCCGCTGTGGCGCGGCGTCGACGCCGCGAAGCGGCCGTGAGGCGCCCGTCGCGCGTCCCCGAGGAGCGTCGGATGCGACTCGGCAGCGAGTCGTTGCGGGTCGACGGTGTTCGCGCCGACGATGCCGGCGCCGGCCTTCGGCATCGCGCAAAAGGAAACCGCACATGAGCCGACATTCGATTGCTACCGCCGCCATCGGCGCAAGGCGCGCGCCGGACCGGCGCCGCTGGCTGCTCGTCGCCGCGGTCGGCTCGATGCTGCTGTTGTTCGGCCTCGGCCCGATCGCCCAATGGCCCGGTTACCACGCCTTCGCCGACGCACGTCGGCTCGGCGCGATGCCGAACGCCGCCAACGTGCTGAGCAACGTGCCGTTCGCGATCATCGGTGGCTGGGCGCTGTGGCAGACGCGGCGCGAGCGGCGGACCGGCGGAGCGCCACGGGCGAGCGCATCCTTCGCGGCGTGGCGCATGTTCGCCGCCGCGGTGCTGTGCACCGCATTCGGGTCAGCCGCCTATCACGTGTCGCCTGGCGACGCCCCGCTCGTCTTCGACCGCCTGCCGATCGCCGTTGCCTGCGCCGCCCTCGCCTGTGCCTTCCTCGCCGAACGGGTCGATCCGCGATTCGGCTCTGCGCGCGTCGCGTTCGCGGCCGCTCTGGTCGGAGCGGGCTCGGTCGCGTGGTGGTGGCTCGGCGAACGCGCCGGGCACGGCGACCTGCGCCCCTACCTCTGGGTGCAGTTCATGCCGATGCTGCTCGTGACGCTCGGCCTCTTGCTGCGCATCCGACCGGTGCATCCGTCAGCCGGCCTCGTTCCCGTACGCGCGTGGTGGGCCGCGATCGCGCTCTACGCGGTTGCCAAGGGTCTGGAAGGCGCCGACGCGGCCGTGCTGCATGCGACCGGCTCATTCGTCAGCGGCCACACGCTGAAGCACCTCCTCGCCGCGGCCGGCGCCTTCGCGCTCCTCAGGAACGGTAGTCGGCGTTGATGCGCACGTACTGCTCCGAGAGGTCGCATGTCCACACGTGGTCGGCGTGCGGGCCGCGGTGCAGGTCGACGCGAACCGTGATCTCGGGCTTCTTCATCACGCGCTGTCCGTCTTCCTCCCGGTACTCGGGCCTGCGACCGCCTCCCGTGACGACGTGGACGTCGTCGAGGAACATGTCGATGCGCGTCTGGTCGAGGTCGTCGATGCCGGCGTAACCGACCGCGGCGAGAATTCGCCCCAGGTTCGGATCGCTGGCGAAGAAGGCGGTCTTCACCAAGGGCGAATGCGAGATCGCATAGGCGACCTTGCGGCACTCCTCGAGAGTCGCGCCGCCCTCGACCCGAACGGTGATGAACTTGGTCGCGCCCTCGCCGTCGCGCACGATCGCTTCGGCGAGTTGCCGCGAGACGTCGATCACCGCATCGCGGACGACGCGGCCTTCGGCAGTGTCGAGCGAGGCGATCGGCGGGTGGCCGGCCTTTGCGGTCGCGATCAGCACGAACGCGTCGTTGGTCGACGTGTCGCCGTCGATCGTGATGCGGTTGAACGACGCGTCGGCCGCCTCTCGGACGAGGGCGTCGACGAGGCCCGGAGCGAGCACCGCGTCGGTCGCGACGAAGCCGAGCATCGTCGCCATGTTGGGCCGGATCATGCCGGCGCCCTTCGAGATGCCGGTGACCGCGATGGTCGTGTCGCCGACC
>JBBSPY010000262.1:0-4756 GCA_038258415.1 Burkholderiales bacterium
GACCCGGTCACGGGCACACTCGATTGACGCTCGGGCCTGCCTTTGGTCTAATAACGGGTTTGCCCGAGCACATCGCTTGCGGCGCAACATGTGCCGCTGGCGCGCCTCGTCCGGACCCGGATCGGGGCGCCTGGAGCGGGCCGAAGGACATTCTCATGAAACGCACCTATCAAGCATCCAAGGTCCGGCGCGCCCGCACCCACGGCTTTCTCGTCCGCATGAAGTCTCGCGGTGGCCGGGCGGTGATCAACGCCCGGCGCGCCAAGGGCCGCAAGCGCCTCGCCGTCTGACGCCTGCAAGCCGGTACGGCCGAGCGTCGGCCGGCATGCCACCTGATCTCTCGTCCGCCCCGGCACCGGTCCATGGACGCGAGCGAACCACCGGCAACCACCACCCCGAAGCTGCTCTGGATGGTGAGGTCCGACGACTTCGCCCGAACGCTTCGGGCTCCCATGCGATCGGCGACGGCTCATTTCGCCCTGCATCACCTGGCAGACCCCGGCGCCTCGGCTTCAGATCTGCCGCCGCCCGACTTATCAACAGGCGCTGTTGACATCCCTGTACAGCCTGTGGACGACTCTCCCGCCCAGACTTCCCCGGTCGTCGGCGCCGTGGTGCCGAAGCGGCACGCGCGTCGCGCCGTCACCCGGTCGCTGATCAAACGGCAGATCCGCGAAGCAGCGCACCGTCATGCCTCGCGCCTCGCCCGGGGGCGCTGGGTCGTCCGGTTGCGGGCGCCGTTCGATCGCGGCGAGTTCCCGAGCGCCGCGTCGACGGCCTTGAAGCGCGCCACCCGCGCCGAGCTCGAGTCGCTGTTCGGCCTCGACACACCGCCTCTGCCGCGGCGTCCCCGCTCTCGTCCTGCCACGACCGCCTCGGGCGCCCGCGCATGACGGAACTCTCCCTCGGCCAGCGCACCGCCATCGCCGCCATTCGCGGCTACCGGCTCGTGCTGAGCCCATGGCTCGGCAACGCCTGCCGCTTCGAGCCGACGTGCTCGCGTTACGCCATCGCCGCGACCGAGCGGCACGGCGTCGCCGTCGGTGCCGCGCTGACGGCTGCGAGGATCCTGCGCTGCAATCCCTGGTGCAACGGCGGGCACGACCCCGTTCCCGAGGCCGCGCCGCGCCTGTTCACGTCGCTGCAAGGGCTCGGCCGACGGCTCCGGCGGCCCCGAACCCACGACACTTCCACGCCATGACCGATACCCGCCGCACGGTTCTCTGGATCGTTTTCTCGCTGTCGCTGTTCCTGATCTGGGACGCGTGGATGCGCCACAACGGCCACCCGTCGTTCCTCAGTCCGGCGTCGCGACAGGCCGCTTCGGCGTCCGCACCGGCGCCGTCCGGTGGCGGGTCGGCTCCGAGCCTCGGCAGTGCGGCCGGAGTGCCGGGAACGCCCGCCGGTGCTGTGGTCGTGCCGGGGCCGGGTGTGGTGCCGGGTGCCGCGCCCGCCGCCATGGCGCCGGTGGCCTCCGAGCGGGTCACGATCACGACCGATGTCGTCAAGGCGACGCTCGACACGCGTGGCGGCGAGCTGCTCCGGCTCGAGCTCCTGCGCCATGTCGACGCGGTCCACCCCGACCGGCACGAGGTTCTCTTCGACGCCAGCGCAGAGCGGCTCTACCTCGCGCAGACCGGCCTCGTCCCGGCGGCGGGCGGCAGCGGCCTGCCCAACCACCTCACCGCCATGCGCGTGCTGCCCGGCCCGCGCGAGCTTGCCGCGGGAAGCGACACGCTCCAGCTGGCCTTCGAGTCACCGGAAGTCGGTGGCGTGAAGCTGAGGAAGACCTATACCTTCACGCGCGGCAGCTACGTCGTCGACGTTCGCCATGACGTCACCAACGACTCCGGCCAGCCGGTCGACCCACGCCTGTATTTTCAGCTCGTGCGCGACGGCAACGCGTTGCCCGGCAGCTCCAACTTCTTCGGCACGTCGACGTACACCGGCATGGCCGTCTACACCGACACCAAGCACTTCCAGAAGGTCGACTTCCCGTCGGTCGAGAAGCGCACGACCGAAGACAAGCCCAACCACGAGGTCACCGCCGACAACGGCTGGGTGGCGATGGTCCAGCACTACTTCGCCTCCGCCTGGCTGGTCGACCCCGCCGGCGCCGCGAAGGTGCCCCGCGAGTACTTCACCAGCAAAGCCGACGTCACGAATCCCCAGACCGGTGGCAACGCGCATGTCTACTCGGTCGGCATGCTGGTGCCGCTCGGCACGATCGCCCCCGGACAGACGAAGTCGTTCGACGCCAAGCTGTTCGCCGGCCCGCAGGAGGAGACCAAGCTCACCGCGCTGGCGCCCGGCCTCGAGCTCGTCAAGGACTACGGCATCTTCAAGATCCTCGCCGAGCCGCTGTTCTGGGTGCTGACGCAGCTGCACAAGATCCTCGGCAACTGGGGCTGGTCGATCATCGGCCTGGTGGTGCTGCTGAAGATCGCGTTCTACTGGCTCAACGCGAAGGCGTACAGCTCGATGGCGAAGATGAAGGCCATCAATCCGCGCGTCACCGAGATGCGCGCGCGGCTGAAGGACAAGCCGCAGCAGATGCAGCAGGAGATGATGCGGATCTACCGCGAGGAGAAGGTCAACCCGCTCGGCGGCTGCCTGCCGATCGTCGTGCAGATGCCGTTCTTCATCTCGCTCTACTGGGTGCTGCTGTCGAGCGTCGAGATGCGCAATGCGCCGTGGATCGGCTGGATCCACGACCTCTCCGTCAAGGACCCGTACTTCATCCTGCCGCTGCTGATGACCTGCACCAGCGTGCTGCAGACCTGGCTGAGCCCGACCCCGCCGGACCCGATGCAGGCGCGGATGATGTGGATCATGCCGCTCGTCTTCTCGGTCATGTTCTTCTTCTTCCCGGCCGGCCTGGTGCTGTACTGGCTGACCAACAACCTGCTGTCGATCACGCAGCAGTACCTGATCAACAAGCGGCTCGGGGTGCTCGGCAAGTAGCGCCGGCATGGAGGCGCCGCGCGACCCCGACGACCCGATCGTCGCCGTCGCGACGGCGAGCGGCCGCGGCGCGGTCGGCATCGTCAGGCTGTCGGGCCAACGCATGGCGGGCTTTGCCGGCTCGTTGTGCGGGCAGCCGCTCGCGCCGCGCCACGCGACCCTGTGCACCATCGCCGACGCGACCGGCGCGACGATCGACCGCGGTCTGGCGATCTTCTTCCCGGCGCCGCACTCGTACACCGGCGAGGATGTGCTCGAGCTGCAGGCGCACGGCGGCCCCGTTGTGCTGCAGATGCTCGTCGCGCGCTGCCTGTCGCTGGCGGCCGAGCCGGATTCGAGCCATCGGCCGCGCCTGCCGCGGCTCAGGCTCGCCGCCCCAGGCGAGTTCACCGAGCGTGCCTGGCTGAACGACAAGCTCGACCTCGCACAGGCCGAGGCCGTCGCCGACCTCATCGACGCCGGCACCGAGCAGGCCGCGCGATCGGCCACTCGCTCGCTCGAAGGCGCTCTCTCGCATGAGGCCGACGCCATCGCCGAGGCGCTCGTCGAGTTGCGTGTGCTGGTCGAGGCGACGCTCGATTTCCCCGAGGAAGAGGTCGAGTTCCTCGAACGCGCGGCGGCGCTGCCGCGGCTCGAGGCACTGCGCACGCGGCTCGACACGTTGCTGGGATCGGCGAAGCAGGGCGCGCTGCTGCGCGACGGCATCCGTGTCGTCCTGGCCGGGCAGCCCAACGTCGGGAAGAGCTCGCTCTTCAACGCCCTCGTCGGCAGCGAGCTGGCGATCGTCACGCCGGTGCCTGGAACCACGCGCGACCGGATCGGCGAGACGATCTCGATCGACGGCGTGCCGGTGCGCGCCGTAGACACGGCGGGCCTGCGCGACGCCAGCGACGACCCGGTCGAGAGGATCGGCATCGAGCGCTCGTGGGCGGCGCTCGCCGACGCCGACGTGATCGTCTGGGTCCGCGACCTGACCCGCGCTGCCGACCCGGCGCACGCCGAGGCCGATGCCGGCATCGCCGCGCGCATCGCCGGGGCCGGTGCGGCGCAGCGGGTGCTGGTCGTGTTCAACAAGGTCGATGCCGTCGACCTCGCCGATTCGAGTGTCGATTCAGGCGATGCCCTGCGCGTGTCGGCGACCACGGGCGCTGGCCTCGACGCCGTGCGCCGTGCGCTGCTCGCGCGCGCCGGCTGGCAGGCGCATGGCGACGGCGTCTTCACCGCCCGGGCCCGTCACGTCGACGCGCTGCGCCGCGCCCGCGCCCACGTCGGCGACGCGATCGGCCGTTGCGCCGCCGGCGACGCGGCGCTCGAGCTCGTCGCCGAAGAGCTGCGCCAGGCGCACGACGCGCTGGGTGAGATCACCGGCCGCTACACGCCCGACGACCTGCTCGGGGCGATCTTCTCGCGCTTCTGCATCGGCAAGTGACCGCGGCATCGTCCGCGTGGCCCGCCGCGAGCCACCGCGCCGGGCCACGGCGCCGTTCGTCCGGGCCCCGGGCGGCGCCAGCCGGCGCGGGAAGATAATCGCGGGCTGAGCAGCCGCCGCCGATCCGGCGCGGCCGTCCAGGCGGGACCCACATACACATGGATATCGACGCGCTCGTCCGGGCGGTGCAATCGCTCAACGCGGAAGACGCCTTTCGCGCCCGCCTCACGCCGGAGAACTGGCGCGTCATCGCGCCTTACCTCGCGCGCTACGACATCCGCTCCGGTGACATCCTCATCAAGCAGGGCGACGCCGACCGCTCGATGTACTTCATCGGCGAGGGCAGCATGCAGGTCTTCGTCA
>JBBSPY010000263.1:0-4735 GCA_038258415.1 Burkholderiales bacterium
GAAGCGCAGGCAGGCGATCGCCGGCGGCGCCGCGGCCAATGCCGAGGTCATCGTGAGCGATGCCGAGTACCCGGTGCTGCTCGTCGAGGTCTATCGCCGCGCCGACATCGCGACCAAGCCGAAGAACGCGCTCGGCGTGGCGACGGAGATTCCGGTGGCCGCGATGGAGTCGCTGCTGCTCGCCAACATCGTCGTCGCCGACGACGCCATGCAGCAGCTCGCGGTGCGCCGCGGCGTCGCCGTGCGCGACTACCTCGCATCCAAGAACCTGCCGACCAGCCGCCTGTTCCTCGGCTCGCCGAAGACGGATGCAGGCGCCGACTCGGCGTGGACGCCGAGGGCCGACCTGAAGCTGCAGGCGGCCTAGCGCGTCGCGCGCCATTCCCGGGGCGGAACTACCGCAGGTTGCCGGTGTGTCCGAGCGAGTAGCGGCCCGGCTGCGGCCAGACGGTCAGGCCGTGCGGCTCGCGGCCGACCTTGACCTGCTGAACCGCGCCGCTGCCGGTGTCGAAGCGGTAGACGACGTCGTCGTAGCGCCCTGAGAGCCACAGGTATCTGCCGTCGGCCGAAACGTTGCCCATGTCGGGGCTGCCGCCACCGGGGATCGACCACGTTGCGACGACCGTGCCGCTGGCGAAGTCGAGCACGGTCACGCGGCCGTTGCCGCGCGGCGCGCCATGGATCCTGTGGCTGCCGCGGTTGGAGACGTAGAGCCGCGTGCCGTCGCGGCTGGGGTAGAGGCCGTGCGCGCCGAGGCCGGTGGGAACGAAGCCGATCTGCCTGAACGCGTCGCCGTCGACGACGTGCACACCGTCTGCGTGCATGTCGGCGATGTAGAAGCGCCGGCCGTCGGGCGAGATGCGGATGTCCTGCGGCATGCCCCTGGTGGCCGTGCAGATCTCGCTCGCCGCCGGCTCGGGAGCGGTCGCCGCCGCGAGCGCGCCTTCCTTGAATCGCGTGGCCGGCATCTGCAGGCGCAGGTAGCCCACCACGCGTTTGCCGACGAGGTCGATCTTGACGAGGCTGCCGGCGAACTCGCAGGTGAAGATGGCGTAGCGGCCGTCGATCGAGAAGTCGGCGTGGTTGATGCCGGGGCAGCCCGGTGTGTCGATCGCGTACTGCAGCGCCATCGTCTTCGCGTCGCGGAAGTCGAGCCGCTTCCTCGCTTCGGCGACGACGATCGCGAGCTTGCCGTCGGGCGAGAAATACATGTTGTACGGGTCATCGACGGGGATCGCCGCGCCGGGCCTGCCGGTCAGCGGGTCGATCGGCGTCAGGCTGCCGTCGGTGCGACCCTCGGCGTTGTTCGCGACCCAGAGCGTCTTCAGGTCCCACGACGGCACGACGTGCTGCGGGCTCTTGCCGACCGGGAAGCGGTCGACGACCTTCATCGTCTCGGGGTCGATCACCGACACGTCGTTGGAGCGCAGGTTGGGCACGTAGACGCGGGTGAGCGCGCCTTGCGTGGCGGGCGAGAAGCGGCCGGCAGCAACATCGCCGTAGAGGTTCTTCGGGTCGCTGACCGCCGGCATCCCGGCGACGGTGGCGATCGAGCCCGTCGAACCGCGCGCTGCGCTCGCGATGGCGCTCGGGGCACTCGCAGGGCCGGCGGGCGCGGTGGTCTGCGCCGCCAGCCGGTGTGCGGTGAAGGCGGCGCCGGCGGCGACGATCATGGCGACTGCGATGGCGCGGATGCGTGCGGCCCTGCGGCGGCGTGGATGTCGACGGGTGGCACCGCTCGCGGCACGGGGCGACCGGGTTCGGGAGGTGGGTCGTTTCATGGCGGCAGCGATTGTCGCCGTCGCCGATCGGCCTGGATCGCGGCGACCGTCGCCTCGACGATGCCGCGCACGCCGATCGCCCCGAGAGCAGCCGTGGCGGCACGCGGGTCGCCCTCGGTGCCGTCGGCCGATCGCGGCGGCGGCGCCGAGGCGCCGAGGCCGGCGGCGCGCACGAGCGACGGGTCGACGGCCAGCGAGAGCGCGGCGTCGGCGAGCCCGGCGTGCGTGCCGACTTCGGCGGCGGCGTGGCCGCGCCGCTCGAGTTCGGTCGCGAAAGCCGACTGCGCCGACCGGGAGTAGGCGGCGGGCGCCGTCACGCGGCAGCGCGGTGCCAGCGTGCGGTCGCGATCGAGCGTGGCGGCGACGCGGCCGAGGCTAGCCTGGTAGCCGCCGTGGTCGCCGAGGAAGACGACGTCGCGAAAGCCCGCCGCGCACAGGCTGCGCGCCGCGCCATCGAGCACCGCCTCGAAGGCCGCGACGGGCACCGAGATCGTCCCCGGAAAGCGCATGTGTGCGGTGGGCGGCGCGATCGAGCCTTCGGGCACGTAGGCGACGACCGGTGCGACGAGGGCGTCGCCGAGGTCGCGCGCGATCGTTGCGGCGAGCAACCGCGCGCGGACGTTGTGCTTGCCGAGCGCGATCGACGGGCCGCTCTGCTCGGTGCCGCCGATGGGCACGAGCGCCGTCGTCGTGCCGGCGGCGATGCGGTCGCGCAGCTCGGTCCAGGTCAGACTGTCGAGCTCGACGGTGTGAGGTGCGGGAGCCGCCGCCTGCGCGGCGGCGGCGGGCCGCAGCGCGGCGAGCAGGCAGACGACGAGGGGAAGAAGGACTCGCACGGCGCCATTCTCCGGCCGCGGACGCCGGCCAGCGCGTGCGGTGTGGGAAGCGACGACACGGGCTCGTGGGGCGTTGCCCGACAATCAATGTCCTGACATTCCTTTTCCAGCACATGACCGATACCCAGAAGCAAGCCGTTCCCCACGGGTTCACGCAGATCACAGAAGGTCGCATCCGGACCACAGACATCATCTGCGGCGAGTCTGGCGGGTGGGCCGTCCCTCATGTCTTCCTTGTGGGCGGCGACATTGCCGAAGACGGTCGGTCCATTGCTCGACCGCACGTCAAGAAGCCCGGCGGCCGTAGCTGAGTGAACTGCGATGAACCTGAAAGTACCCATCGAGATGTTCGACGAGTTGGCCGACACCGTCATCCGTTCGACCGGCTCCCTTGACTTGGCGAGCGGCGAGATCTTCGACGTTCACTACGAGGTTGATCGGACTGGATCGATGGGGATGCCGGCGGGCGACGAGGACTACGAATTCACCAGCGGCGTGCTGTCCAACGACGGCAAGGACGTTGAGTTCCGCATAGACGTTGACGTGATGCGTGGACAGTACTTCGTCAACCCGACCGAGCTACTGGAACTCAAGGTCCGAGCTGCCAAGCTCTTCGCCGGGATCAAAGGCAAGTCACTGCTCGACGCTTCGGAGCGCGCCGCGGCGGCATCTTCCGACATCCGGACCGGCGAGACAGATCGGCGCCTTCACTGAGCCAACCGAGCGTTTCAAAGCGGCCGGTCGTGGACGGCCGCTCGACGCGGGCGACGGCGACGGCGAAGATACCGGTGTCCTCGCCGGGCCCGGTGGCGGCGCAGCCGTAGATCTCCTTCAAGTCGTACATGATCCCGTGGGCGCTGTACTCCGGGAAGATCACGAGATCCATGCCGGGCAGGCCGCGCTCATGCCGACGACCATGTGCGCGATCTTCTGCACGTTGTCCATCACCTCGGCCTTCGTGTGCAGCGCGGCATCTTGTAGTTGACGACGGCCACGCCGACGGTGTCCTTGCTTCTCGAGATGGCGCCGTGGTGCATGGTGGTTCGCTCTCTGGATCGGATGACGGGAAGTCGGTCTGATCAGTCCTACTGCCCTGAGGACCGGCGGAGCCGGACCCATGGCTGAAGTCAACCTGCAGCCAGCAGAAGCGTCGGAGGCTGGTGTAGCCCTTCACAATCAAGATCTGAACCCCGCTCGGTCGGGATGCTTGGCTTTCATCATGGATAAATTCTTGCTTCAGCAGCAGGTGCTGGAACGGCTCGCCGAAGACCTGCTGCAAGCGGAACAGGCAGTGCGGGCGGCCCAGGAAACGGCGACACACGAAGAAAACATCGCCGAAAACAGGTACGACACATTGGGACTCGAAGCCGCCTACCTGGCCACCGGCCACGCGCGTCGCGCCGAAGCCATCCGCCAGGCGATGGCCCATTGGCGCCAATTTCGCCCGGGCCCCTACGACGCCAGCAAAGGCATACAGCTCGGCGCGCTGGTCTGCCTGCTCGACGCCGACGATAAGCAGCAACAGCTCTTTCTTGGCCCGGATGGGGGCAGCATGAAGTTGGTCAGCGGCACTCAGCTCGTTCAGGTGATCAGCATCGAAGCACCGGTGGGCCGGGCCGTGCTGGGCAAATACGAGAGTGATGAGGTGTCAATAGAGGTCGCTTCAATCCGACGGCAGTTTGAGGTGCTGCGGGTTCATTGAGCCGCAATAGTCCACCAAGCCGAATTGATCGGAAATTTCTTGCCCGACCCCTTTAGCACGCTCCGCACGGCTCATAGCAAGCTATGCGGAGTTGGTTCGCACTCTTGGCCTCGCGAACATCAAGTCGCTTCGGCCGTCTTGGTTGCCTAGAAGCCGACGTTTGTCGATGGTCCCGCCAGATCGCCCAAGGGGGCCTGTACAGCGTGACGCGAAGTGGCGTTTGAGCGAGTTAAGTCCATGTGACAACCAATACGCGTGCGGAGCTCCGACTCGTGGTCATACGCCAGGTGCAGCAGTTGCAGTCAACCGTTTTCCCTGCCCGGTCAAGCCCAGCGTTGGACGGCTCGGCCGCCCTCAGGGCAACAGTGCCAAGAAGCGCACTGGACGGGCCTTACAGCATTTGCGTGGGATGCCGA
>JBBSPY010000264.1:0-4728 GCA_038258415.1 Burkholderiales bacterium
CGACGCGAGCTTCTTCCCGTCGATCGGCGCGGTCAACCCGACGCTGACGATCGTCGCCAACGCGCTGCGCGTCGCCGACCGCATCGCCGAGCGGCTCGGCGTGTCGACCCGGCAGCCCCGCGCCACTCGACCGGCATGACGCTGCCATTCGACGCGGCAACGCTCGACCTCGCCGGCCGCGTCCTGCTGGTCTCGATGTTCCCTTTCAGCGCCTTTGACAAGATGCTGCACCGAAAAGAAGCGCTGGCGCAGGCCCGGTCGTCGTTCATGCCCGGCGCCCCGTTCCTGCTCGTGCTCGGCGGCGCGCTCGAGCTGGCGGCGCCGGTCTGCATCGTCGGCGGCTGGTGGGCGCGCGATGCGGCGCTGTTGCTGGCCGCCTTCTGCGTCGCCACGGCGGTGCTCTTCCATCCCTTCTGGCATGTCGGCGACTTCTGGGCCGCACGGGACAGCGTGGCGCGCGACCATTTCTGGGCCTTCATGAAGAACCTCGGGCTCGCCGGCGGTCTGCTGCTGGTCGCAGCGGGCGCGCGATTTGCCGGTGCTGCAGCATGAGCGATCTGGGCAAGAAGCCGGTTACCCCGTACTGGCACCTGTGGACCGACGCCGACGGAAAGAGCCGGCAGACGCGCTGCGAGATCGCCGACTTCTCGCCTGCCAGCATGGGCGGTGCGGATCCTCAGTGTAACGACGCGCTCGGCCGCGGCGAATCGACGCTGATCTTCTCGGTGCAGCCCGTCGGCTGGATCGGCGACTGGCACGAGAACCCGAAGCCGCAGTGGATCGTGCCGCTGTCGGGGCGATGGTTCGTCGAATCGATGGACGGGCAACGCGTCGAGATGGGGCCGGGCGAGCTCTCGTTCGGCGAAGACCAGCGCTGCAAGCCCGACGCCGAGGGCCGCCTGGGTCACCGTTCCGGCACCGTCGGCGACGAGCCCGCGCACCTCATGATCGTCCAGCTGCACACGCAGTCGCTCGCCCTCCCCTGCCACCATCGATGAGCGCCACCCGCCGGACGGGCCGCTGAGCGCGGTGTTCGAAGCACCCACTTACACCTACGAAGACGAGCGCTTCCGCCGCTTCGTGCTCGGCAACGCGCGCCTCGAGCCGATCGCCCACGGTCGGTGGTTCGAAGGGCCGGTGTGGTTCGCCGACCATCGCGTGCTGCTGGCGAGCGACATCCCGAACGACCGGATCGTCCGCATCGCCGACGATGGCGAGGCGAGCGTGTTCCGGTCTCCGGCGGGTCATCCCAACGGCCACACCCGCGACCTCGAGGGCCGTCTCGTCGGCTGCTCGCACAGCCTGCGCGCGGTCGTTCGCACCGAACTCGACGGCACCCTGGTCACGCTCATCGACCGCTACCGGGGCAAGCGCCTCAACTCGCCGAACGACGTCGTCGTCGCGGACGACGGCGCGGTCTGGTTCACCGACCCGACCTACGGCATCGAGACCGACTACGAGGGCGAGCGGCAGCACGCCGAGCTGCCGCCATCGGTGTATCGCTTCGACCCGGCGAGCGGCGCGATCGAGTGCGTCGCCGACGACTTCACCGGTCCGAACGGGATCGCCTTCGCGCCCGACGGCAAGCGCCTCTACATCACCGAGACCGGCGACCAGTTCGCCGCCGAGCCGACGCGCTGCATTCGCGCTTTCGACGTCGTCGGCGATGGCACGCGGCTGTCGCGAGGGCGCACGTTCCACACCGTCTCGCCCGGCTATGCAGATGGCCTGCGCTGCGACGAGGACGGTCACCTCTGGTGCGGCGCCGGCGACGGCGTGCACTGCATCGACCCGAGCGGCGCGCTGCTCGGTCGCATCGCCGTGCCGACGGCGGTGTCCAACCTCTGCTTCGGCGGGCGCCTGCGCAGCCGCCTCTTTCTCTGTGCTGGCGACACCCTGTACGCGCTCGACGTCAACCGGCGCGGCGCCCAACGACCATGACCGACGCCGCACGCATCACCCGCATCGACGGATTCCGTCGAACCGTCTCCAACCTGTACCGCTCGGTCGAGTTCTACGAGCTCGCGCTCGGCTTCGTCTCGGCCGAAGACCAAACCGACGACACCGCCGCCAACGACGCCCCGGCGCGGCACCGGCGCCTGCGACTGGGCGACGAGCATGTCGAGCTGCGCGCGCCGATCGGATTCGAGCGCCACCGCGGCGGCGTCAACCCCGGCGAGCCAGTAGGCGCGCCGGCGTTCCAGCACATCGCCATCGTCACGAACGACATGCCGGCGGCGATGGCACGCCTGCTCCGCTTCTCGCCCGCTGCCATCTCCGAAGACGGCGCCGCTCGACTGCCAGCGTCCAGCGGCGGGGCGACGGCGTTCAAGTTCCGCGACCCCGACGGGCATCCGCTCGAGCTCATCGCCTTCGCCGACGGTGGCGCCGGAACGCGCTGGCAGGGCCGCGGCTCGAGCGACGCGCCGACCGTCGGCATCGACCACTCGGCGATCGACTCGGCCGACGTCCGGCGCAGCATCGCGTTCTACACCTCGGTGCTCGGCCTCGCGGTGTCGAGCCGGCAGGTGAACCGCGGGCCCGCGCAGGATGCGCTCGACGGCGTTCCCGGTGCGGTCGTCGAGGTCGTGCCGCTCGTCGTCCCGGGCGACGAGGGCTTTCACATCGAGTTGCTCGGCTATCGCACACCCGAGGTGCCGGGGTTGCCGCCTGGCAACGGACTGCTCGAGGACATCGGCGACCGGCTGACGATGCGCGTGCGCGGCGGCGACGATCTCGACGTGATCGTCGAGCGCTGGCAGGCCGCCCGCTGTGCCGTCGAGCGGCTCGACGAGTGGACCGCACTCGGCCGCGACCCTGACGGCCACCTCGTGCTCGTCCGGTGCCCGAACCCGACGCCGGCCTGACGCACCGGCCGATCTGAAAGAATCGACGTCATGACCGCCGCGGACCTTCAAGCCACCGTCGCCCACATGGGCTCGCTTGCGAGAGCCGCGAGCGCGGTGCTGGCCCGCTCGCCGGTGGCGATGCGCAACGCCGCACTGCTGGCGCTGGCGGCGAAGTTGCGCGAGCGCCGCGGCGAGCTCGTCGAGCGAAACGCCGGCGACGTCGCCGCCGCGCGCGCCGCCGGCCTCGACGCGCCACTGGTCGAGCGCCTGCGCCTCGACGACGACGCGATCGAGACCGTCGCCCTCGGCTGCGAGCAGATTGCCGCGATGCCCGACCCGATCGGCGAGATCGATGAGTTGCGCGAGCAGCCGAGCGGCATCCGTGTCGGCCGCATGCGGGTTCCGCTCGGCGTCTTCGCCATGATCTACGAGAGTCGGCCGAACGTGACCATCGAGGCCGCGTCGCTGGCGATCAAGAGCGGCAACGCCTGCATCCTGCGCGGCGGCTCGGAAGCGATTGGGTCGAACGCCGCGCTCGCCGAGATCGTCTCGGAGGCACTCGCCGAAGCCGGCCTGCCGCCCGATGCGGTGCAGCTCGTGCGCACCACCGACCGCGCGGCGGTCGGACACCTGGTCGCCAACGCCGAGTCGGTCGACCTCGTCATCCCGCGCGGCGGCAAAGGCCTGATCGAGCGGATCGCCCGCGAGTCGAAGGTGCCGGTGCTCAAGCACCTCGACGGCAACTGCCACGTCTACGTCGACGCCGGCGCCGACCTGGAGATGGCCGAGCGCATCGTCGACAACGCCAAGACGCAGAAGCTGTCGCCGTGCAACGCAGCCGAGTCGCTGCTCGTGCACGTGGCGATCGCCGAGGCGTTCCTGCCGCGAATCGGCGCGAGGTTCGCTGCCAAGGGGATCGAGATGCGCGGCGACAGCCGCGCGCTGGCGACGCTGCGGTCGGTCGACGGATTGCACGCGACGCCGGCGGCCGACGCCGACTGGGACGCTGAGTACCTTGACGCCGTGATCTCGGTTGCCGTCGTCGACACGCTCGACGACGCGATCGCCCACGTCAACCGCCACGGCTCGCACCACACCGACGCCATCGTCACGGACTCGCACGCCGCCGCCATGCAGTTCCTGCGCGAGGTCGATTCGGCGAGCGTGATGGTCAATGCGTCGACACGCTTCGCCGACGGCTTCGAGTACGGCCTCGGCGCCGAGATCGGCATCTCGACCGACAAGCTGCACGCCCGCGGCCCCGTCGGCCTCGAGGGCCTCACCTCGCGCAAGTGGGTCGTTCTGGGCAGCGGCCAGCTGCGCGGCTGAGAGACTGGGTTTGACGACCGATCCGCGCCACGCGCTGGTGCTCTTCTCCGGCGGCCAGGATTCGACGGTCTGCCTCGCCTGGGCGCTCGGGCGCTACGCCCGCGTCGAGACGATCGGCTTCGACTACGGCCAGCGTCATGCCGTCGAGCTCGAAGCACGGCAGTCCGTTCGCGCCACGCTGTCGGCGCGCTTTCCCGCATGGCGGGGCAGGCTGGGCGAAGACCATGTCCTCGACCTCTCGCTGCTCGGCCAGCTCAGCGACACCGCGCTGACCCGCGAGCGCGAGATCGAGATGAACGCGACCGGTCTGCCCAACACCTTCGTCCCCGGCCGCAACCTGCTCTTCTTCACCTTCGCCGCGACCGTCGCCGACCGGCGCGGCCTCTCCGTGCTCATCGGCGGCATGTGCGAGACCGACTATTCCGGCTACCCCGACTGCCGCGACAACGCGCTGAAGGCGCTGCAGGTCGCGCTGTCGCTCGGCCTCGACAAGCCGCTGGTCATCGAGACGCCGTTGATGTGGCTCGACAAGGCCGGCACCTGGGCGCTC
>JBBSPY010000265.1:0-4724 GCA_038258415.1 Burkholderiales bacterium
CGGCTACATCCACGAGTGGGGGATGGAGCAGTTCGTCCGCGATTCGCGCATCAACATGATCTACGAGGGCACGAACACGATCCAGTCGCTCGACCTGCTCGGTCGCAAGGTGCTGTCCGACAACGGCGCGAAGCTGAAGAAATTCGGCGCCATGGTGCGAGAGTTCGTCGAGGAAGAGGGCGTGAACGAAGCGATGCAGGAGTTCGTAAACCCGCTCGCCGACCTCGGCGAGAAGGTGACCAAGCTCACCACCGAGATCGGCATGAAGGCGCTCAAGAACCCCGACGAGGTCGGTGCCGCGGCGGTCGACTATCTGCGCGTGTGCGGCCACCTGACGTTCGCCTACCTGTGGGCGAGGATGGCGAAGATCGCGCTCGAGAAGCAGGATGCAGGCGACCCGTTCTACGTCGCCAAGCTCGCGACCGCGCGCTTCTACTTCGCCAAGCTGCTGCCCGAGACGGCCGGCCTGATCCGCTCGGCTCGCGCCGGGGCCGAGCCCTTGCTCGCGCTCGACGCGGCCTTGTTCTGATGACGACACGCAAGGAGACGACGACATGACAACCCCATTCGCCCGCATCGCCACCATCGCCGTGATGGCGCTCGCCTCGGCGACCGCTCTGGCCCAGTCGACGCCAGCCGGCGTCTGGAAGACGATCGACGACAACACGAAGAAGGAGAAGTCGCTTGTCCGCATCGTCGAGCAGGGCGGCGTCTACTCCGGCAAGGTCGAGAAGCTGCTCGATCCCGATGCGCCGAAGGACGCGGTCTGCAAGGACTGCAGCGACGAGCGCAAGAACCAGCCGATCCTCGGCATGACGATCGTCCGCAACGTCAAGGCGGACCCGGGCGAGCCGAACGTCTTTTCCGGTGGCGACATCCTCGATCCGAACAACGGCAAGGTCTACCGTGTCAAGCTCACCGTCGTCGACGACGGCAGGAAGCTCGACGTGCGCGGCTACATCGGCACGCCGCTGTTCGGCCGCACGCAGACCTGGATCCGGGTGGAGTGAACATGAAGCGATTCAACGTGAGGAAGGTGGCCGTGCTCGGCGCCGGGGTGATGGGCGCGCAGATCGCGGCGCATCTCGTGAACTGCAGGGTGCCGGTCGTGCTGTTCGACCTGCCGGCGAAGGAGGGCGACAAGAACGGGATCGTCCGCAGGGCCATCGACGGACTGAAGAAGCTCAAGCCCGCGCCGCTCGGCGTGCCTGAGGACGCTGCCTTCATCGAGGCCGCCAACTACGACGACGACCTCGGCAAGCTCGCCGAATGCGATCTGATCATCGAGGCGATCGCCGAGCGCATGGACTGGAAGCTCGATCTGTACGCCAAGGTTGCGCCGGCGCTGGCGCCGCACGCGATCGTCGCGAGCAACACGTCCGGGCTGTCGATCACCAAGCTGTCGGAGGCGTTACCCGAGACGATTCGCCCGCGCTTTTGCGGCATCCACTTCTTCAACCCGCCGCGCTACATGTCGCTGGTCGAGCTGATCCCGACACCGTCGACGCTGCCGGAGGTGCTCGACCAGCTCGAGACCTTCGTCACCACCGCGCTCGGCAAATCGGTCGTGCGCGCCAAGGACACGCCGAACTTCATCGCCAACCGCGTCGGCATCGCCGGCATGCTGGCGACGATGAAGGAGGCCGAGACCTACGGATTGACCTACGACGTGGTCGACGACCTCACCGGCAAGAAGCTCGGCCGCGCCAGCTCGGGCACCTTCCGCACCGCCGACGTGGTCGGCCTCGACACGATGGCGCACGTCATCAAGACGCTGCAGGACAACCTCGAGGGTGACCCGTTCTTTGCCAGCTACGCGACGCCGCCGGTGCTCGAGAAGCTGATCGCGCAAGGGCATCTCGGCCAGAAGACCGGCGCCGGGTTCTACAGGAAGGTCGGCAAGGACATCCTGCGCTACGACGCTGACAAGAACGACTATGTCCCCGCGGGCGGCAAGGCCGACGACATCGTCGCGCGCATCCTGAAGAAGCCGCCTGCGGAGCGGCTGAAGCTGCTCCACGACTCGAAGAACCCCCAGGCGCAGTTTCTCTGGGCGATCCTCCGCGACTCGTTCCACTACGCGGCAGTGCACCTCGGCGACGTCGCCGAGAGCGCGCGCGATGTCGACTTCGCGATGCGCTGGGGCTTCGGCACCAGCCAAGGGCCGTTCGAGCTATGGCAGGCGGCTGGCTGGAAGCAGGTGGCCGGCTGGGTGCAGGCCGACGTAGACGCCGGCAAGGCGCTGTCGAATGCGCCGCTGCCGCCGTGGGTGTTCGAGGGCCTCGGCTCGAACGACGCCGGCGTGCATCGCCCCGAAGGGTCCTGGAGCGCCGCCTACGCACGCTTCGATGCGCCGACGTCGCTTCCGGTCTACCAGCGCCAGGCGTTTCGCGAGGGCGTGCTCGGCGGTGGCTCGAGCGAGGCGCTGAAGTCGGGGACCGAGGTGTGGACCAATGACGAGGTGCGGGTGTGGACCCGCGACGGCGAAGGCGAGGTGCTGATCGCCAGCATCACCGCCAAGCTGCACCTGATCAGCCCGACGGTGACCGAAGGGCTGCTCAAGGCCGTCGAGCTCGCCGAGGCGTCGTACCGCGGCCTCGTGATCTGGTCGCCCGACGACGTGTTCTCCGCCGGCGCCAACCTCGAAGCGCTGATGCCGATCTTCATGAAGAGCGGCGGCAAGGGCATCCTCCCCGAGGAGAAGAAGTTGCAGGACGCGATGCTGCGCATCCGCTATGCGGCAGTGCCAGTCGTCGCGGCGGTGCGCGGCATGGCGCTCGGCGGTGGCTGCGAGCTGGCGATCCACTCGGCGCGACGCGTCGCGGCGATGGAAAGCTACATGGGCTTCGTCGAGGTCGGCGTGGGGCTGATTCCCGGCGGCGGCGGTCTCGCGTACGTCGCCAGGCGTGCGGCCGAGATGGCATCGGCGGGTGGCGCCAACGTCGACCTGTTCCCGTTCCTGCGCGAGCCGTTCTCGGCTGCCGCGATGGCCAGGGTCGGCACCAGCGCGCCCGAATCGAGGAAGCTCGGCTACCTGATCGAAGGCGACGTGATCGTCGCCCACAAGGACGAGCTGCTGCACGTCGCCACCGCGCAGGTCAGGGCGATGGCCGAGAGCGGCTGGCGGCCGCCGCTGAGGGCGACGTTCCCGGTGGCGGGGCGCAACGCGATCGCGACCATCCAGGGCCAGCTCGTCAACCTGCGCGACGGCGGCTTCGCCAGCGCCCACGACTTCCACGTCTCGATGCAGATCGCCGAGGTGATCTGCGGCGGCGACGTCGACGCCGGCTCGCTGGTGACGGAGGACTACCTGATGGCAATGGAGCGCGAGCGCTTCTGCGCGCTCCTCGACAACCCGAAGACGCAGGAACGGATCATGGGCATGCTGCAGACGGGCAAGCCGGTTCGCAACTGAGAACGAAGGACATTCCCATGAGCAAGCAAGTCCAGGACGCCTACATCGTCGCCGCCACCCGCACGCCGATCGGCCGCTCGGGCCGCGGCTACTTCCGCAACACGCGGCCCGACGACCTGCTGATCGCCGCGATCAGGAGCGCGATGACGCAGGTGCCGTCGCTCGACCCGGCGGCGATCGAGGACGCCATCGTCGGCTGCTCGTGTCCCGAAGGCGAGCAGGGCATGAACATGGCTCGGATCGCGGTCGCGCTGTGCGGATTCCCGAAACCCATCGGCGGCGTCACCGTCAACCGTTTCTGCGCGTCCGGGATCACGGCGGTGCAGATGGCGGCAGACCGGATTCGCGTCGGCGAGGCCGACGTGATGATTGCGGGCGGCGCCGAGTCGATGAGCCTGGTGCCGATGGGCGGCAACAAGCCGTCGTTCAATCCGAAGATATTCGAACACGACGAGAACATCGGCATCGCCTACGGCATGGGACTCACCGCGGAGAAGGTCGCGACGCAGTGGAAGGTGAGCCGCGAGGCGCAGGACGCGTTCGCGCTCGAGTCTCACCAGCGGGCGCTGCGCGCGATCGCGGCCGGCGATTTCGCCGACGAGATGACGCCGATCGACGTGGTCGAGCGCACGCCCGATCTCGCGACGGGGCGCACGAAGACGAAGACGCGCAACGTGGCGACCGACGAAGGGCCGCGCGTCGACACGTCTCTCGAGGCGCTCGCGAAGCTGAGGCCCGTGTTCGCCGCCAAGGGCTCGGTGACGGCCGGCAACAGCTCGCAGACGAGCGACGGCGCCGGCGCGCTGATCCTCGCCAGCGAGGCCGCCGTCAAGCGCTTCGACCTGAAGCCGCTGGCGCGCTTCGTGAGCTTCGCCAGCCGCGGCGTGCCGCCGGAGGTGATGGGCATCGGCCCGATCGAGGCGATTCCCGCTGCGCTGCGCTGCGCAGGCCTGAAGCTCGACGACATGGGCTGGATCGAGCTGAACGAGGCCTTCGCCGCGCAATCGCTCGCCGTCATGGGCGAACTCGGTCTCGACCCGGCCAAGGTCAATCCGATGGGCGGTGCCATCGCGCTCGGTCACCCGCTCGGCGCCACCGGCGCGATCCGCGCGGCGACGGTCGTGCACGCGTTGCGCCGCAAGAACCTCAAGTACGGAATGGTGACGATGTGCGTTGGCACCGGGCAGGGCGCGGCGGGCATCTTCGAGCGCGTCTGATTCGCCATCACCGCGGGAGACGAGATGACCATCAAGACGGCGATCCTCAATGGCGTGGCGACGATCGAGATCGCGCGCCCCGAGAAGAAGAA